>JACPOT010000079.1 GCA_016191385.1 Chloroflexota bacterium | reverse complement strand
TCGGTGAGCCGCAAGACCTCGTTGGTGGTCGCCGGACCTGCCGCGGGGTCCAAGCTCGAGAAGGCCAAGGAGCTCGGCGTGGACGTCATCGACGAGGACGCCTTCGACGCGCAGGTCCGCGCGGCGGGGCGCTCCTAGACCAGGCGCACCGCCAGCGCCGTCAGTGCGACCAGCACGGCCGTGGCGGTGAGCCAGCGGAGGGCAGCCTCACCTGCGTCCAGCTCGCCCGCGGCGCCGCGCCGACGGATGCCTCGGACCCACGTGCTGAGGCGCCGCTGCGCGAACGACAGCGCGACCGCGTAGGCCGCGCCCGCGACCGCGGCGGTCGTGATCGAGCCGCCGCTCGCGAACGCACCCGTCAGCACGGGGAAGGCTCCCCACCCGAGCGCGAACCACAGGTCGCTGTGCAAGCGACCGCCGGCGAGCTCCAGCGGATACGCGAGCGCGAGCGCGACCCCCACCGCCATGAAGACGTAGAGACCCGGGCCGACGGTGGCCGCTGCCGCGAGGCCGAGTGCGACCGCGCCGCCGAGGCCCACGACCGCGAGCGCGCGCAGCACGCCCTGGTGGATCTCGGTCCGCAGCGGGCGTCCGTTGAGCTCATCGAGCGCGTGGACGCCGACCCCCAGGCCGAGGAAGAACGCGACGAGCGTGCCCGCGAGACGGTCGAGCCGCACCTCGCTCGCGAGGGCCGCGCCGAGGACGACATAGCTGAGATGCCACAGCGTGTAGGGCGGGTGGAGCAGCGTGACGTAGTCGCGCCAGCCGCCGCCCGCACCCGCGTAGAAGGCCGGCTTCATGCGACGACGCCGCTCGCGACCACGGCCGACCCCATCCCGAGCCGTTCCACTCGCACGTCCGTGATGCCGGCGTCGCCACAGATCCGCGCCATGTCGTACCTGTCGTAGAACCGATCGATGGACGGGCCGAGGAAGGCGCCCACGCTGCGCCAGTCGCGCGAGACGAGCGAACCGAGGAGCGGGAGCCCGATGCGGGTGTAGAGCCACCAGCCGAGGCGCAGCGGACCTCGCGGGCGCGCGAACTCGAGCATGGCGATGCGCCCGCCGGGGCGGACGACGCGCGCGAGCTCGCGAAGCGTCGCGACGGGATCGTCGACGTAGCGGAAGAGGTAAGTGAACGTGAGGCCGTCAAAGCATGCGTCGGAGAAGGGGAGTCGCTCGCCGCGGGCCACCACGTTCCGGATGCCCTTCGACGCTGTGAGCATGCCCGGCGTGATGTCGATGCCGACGACGCGGCAGCGCGCGCGGTCGCGGAGCGCCCGCGCGACGAGGCCCGTTCCGGTCGCCACGTCGAGCCAGAGCTCGCCGTCGCGCGGGGCGGCCATCTCGACGAGCCGCCGTCGCCATCCGCGCTCGAGGCCCAGGCTGAGGAGCGCACCCGCGCGCTCATACGTGCGGCCAAGAGGCGCGAAGAGCGCCTCCGGTCTCACGCTGCCGGTCGTAGCGCCTTCCGCACGGAGCGCGGATCCGCGTTCGGGGCGATGAACAGCAGGAGCATGATCCCGAGGAACGGCAGGTGGCCCAGCAGCTCCAGCCAGCCGAACGCAAAGAGGCTGACGGTGAAGAGCGCGGCGCCGACAGCCATGGCCGGGCGCGTCAGCTGCCCCGAGATGATGACGATCCCGATCGCGAGCTCGACCGTGCCGGCCGCCCAGATGAAGGCCGCGTCCGGCGCGCCGACGAGGCGGTTCAGGGCGATGGACGGATAGCGCTCGAGGAGCGACTGCGAGAGCGGCGGGTCGAGGAGCTTCTCGGTGAGCGCCGTGTACGCGATGCCGAAGCCCATGAGGATCCGCAGCGAGGCCAGCGCCGCCATGGGGACGAGCTCGCTCGTCACGGGTGGCCGCACCTTGCGGATCCGATCGAGCGAGAGCGGGCCGCGGCCGATCAGGAAAAGGAAGATCGCGATCCCCAGGACGTGCACCTGCTCGAGGATCGCTTCGAAGCTGAAGGGCTCCATGGCGAGCACCCCGAGCACCACGAGGATCGCGGCTCCAGCGCGAGTGGCGAGGCCGAGCAGGATCGACACGCCGGCGACGGCCTCAAGGACGAGGATGGCCGTCCCGTAGGCGTCGTTGGTGTCGACCATCAGGCTCGGCACGAAGAGCCGCCCGATGGCCGCCGCCCATATGAGCGCGATGCCGATGTGCCACCCGAGGACCGTCGGGCCCAGCCCGGCGAAGCGCTCGAACCAGTGCATGACCGTCGGCTCGGGGATGTTGTGCTGGACCCAGAAAGCGATCCCGACGGCGGCGAACGCGCACCCGAAGGCGAGCAGGACGGGCCATGTCCACAGCAGCTCGTACTGCGTGGGGAAGGGCTTCGGGTCGGTGAACCACTTCACGTGCTCGAGCACGGGGCTAACTCTGCGTTCGCTCGTACCGGCGCGCCTGCGGCACGACCGTCAACGCCTCGGGAAGGACGGGCCGCAGTGCCCGGATCGCGATGGCCGCCCCGCGGAAGAAGCGCCGCTCGGCGTCGCCGTAGCCAAGCCCGAACGCCTCCCGCAGTGTGGGCGGGAGCAGCGCGGCGGTGATGGCATCGTTCGGCCAGTAGAGGCGATCCGGCAGCCAGCCCAGCGGCCTCAGCACGTCGCGGCCGACCGCCTTCGCCGTCGCGTCCGGCCGCACTTCGCTCGCCAGCATCCGCCGCTCGTAGGCCTCGAGCTCCGCCAGCGTACCCGGGAGGAGCGTCGAGGGGATCCCCAGGCGGCGCGCGATCGGCCGGAGCTCGTCCCAGTAGGCCTCGCGATCGCCGGGCGCGAGGTGTCCCAGGGTCGCTTCGTACAGCCGCAGCGACGTCAGCACCAGCGTGGACTGGACCCAGAGCAGCAGTCCGGGATCGCGAGCCGAGTACGCGCGACCGTCAGCCGCGTCGCCGCGCACGGACCGATGGAGGGCGTTGATCCTGTCGATCGCGCGGTAGGCCGCGGCGTCATCGCCGAACACGATGGCGAGCGTCGTGTCGAGCGTGTGGCGCAGCCGGCCGAACGGGTCGCGGCGGAAGTCCGAGTGCGCATCGACGCCCGCGGCCACGAGCGGATGTGCGACCTGCAGGAGCAGCGCCGCGGTGCCGCCGAGGAGGACGAACATCTCGCGGTCTATCCGCCGCGCGATGGATCCGCGTGGGAACAGCCCGCTGTCACGCATCCGCGCGCAGTGTGCGACCTAGACTCACCCTCGTGAGCACCATCGATCCCGCTGTCGTCAGGCGCGTCGCGGACCTCGCGCGGATCGCGCTCAGCGAGGATGAGGTCGCGCGTTTCACCAAGCAGCTCACCGTCGTGCTCGATGCCGTCGGGAAGCTCGCGGAGATCGACACCGAAGCCATCCCGCCGACAGCCTCGGTCCTCCCGATCCAGAACGTGCTGCGTGACGACGTCGTCAGGCCGAGCCTCACCGTTGATCAAGCCCTGCGCGGCGCTCCCACACGCGACGGCGACCTGTTCCGCGTGCAGACGGTGATCGAGGAGCGTCCCGCGGAGCGCACGGGTGGCTGACGCTCCGCGGTCCATCCCCGAGATCGCGGCAGCGCTGCGGCGCCGCGAGACGACCGCCGTCGAGCTCTCGCGGGTCGCGATCGAGCGCGCGAAGGCCGACGCTCACAACGCGTGGCTGCTCGTCGCCGAAGCCCGGGCGCTGGCCCAGGCGCGGCTCGCGGACGAGCGCATCGCCGCGGGCGACGCGCCACTGCTCTGCGGCGTCCCCTGGGCGTGCAAGGACATCATCGGAACGAAGGACGTCGAAACGACCGCCGGGTCGCGCATCCTCGACGGCTACATCCCGCCGTACTCGGCGACCGTGGTCGAGCGTCTTGACGCGCAGGGTGCCGTGATGATCGGCAAGACGAACCTCGACGAGTTCGCGATGGGATCATCGAATGAGAACTCCGCGTTCGGACCAGTGAAGAATCCGTGGGATCCCAAGCGCGTGCCCGGCGGCTCGTCCGGCGGGTCCGCCGTCGCCGTGGCGGCGGGCCAGGTGGCGTTCGGGCTCGGCACCGACACGGGCGGCTCCATCCGCCAGCCCGCCGCGCTCACCGGCGTCGTCGGGATGAAGCCGACGTACGGGCGCGTCTCCCGGTATGGCGTCGTCGCCTTCGCATCGTCCCTCGATCAGGTCGGCCCCTTCGCGACGACGGTCGAAGGCGCCGCCATCGTGTGCCAGGCCCTCTTCGGCGCGGACCCGTACGACGCGACGACGATGCCGCTCGCGGTGGACGACCTGCGCGCGGGTCTGGGCGCGGGCGTAAAGGGCATGCGCCTCGGCGTGCCGAAGGAGTACTTCGTCGAGGGCATGGAGCCCGGCGTCGAGAAGGCCGTGCGCGACGCCATCCGCGTCCTCGAGCGGCAGGGCGCGGTCATCGTTGAGGTGTCGCTGCCATCCACCGACCACGCGCTGGGCGTGTACTACATCGTCCAGCCCGCCGAGGCGTCGGCGAACCTCGCGCGCTACGACGGCGTGCGCTTCGGGTTGCGCGTCGAGGGCAAGGACCTCGAGGACACGTACAGGAAGACGCGCGGCGCCGGCTTCGGCCCCGAGGTCAAGCGGCGCATGATCCTCGGCACCTACGCGCTCTCGAGCGGCTACTACGACGCGTACTACAAGAAGGCGCAGAAGGTGCGGACGGTGATCAAGTCGGAGTTCGACCGGGTCTTCGAGAAGGTGGACGCGCTCGTCACGCCGACGTCGCCGACCGTCGCGTTCGCGATCGGGGCCAAGACCGACGACCCGCTCGCCATGTACCTCAATGACATTTTCACCCTGCCCGTGAACATCGCCGGGCTGCCGGGGATCTCCATCCCCTGCGGCCTCAGCGAGGGTCTGCCGGTGGGCCTCCAGGTGATCGCGGGCTATTTCCAGGAAGCGACCATGTTCCGCGTCGCCGCCGCGTACGAGGGCGCGACCCAGCACCATCGGGCACGCCCGATGCCGAGAGCTGCCTAGGCATGGACGTCACGCGGCGCTCCCTGACCAACAGTCGCGTCGCCCGGATCCCCGCCAGCGGCATCCGGCGTTTCTTCGACCGCGTGTCGGGCGCGGAGGGGACGATCTCGCTGGGCGTCGGCGAGCCGGACTTCGTGACGCCCGACGCCTTCCGCGACGCGGCCGCGCGCTCCATCGCGCAGGGCCGCACCAAGTACACGTCGAACTACGGGATCCTCGAGCTGCGCGAGGCCATCGCCGAGCACACCGCGAAGCTGCGCGGGCTGCGCTACGACCCACGGAGCGAGATCCTCGTCACCGTCGGCGTCTCCGAGGCCGTGGACCTTGCGCTCCGGGCGACGCTCGACGAGGGCGATGAGGTGATCATCGCCGACCCCTCGTATGTCGCCTACGTGCCCGGGATCGTCCTCGCCGGTGGCGTCGCCGTTCCGGTGACCACGCGCGAGGAGGACGACTTCCGGCTACGACCCGCCGACGTCGAGCGCGCCATCACGCCGCGCACGCGCGCGATCCTCATCGGCTTCCCCAACAACCCGACCGGCGCGATCCTCGAGGCCGAGGACGTTCGCGGCATCGCGAAGATCGCGCGCGACCACGACCTCATCGTCTACTCGGACGAGATCTATGACCGCCTGGTCTATGGGACGGAGCACCGCTCGATCGTCTCGGAGCCCGGGATGAGGGAGCGCTCGGTGTACCTCGCGGGGTTCTCGAAGTCCTACGCGATGACCGGATGGCGCGTCGGCTACGCCTGCGCGCCGGCCGAGGTCATCGAACAGATGATGAAGATCCACCAGTACACGGTCATGTGCGTCCCCACCGCGGGCCAGTACGCGGCGCTGGAGGCGCTCCGCTCCGGCGAGCCGGAGGTGAAGCGGATGGTGGGGGAGTACGACCGCCGCAGGAAGCGCATGTGGCAGCGCTTCAACGACATGGGCCTGCCGTGCTTCGAGCCGCGCGGTGCCTTCTATTGCTTCCCGCGCGTGAGCGGCACCGGGCTCAGCGACGAGGACTTCGCGGAGCGCCTCTTCAGCGAGGAGAAGGTCGTGGTCGTCCCGGGGTCGGCCTTCGGCGAGCAGGGCGCGGGTCACATCCGCGCCTGCTACGCGACCGCCTACGACAAGATCGACGAAGCCTGCGACCGCATCGAACGCTTCATCCAGAGGCTGCGCTGAGCGAGCACTGGGAGCACTTCGCCCCGCCGGCCTCTCTCGATCCCACGCCCGTCTGGAAGCAGTACCTCGTCGTCGCCGTCCTTCTCGTCGTCTCCCTGTTGCTCATCGCCCTGATCTCGATCCCCGCGCTGCTGCCCTCGGTCGTGACGCCGCCGGCGGCCGTTCCGGGGGGCCGGATCATCCTC
>JACPOT010000039.1 GCA_016191385.1 Chloroflexota bacterium | reverse complement strand
CCGTACGTGGGGCCGGGTCAGATCGGCTGGTTCTCCTTCCAGGTCAAGGCGCCGGCGACCCCGGGCACGTATCGCCTCGCGGTGCGCGGCGTGATCGACGGGACGACCTGGCTCGAGGACAGCGGGGTCTTCTTCACGATCGTCGTTCGCTAGGGATCGATCCTCGGCTGGGTGACGTTGCCTCGGGTCGGGCATTCGCGCTCAGCGACCGCCCACATCTCTTAGTCGTACCCCCGCTGGTCGCTTCGCGCGAATTTGCCCTCCCCTCGACCTCACCCAGCCTCGGGCCGGCCTTCTAGGCGGATCGCACTCGTCGAAGAAATGGCTCGAGAGCTTCGAGGAACGGCTCCGGACGCAGGCCATGGATGCGGTGGCCGACACCGGGGAACTTCACGAGCTTCACGTCGCTGAGCTGCGCGGCAAGGCGGTCCGCTTCGCCGTCGGCGAGCGCGCTGCCGGTCCCGGCCGCGAGAAGAAGCACCGGGCACTTCACCTGTGACGGCGCGGCCGCGATCGCGGCCCTGCCTCCCTCGTCGCGAGTGAAGAGCGCGTCGACGACCGAGACGTCCGCGTCCTTGTAATAGGACGCGAGCCGCTCGGCCGAGTAGAAGCCGCGCACCTCACCGACGGTGCGCTCGCCGCGCGGGCCGGGCTCCGGAAGCGGGAGAGCCGAGATCGAGCGCGCCTCGCAGTGCCTTGAAGTAAGGAGCGCGCCACTTCCCGTCGCGATATAGCGACAGCCACGGATCCTCGAGGACGAGCCCGCGGACCAGCGATGGCTCCCGCGCTGCCGTGACGAGCGCGGTGGCTCCGCCGATCGAGTGGCCGATGACGATCGCGGGCGCGGCGGCGATCTCTCGCAGCACGCGGCCGAGGTCGCTGGCGAGGTCGTCGAGCGTGAACGAGGCCGCGCGCCCGCTCTTGCCGTGGCCGCGCGCGTCGTAGGCGATGACCCGGTAGCGCGTCTTGAGGCGGGGGAAGATGTTCTCCCAGTCCTCGGAGCGGAACGTGACCCCGTGCACGAGGACGATGGGTGGCTCGCCCGCGGCGCCGCCCTGCGAGTCGTAGTGGACGAGCTTGGGATCGCCCTTGAGCGTGCGCGATCGCGGAAGGCGCTTCGGCATGCGCCGAGCCTATCGCCCGTATCCTCGCGCCGTGCGGATCGCGATCTGCTCGCGCACCGATCGGCCCGCGGCGATCGACGCCGCGGCCTCTTCCGCGAAGCGCCTTCGGGGCGACGGTCACGATGTTCGCGAGGTCGCGCTCGGCTCCGATGCGCTCGCGGCTCAGATCGAGGGAGCGCAGGTCGTGTGCGTGTTCGGAGGCGACGGGACGATGCTGCGCGCGGCGCGGCAGATCGCGCCGCTGGGCGTGCCGCTCCTGGGGGTCAACCTCGGACGCCTCGGTTTCCTCACGGGGACGAGCGTGGACCTGTTCGACGGGACCATGGCCGAGATCGTCGCGGGGCGCTACTCGTGCGAGGACCGGACGGTCCTGGAGGCCACCGTCACGCGGAGCGGATCGAGGCTGCACCACGTGCATGCCCTCAACGACGTCGTGATCGCCCGCGGCGCCCAGGTACGCGCCATCCACATCGACGTGCGCATCGACGCCGAGCCCTTCACGACCTACTGGGCGGACGGGATCATCGTCGCCACGGCCACCGGAAGCACCGCGTACGCGATGTCCGTGGGCGGCCCGCTCATGCTGCCGACGGCGCAGGACATGGTCATCGTGCCCATCGCTCCGCACCTCTCGTTCGGGAACGCGGTCGTGCTCGCCTCGGACCAGCGGGTGTCCCTCGAGGTCCTCGACGAGCCGACGCGCATCTCCGTCGACGGCCAGGAGGAACACGATCTCCGCGCCGGCGACCGGATCGACGTACGCCGGAGCGAGGTGGTCGCGCGCTTCGTGCGGACCGCGACGATGCGTCCGTTCCTCCCGCTCCTCCGCCAGAAGATCCTGAAAGAAGGTGACCTGACGCCATGACTACGATCACCAAGAGCGGCCCCTTCGACAGCGCGGTCAGCGCGATCCGCGCGCGGACAAAGCTGCAGCCTGTGGCGGCGATCGTCCTCGGCTCGGGCCTGGGAGCGCTCGCGGACGAGGTCGGAGACGCGGTGCGCATCCCGTTCGCGGACATCCCCGGCTGGAAGCGGAGCACTGTGCCCGGCCACGCGGGCGAGCTCGTCGTGGGCACGCTCTCGGGGAAGCCCGTGGCCGTCATGAAGGGCCGCCTCCACTTCTACGAGGGCTACGACATCGCCGACGTCGCGTATCCGATGCGGGTCTTCAAGGCCTGGGGCATCGACACCGTGATCCTCACGAACGCCTGCGGCGGCCTGAACCCGAAGTACAAGGCAGGCGACCTCATGGTCATCTCGGACCACATCAACTTCATGGCCGCCAATCCGCTGCATGGTCCGAACGACGAGGCCCTCGGCCCGCGGTTGAGCACGGTCCCCGAGGTCCTCGTCGCGCGGCACTCTGGGATGCGCATCCTCGCCATCTCCACGGTGACGGACATGGCCACCGGCATCCCGGGCCAGATCGAGCACGTGAGCCACGAGGAGGTGCTCGCGGTGGCGAACCGTGCCGGGAAGCGACTGGCCGAAGTAGTAAAGGGGGTCGTCGCGCGGCTTTGATCTTTTCGAACACGCGAGGGCGGGCGCGCGCGAAGGGGCCGACGCGAACCGTCGCTGCTAGGCGAATTCCCTTGGCGTGGCCGGTACGCACCGGTGCGGACGAGGGACGTTGCAGACGACCAGGATGGCGCGGGATGGACGACAAAGAGACCGCGCTGCTCACCGATGCGATAGTGCGGTCCGGCCGGCGGCTCGACCTGTCGAAGTTCGGCCGCGTCGTGGACAAGCACTCGACCGGCGGCATCGGCGACAAGGTCACGCTCGTCGTCGCGCCGCTGGTGGCGGCATGCGGCGCGCCGGTGGCCAAGATGAGCGGCCGGGGCCTCGGGATCACCGGGGGCACGCTGGACAAGCTCGAGTCGTTCAGCGGCTATCGCGTCGACCTCTCGACAGACGAGTTCCTCGCGCAGCTCGGGCGGATCGGGATCGTCGTCACGGGACAGACCAAGGAGCTCGCTCCCGCGGACGGGCTCATGTACGCGCTGCGCGACCAAACGGGGACGGTGCCCTCGATCCCGCTGATCGCGTCCAGCATCATGTCGAAGAAGATCGCGGCCGGCGCGCACGCGGTCGTGCTCGACGTCAAGGTCGGCGCGGGCGCATTCATGCGGTCCCTGCGCGACGCGCGCGAGCTCGCGCGGCTCATGGTCGCGATCGGCAAGGCGCACGGTCTCAGGGTCACCGCGGAGCTCACGGCGATGGACACGCCGCTGGGCCGGAGCGTCGGCAACGCGCTCGAGGTGAGCGAGGCCATCGCCACCCTGCGCGGCGACGGACCCGCCGACCTGCGCGAGGTCGTGCTCGCGGCCGGGGCGGAGATGCTCGTGTACGCGCGGCGCGCGCGCGATCGGCGAGCGGGACGGGCCGCGCTCGAGCGGGCCATCGCGGATGGCAGCGGCCTCGCGAAGCTGCGTGAGCTCGTTGCCGCGCAGGGCGGCGACGTGGCCATGGTCGACGACCCCTCGCGCTTGCCGCGCGCGCGCACGGTCGAGGCGCTGCGGGCGGAGCGGGCCGCGTTCGTCGGCAGGGTCGACGCGGCAGCCGTGGGCCTCGCGACCGTCCGCCTCGGCGCGGGACGTGAGAGGAAGGGCGAGGCCATCGACCACGCGCCGGGCGTCGTCCTCGTGAAGAAGATCGGCGACCGCGTCGCCAAGGGCGAGACGTACGCCGAGGTGCACCGCAGCGGGCATCCCGGGGACGCGGAGGCGGTCGAGCTGGTGCGCGGCGCGTACGCCTGGAGCCGCGGCCGCGTGACGCCACCGAAGCTCGTGCTGGGGCGCATCGCGTAGTCTCGATCGCGAGTGATCGCCCGCGGCGCGCGAGGGCCGTTCGGAATGGACCCCATCCTCGTCTTCTTCCTGATCCTGGCGCTCCTCAACCTCCCGTCGCTCCTGGGCCTCCTCGACGAGGCGGTGCAGCAGCCTACGCAGTTCTGGAGCTTCATCGCCGCGATCGTCATCGGGATCACCTTCCACGAGTTCATGCACGCCTACGTCGCGCACCGCCTCGGTGACGACACGGCGCGGCTCGCGGGCCGTCTCAGCCTCAACCCGATGGCCCATCTCGACCTGCTCGGGTCGCTGTTCCTCCTGCTCTTCCGCTTCGGCTACGGCAAGCCCGTTCCCGTGAACGAGTCGCGGCTCCAGGGTGGCCGCGCGGGTGGGTCCCTGGTCGCGCTCGCGGGTCCCTTCACGAACCTCGCACTCGCGGGCATCTGCGCCATTCCCCTGCGCTTCGGCGCGGTCGCGGACCTGCCGGTCGGCTTCTACCGGGACCTCCTCTTCGCGCTGGTCGTCTACAACTGCCTGCTCTTCATCTTCAACCTGCTGCCCGTGCCGCCGCTTGACGGAGCGCGCGTCGTGTACGGCGTGCTTCCGCCGCGCCAGGCGTACACGTGGCGGTCGTACGAGCAGTACGGGCCGATCATCCTGCTGGCGCTGGTCTTCTTCATCCCCTCCCTGCTGCGCGTCAACGTGCTTGGCGCGATCGTGCAGGCGCCGGCGGCGCTCATCGCCCGGACCCTCCTCGGTCCCGGCTTCTGATGGTCCTGCACCGCGTCACGCAGACCTGGCGCTACGCGTTCACGTCCGAGGCTGACGAGCGCCACGCGCTGCGCACCGCGGAGATCCTGCGCGCGATGGGCGCGGACGATGAGCTCGTGCGCGCGGGACTGCTCCACGACATCGCCAAGCCGGGCGATACGCGCCTGTGGCACCGCATTGCGGCCGTGCTGCTCGAGCGCTTCGCGCCCGTGGCGATCCCGCGCGTCGCGCGCGGGAGCGGCGTCCTCGCGCGCTACCTCGATCACGCCCAGCGCGGCGCGGAGGAGGCGCGGCGCTGCGGTGCCTCCGCACGGGTCGTGAGCCTCATCGCCCGTCACCACCGGCCGCCGCGCGACGACGACGAGCGCGCCTTACAGCGCGCCGACCACGAGGCAATGCCATGACCGAGCGCGAGGACGACGCCCCCGTCGTCGGCACGCGTCCGCCGCGCGTCTCGGTCGAGGGCTTCGAGGGACCGCTCGACCTGCTCCTCGAGCTCATCGAGGAGCGCAAGCTCGACATCCTCAGCATCCGCCTGGGGGACCTCGCGGCGGAGTACCTGGCTCGCGTCCGCGCGCTGGGCACGCTCCCGGCGGCCGAGGCCGCGGCCTTCCTCTGGCTGGCCTCGCGCCTCGTCCTGCTGAAGGCGCGGAGCCTCCTGCCCTCGCTCGAGCCGGTCGCTGACGACGAGGACGAGGTCACCGAGGAGGAGCTGCGCGCCCGACTCCTCGAGTACGCGGCCGTGCGCCAGCGCGCCACGATGCTGGGCGACCGCCTGCGCGCGGGCGAACGCGCCTTCCACCGTGAGGGCGGGACCGTCGAGCTGCCGCCCAAGGGCGGCGACACGGATGCGCTCGCGGCGGCGTGGTCGCGCGTCCT
>JACPOT010000066.1 GCA_016191385.1 Chloroflexota bacterium | reverse complement strand
CGCCGGCCAGGAGGTGTCCGTCGCGGGCACCCGCGGACGCATCTACGATGCGGCTCCCGGTCTCGTTCAACTGGAGCTCACGCTCGGTAACACATTCATCACTATCAGCGGCGCAGACCAGGGTCGCGTCCTCCAGGCAGCGGCTGATCTTCGCCGCCTCGGCAACTGACCGTGACCGGGCTGAAAGAGATGGGGAGTCCGGTCGGCGGCGCGGTTCCGGCGCACGCGGTAGGGATCGCATACGCGATCGTGCTCAGCGCGAGCTTGACCGTCCTATTCGGTCTCGCCCTTGTGCGTGCCAATGGTCGGGAGATCGGCAACCCTGACCTTCCCGTATTGGTTTTCCTCGCAGCTGTGGTCGGACTCCTGGTCCGGTTCAGACCACGACCGCCGCTCTATGCGGCAGGGCTAGTCGTCCTTCTGACGGCATTGGCGGGGGCGTGGGCAGGGAGTCCTGACGCGGGACCGATCCTCAGTCGATATCTCGCGTCGGCGCACGATCAATACGGGAATCGGCTGCTGGCTCTGCTCATGACGCTCTTCCCCCTGGGATGGCTGCTGCTTGCTGCGTCCGTGTGGAGCTGGCGGCGCGGGTTGGTCACATACCTGATCACCGGCCTGGTCTTCGCGAGTGCCACCGCTATCACGGGCTTCCTTGGGTCGCCTGCTGCTCCCCAGTCTCCCCAGTTCGTCGTGCTCTTCTTGTCCTACGCACTGCTCTGGCCGCAGACCGTTCTGGTCATGCTCGGCATCTTCGGATACGCGATCGGCTAGCGCGGGGCCCGCATTCCTGCCAGACAGCGCGCGCTCGGATTCGGATCTCATTCGGGTCCGATCTGGTCGGCATCCGCCCGGCGGGCGACGGGCGCCGTGACCTGCGATACGAAAGAGATATGGGCGCACCAGCGCGAGACGCTCACACGGCGGTACCCGACCGAGAGCCTCCTTGCTCGTCGGTCCCGACCGCGACATCCACGCGATCTTCTGGCGCGAGGCGACGATCAACGCGCGCCTGAAGGAGGTCATGGTGAAGTCGTTCAACGACGTCCTCGACCTCTCGCGCAAGCACACGGTCGACATGCGGACCGCGGCGTACATGCTCGCCGTGAGCCGCGTGGCCGACGCGACGCTGACGAGGGGTATCCCTAGTACGCTTGGGGAGGCGGCGCGAGACGCCGCCCTACGAAGCGAGGACCCGATCCGCTGCCGCATGAAGATCTAGTAGCGATCGACCTCGAGACGACCGGCTTCGAGCCGGGTGTGGACGGCATCGTCGAGATCGGCGCCGTGCGGCTGGTCCCCTCGGCGGACGGCGAGCTCGCGCCGGGCGATCGCTTCGTCACGCTCGTCGACCCCGGGCAGTCCCTCGGCAGCGCCGTCGCGCGCCTCACCGGCATCGCCAACGCGGACCTCGTCGGAGCGCCAACACCGGCAGCGGTCATCGAGGCGCTCCGCCGCTTCCTCGGTCAGGAGGCGACGCTGGTGGGTCACAACGTCGGTTTCGACGCCGGCTTCCTCGAGAACGCCGGCCTCGGCCGGCTGCCACGCCTCGACACGGCCGAGCTCGCGTCGATCCTGCTGCCGGGCGCGCCCTCCTACGCCCTGCAGCGGCTCGCCGCCGACGAGGCCATCGTCCCGGAAGCCGCGCACCGTGCCCTGCACGACGCTCTCACCTGCGCCTCCGTCCTGACCGCGCTCGCGCACCGCGCGCGCTCTCTCCCGCCGCTGATCCTCGAAGAGTGCCGCGGTCAAGCCGAGCTGCTCGGGCTGGCCTACGTGGCGTTCTTCGAACGCGCCCTCAGCGCGGCGCTCAAGACGACATGGATGGAGGCGCAGCCGAGCAGCGCAAGGCCGGGTGATGTCGCGGGGGAGCCGGGGTCTCGTATGCGACAGCGCGGGGAGCAAACAGAGAGAGCGGAAGGAGGTCAAGGCCGTGGCTCGCCCGAGCGCCGAGCGGGCGAGACCCCGGCTCCCCCAGCGGGTGCGTCACCCGGCCGAGCGTTGCTCTCCTTCCGACGCCTTGAAGGCAGCATGCCGGGTTACGAAGAGCGGCCCGAGCAGATCGAGCTAGCGACCGCCATCGAGCGCACCTTCGAGACGGGCGGCGTTCTCGTCGCCGAGGCAGGTACGGGCATCGGGAAGTCGCTCGCGTACCTCGTGCCCGCCCTCGCGCGCGCCGAGATGGGGGAGCGCGTCATCGTGAGCACCCACACCCTGCCGCTGCAGGACCAGCTCGTGCGCAAGGATCTCCCCGCTCTGCAAGACGCTCTCGGTACGGACGTCCCCGTCGCGGTGCTGAAGGGACGCTCGAACTACCTGTGCCCTCGCCGCTGGCAAGCCTTCCGGACGAGCGCCGCGACGCGCGAGGAGGCCCGCCTCGCCCTGAAGACGCTCGTCTGGCGCACGACGACCGAGACGGGCGACCGCGCCGAGCTCAACCTGATGGGTGGCGAAGGAGCCCTGTGGTCGCGCATCTCGTCCGACGACGAGACCTGCGACGGCCGTCGCTGCGCGCGCGTGCCCGGCGGGTGCTACCTCCAGCGCGCGCGGGAGCGCGCGGCGAACGCGGGGATCCTCGTGGTGAACCACGCACTCCTCCTCTATGACGCGCGCCTGCGCAGCGCCCTGATGCCCGAGGCCGACCACGCGGTCGTCGACGAGGCGCATCACCTCGAGGACGTCGCCTCGGACGTGTTCGGCTACCGCCTCGAAGACGTGCGCCTGCGCCGCGACCTCGACCGCGTCGGCCGGTCGGCCCTGGTCATCGCCGCGCTCAAGGACGAGCGTGTCGATCGCGCGGAGCTCCTGCGCGATGCGATCGCGAAGGCGCGCGAGCGCGCGGAGGAGACGTTCGGAACGCTGGCCGCGCTGGTGCCCGCCGAGAGCGGCGAGGACCGCCTGCGGATCACGGGCGCGCTGCGCGCGAGCGACGATCGCTGGCTGCCGGTCGAGCTGGCGGCGGAGCGGCTCGCGGACGCGCTGGCCGAGGTGGTCTCGACAGGGGAGCGGCTCACGGCGAGCGCCGCGCTCGAGGAGGAGGACCTGAAGGACGAGCTCGCGGCGGCGACCGTCGAGATCGTCGGGACCCGCATCGCCATCGCGCGCGGCATCCACGACCCGCGGGGCGGCGACATCGTGTGGATCGCCCGGCAGAGCGACGGCACCCCGGGCCTCTACGTGGCCCCGGGACATGTCGGAGCGACCCTGCGGCGCGCTCTGGTGGACCGGTTCCGCTCGGTGGTGATGACGTCGGCGACGCTCGCGGTGGCGGGGTCGCTCAGCTTCACCCTGGAGCGCTTCGGCCTGTCCGATGTCGCCGGGACGCTGGTGCTCGGCTCCTCGTTCGACCACGCGCAGCGCTCCGTGGTCGTGGTCCCGACCGACGTCGCGTACCCGAGGGACGTCGAGTTCGCGTCCGATGTCGCGTCGACGGTGACCGAGGTCGCGCGCGTGCTCTGTGGCCGCACGCTCGTGCTGTTCACCTCGCACAGCGCGATGCGGGAGGTCTCGGCGCTCCTCGAGCCGCTGGAGGACGAAGGGATCGCCGTGCTCACGCAGGGGCTCGGCGGATCGCGCCGCGCGATCGTGGACCGCTTCAAAGCGGGCGGAGCCGTCCTCCTGGGCACGCAGTCGTTCTGGGAGGGCGTCGACCTCCCCGGCGAACTGCTCCGCTGCGTCGTCATCGCCAAGCTGCCGTTCGCCGTTCCCGACGACCCCCTCGTGGCGGGCCGGTCGGAGCGCTACGACGATCCGTTCCGCGAGTTCCTGCTCCCGCAGGCGGCGCTGCGGCTGCGCCAGGGGTACGGCCGCCTGTTGCGCACCCGCACCGACCGCGGCGCCGTCGTCCTCATGGACAAGCGCGTCGTCGAGCGCGAATACGGCGCGACCTTCATCGCGTCGCTCCCCGACGTGCGCGTGCGCAGGGTGCCGCGCGAGGAGGTCGCCGCGATCGTCGCGGAGGCCGCGCGGGACTAGCATCGGATCGTGGACGGGCGCCAGGCGGGGCGCCGCTCGAAAACCTTCGGAAAGAGGTCCATTCCAAAGGTCACCCTGACTTCCGGTGAGGACTTTCGGGGGGTCGCGGCTGGCTAGGCCCTCGGCCTAAACTGCGGGCAGCCGAGCGCACAAGACGTCGGACGGAGAGGAGGTATCTGGATGCTTCAGTTCATCCGTGACGACGAAGGCCAGGGACTCGTGGAGTACGCACTCATCATCGCCGTCATCGCCATCGCGGTCATCGTCGCCATGATCTTCCTTCGCGGTCAGCTGCAGAACATCTTCTCGAACATCGGGAACAACCTCACCTAGCTCAACAGCCGTCGGCTGGGGTCGCTGCGGCGACTCCAGCCGCGGCTCCCGCTTCGCTCGCTCGTGCGGGCCGCCTGCCGCAGTCCTCATGCCGTCCGCTAGACTTGTCCACGGACCGGACGCTGTCCGGTACTTCGCACGCTGTGCCAGATCCCTGGCCGAGGCTCCCCGCCGACGGCCCGACAAGTGGCACCGCGGAGGCACAAGGGAGGGTCAGATGGCCGTCGTCACGATGAAGCAGCTCCTGGAGTCCGGCGTCCATTTCGGGCATCAGGCGCGGCGCTGGAATCCCAAGATGAAGCGCTTCATCTTCATGGAGCGCAACGGCATCCACATCATCGACCTGCAGCAGACCCTCACGCGGATCGAGGACGCCTACACGTTCGTCAAGGACCTCGCCTCGAGCGGCGGGAACATCCTCTTCGTCGGGACCAAGAAGCAGGCGCAGGAGTCCATCGCCGAGGAAGCGAAGCGCGCGGGCATGCCGTTCGTGAACCAGCGGTGGCTCGGCGGGTTCCTCACGAACTTCGTCACCATCCGGAAGCGCATCGACCGCCTCAACGAGCTCACGGAGCGCAAGGAGCGCGGTGACTTCGCCGCCCTGCCGAAGAAGGACGCGCAGGTCCTCGAGGACGAGCTCGCGCAGCTCGACCGTTTCTTCTCCGGCGTTCGCGAGATGAAGCGACCACCGACGGCCATCTTCGTCGTCGATCCGCACCGTGAGCACATCGCGGTCGACGAGGCGCGCCGTCTCGAGATCCCGGTCATCGCCATGGTCGACACGAACTGCGACCCGGACCTCATCGACGTCGTGATCCCCGCGAACGACGACGCCATCCGCGCGGTGAAGCTGATCTGCCAGAAGGTCGCGGACGCGATCATCGAGGGCCGCTCGGAGTTCGACGCCGGCCGCAAGGAGATCGCCTCGCCCGAGGAGATGGGCTACGCGCCCGTCCCCGCCGGTGCGACCGAGGTCGGCGTGCCACGCGCGCGCCGCACCCCGCGCGTGTACGAGCCGGAAGAGGAAGAGGAGTACCCGATCGGCGGGTACGCCGAGGAGCCCATCGAGGGCGAGGCCGAGGCCGGCACCTCGGAAGCGGCCGTCGCGACCGACGCCGCGATCGCCGCGCCCGCGGCCGCGGCGAGCGGGACGCTGCCGGCGTCGGAGCCGGCCCCTGCTGCCGCGAAGCGGACGGCGCCGCGCAAGACCACGAAGAGGACAGAGGAATGACAACGACCAAGAGCATCGACGCCAAGGACGTCCAGACCCTCCGCGCCGAGACCGGCGCCGGGGTGATGGACTGCAAGCGCGCCCTCGAGGAATCGAGTGGCGACATCGCTAAGGCCCGTGACCTCCTGCGCCAGAAGGGGCTTGCCGCGGCGGCCAAGCGCGCCACGCGGGAGGCACGTGAGGGCGTCGTCGAGTCGTACATCCACTCCGGCGGGCGCATCGGCGCGCTCGTCGAGCTCAGCAGCGAGACGGACTTCGTCGCGCGAGGCGAGCAGTTCCGCGAGCTCGCGAAGAACATCGCGATGCAGGTCGCGGCGATGGCCCCGGTGGTCGTGTCCGAGGACGAGCTGACCCCCGACCTCCGCCAGCAGCTCCTGCAGGAGCACGGCGACGACGAGAAGAAGGCGATCGAGGCCGGCGTGCTCCTCCGGCAGCCGTACATCAAGGACAACACCAAGACCATCGGCGACCTGGTCACCGCGATCGCCGCGGCGACAGGTGAGAACGTCCGGGTGCGTCGCTTCGCGCGATTCCAGCTCGGGTCGGCGGCCTGACCGTGCGCGAGACCCGCCCGGCGTACAAGCGCGTCCTGCTCAAGCTGAGCGGCGAGGCGCTGCTGGGCGACCGCACCTTCGGCATCGACCCGGCGTACGTCCGCTACATCGCGGAGGAGATCCGGTCGATCCAGGGGCTGGGTGTCGAGATCGCCGTCGTGATCGGCGGCGGGAACTTCCTGCGCGGGGCCGCGGTCGCGGAGCAGGGGATCGAAGAGGCCACGGCGCACTACATGGGCATGCTGGCCATGGTCATCAACGCCCTGGCGCTCCAGTCGCAGCTCGAGTCCGTCGGGGTCCCGACACGCGTGCAGTCGGCGCTGCGGATCGAAGAGGTGGCCGAGCCGTACATCCGGCGCCGCGCCATCCACCACCTGGAGAAGGGCCTTGTCGTCATCTTCGCCGCGGGCACGGGCAACCCGTTCTTCACCAGCGACACGGCGGCGGCCCTTCGCGCGGCGGAGATCGATGCCGACGTCATCCTCATGGCAAAGAACAAGGTCGACGGCGTGTACGACGCCGACCCGCGCGTCGTCCCTAACGCGCGGAAGTACACCGACCTCACCTTCCAGGAGATGCTCGAGAAGAAGCTCATGGTCATGGACCAGACCGCCGCCGCTCTCGCGGCCGAGCGTGACATCGAGATCCTCGTGTTCGACGTCTCGTCGGCGGGCTCCCTGCGGCGCGCCGTGCTCGGCGAGAAGGTCGGCACGCTGGTGCACGTCGGATGACCGAGGTCACTCTGGTCCAGATCGTCCCGCAGACGGAAGAGCGGATGAAGAAGGCCATCGCCGCCCTGCGGCAGGAGCTGAGCACGGTGCGGACCGGCCGCGCCGCGCCGTCGCTGGTCGAGAGCCTCGAGGTCGAGGCGTACGGAGTGCCGACACCCCTGATCCAACTCGCGCAGATCAGCGCTCCTGAGCCGCGGCTCATCCAGGTCAAGCCGTACGACCGCAGCCTCATCCGGGCCATCGAGAAGGCGATCATGGCCAGCGAGCTGGCGCTCACTCCGAGCAACGACGGCGAGGTCATCCGGCTGCCCATCCCGGCCCTCACCGAGGAGCGCCGCAAGGACCTGGTCAAGCTGCTCCACAAGAAGGTGGAAGAGGGACGCGTCGAGATCCGCACGCTTCGGCACCACGCGCACAACGAGATACGGAAGAGGGAGAAGGACGGGGGCGTGTCCGCGGATGAGTTCAAGCGCCTCGATCAGCAGCTCCAGAAGCTGACCGACCGCTACATCCTCGCGGTGGACGAGGTCGGCGACGCCAAGGAGAAGGAGATCCTTCAGGTCTAGCGTGGCCTCCCCGGCCGTTCCGCAGCACATCGCGATCGTCATGGACGGCAACCGCCGCTGGGCGCGGGGCAGGCATCTCCCGGCCATCGCCGGCCATCGCGCCGGGGTGGAGACCATCCGGCGCACCCTGCGCCACGCGCGCGAGCGCGGCGTCCGCTATCTCACTCTCTACTCGTTCTCCACGGAGAACTGGAAGCGCGACCCCACGGAGGTCGAAGCCCTCATGCGCCTCCTCGAAGAGACCATCCTCCGTGAGACCGACTCCCTCGTACGCGACCGCGTCCGCCTGCGCGTCATCGGGCGGTTGCCGGAGCTCTCCGATCGCCTGCAGCGCGCGATCGAAGGCGCGGTCACGGCGACGCAGGGCGGCGAAGATACGATGACCATCGCCTTCAACTACGGCGGCCGCGCGGAGATCGTCGACGCCGTGCGCGGTGTTGTCCGCGACGGCGTGGCGCCGGATGCGATCGACGAGGCGGCGATCGCCCAGCGGCTCTACGCGCCCGACATCCCCGATCCCGACCTCTTCATCCGCACCGGTGGCGAGCTGCGCGTCTCGAACTTCCTCCTGTGGCAGGTCGCGTACGCCGAGATGTGGGCGACGCCGGTGCTGTGGCCCGACTTCTCCCTCGCCGATCTCGATACGGCGCTCGCCTCGTTCGCGTCGCGCGAACGGCGCTTCGGCCGATGACGGACCTGGCACGCCGGACGTTGACCGCGCTGATCTACGGCGCCGCAGTGCTGGTCGCGGTAGCTGCTCCGCCCGTGGTGTTCTGGATCCTGCTCGTCATTGCGGCCATCCTTGGTCTGATGGAGCTGCTCCGGTTGCGCACCGGCCGCTCTTCGATCGCGCTCGGGGCCATGTTCTTCCTCGGTCTCGCCGCACTCGGCGCGCTCCGTTCGTTCGGAGCGAACGGCGCGCGTCAAGGGACGTCGGAGTGGATCCCCGTCTGGCTCCTTCTGGTGCTTCTGCCGACGTGGTCCGCGGACGTGGTCGCCTACCTGATCGGCTCCGCGGTCGGCCGGCGCCGGCTCGCGCCGCGGATCAGCCCTGGGAAGACGTGGGAGGGGACGATCGCGGGCTTTGTCGCTTGCATCATGGTCGCCGTCGCGGTCGGCACTGCGTTCGGTCTGTCGCGGTCCCCGACGACGATCGTGGCGATCGGCCTCGGGCCAGCCGGGCTCGCCGGCGACCTCTTCGAGTCGTACGTGAAGCGGCGCGCTGGCGTGAAGGACTCGGGCACGATCCTTCCGGGACATGGCGGCATCCTCGATAGGCTCGACAGCCTGACCGCCGCGGCGCTCTTCGCGCTCGTCGTCGAGGGTGTCTATGGCCTCTCGCAGCTCGGGAGCGAAGGCGGGCTCTACGAACGCTTCTGAGACGCGTGCGTCTGGGATGATGAGCGGGTGAGCGTCACGCGCCTCGCGATCCTCGGCGCGACCGGATCGATCGGGCGGCAGGCGCTCGAGGTCGTGGCCGCGCACCCCGACCGCTTGAGCGTCACGCACCAGGGACATCGCGGGGACGACCTGATGGCCATCGCGACCGCGCAGGACGTCGACCTCGTCCTCGTGGCGACCCCGGGGATCGCCGGCCTCGAGCCGACCCTCGCGGCGCTCAAGGCCGGCAAGCGCGTGGCGCTCGCGAACAAGGAGGTCCTCGTCGTCGGCGGGCACCTGGTCCGCGACCTCGTCGGCGGGGCGGGGGAGCGCCTGCGGCCGGTCGACAGCGAGCACGCCGCGATCTGGCAGTGCCTCGAAGGAGCGCGTCTTGGCGACGTCGTCCGCGTCACTCTCACCGCGTCGGGTGGGCCGTTCCGCGATACACCGCTCGGCGAGCTCGATGCCGTGACACCCGAGCGGGCGCTGAACCACCCGACCTGGAAGATGGGCCCCAAGGTCACGATCGACTCGGCGACGCTGGTCAACAAGGCCTACGAGATCATCGAGACGCGCTGGCTCTACGGGCTGCCCTACGACCGCATCGACGTCGTGCTGCATCCCGAGAGCGTGGTGCACGCGCTCGTCGAGCTGACCGATGGGAGCGTGATGGCGCAGCTGGCCGAGCCCGACATGCGCCTGCCCATCCAGTACGCGCTCCTCTGGGAGCGCGCTCCGTCGCCCGCGCGCCGCCTCGATCTCGCGCTGCCCGTGGACATCCGGTTCCGGGGCGCGCCGGACCCGGCGCGCTATCCCGCGTTCGCGCTCGTCCTCGAGACCGCGCGCGCCGATGACCCGCGCGCGATGATCGGCGTCTCGGCCGCCGATGAGATCGCGGTCGATCGGTTCCTGCGCGGCGAGTTACCGTTCACCGCGATCGCCGGTCTGATCGAGCGCGGGGCCGAGATCGCGCGCGGCGGGCCGAAGCAGGGACCGCCGAGCCTCGAGGAGATCAGGACCATCGACCGCGCCGTGCGTCTCGCGCTCGACGAGACGCCGGCCGGGATCCCCGCGTAGTGCAGATCTTCACCGACGCCCGCACCCTTGTGATCTTCCTCGTGACGTTCACGGCGATCATCGCGGTGCACGAGTTCGGGCACTACATCACCGCGCGGCTGCTCGGCATGCGCGTGCTGGAGTTCGCGTTCGGGTTCCCACCGCGGATCTTCGCCGTGCGTAAGGGCGGGATCGACTACAGCGTCAACGCCATCCCCTTCGGCGGTTTCGTGCGCATCCTCGGGCAGGACGACTTCGCCATCCGTCAGCAGGGCGAGGGTGAGCCCGATTCCTTCACCGCGAAGCCCTGGTGGATGCAGGCCATCGTGCTCGTGGCCGGCGTGGTCATGAACATGGTCCTCGCGCTCGTCGTGCTGACGGCGGCGTTCGCGATGGGAGGCCCCGCGCCGACCGGGGACGTGCGCGTGGCCGAGGTCAAGGAGGGCTCGCCCGCCGAGACATCCGGCATCCGCATGGGCGACCTGATCCGGCAGGTCGACGGCGTCAAGATCAGCGACTCGCAGGCCCTCGTCCGCTACACGCGCGACCACCGCGGCGTGGAGATCGCCCTGCTCGTCGAGCGTAACGGGCGGCCGCTGCCGCTCATCCGCGCCGTCCCGCGCACCGACCCGCCCGCGGGAGAGGGACCCCTTGGCATCGTCCTCGTCGACGTGACCGCGCCGGTCAGTGGCGGGCTGCCCGCGTCGTTCGGCAACGCCTGGGCCCTCACGCTCGACATCGTCCAGCAGATCGCCGCGCTGCCCGGTCAGCTGCTCGCCGCGCGCCAGGGTCCCGGCGACACCGCGCCAGAGATCGGCGGACCCATCGAGATCCTTCGCGTCACGGGCCAGGTGAGCCAGTTCGGCGTGGCCGCGCTGCTGCGGCTCGTCGGCGTGCTGTCGATCAATCTCGCGATCCTCAACATCATCCCGTTCCCCGCGCTCGATGGCGGACGACTCCTCTTCGTCCTCATCGGCGGGATCTTCAAGAAGCGCCTCTCGCCTCAGGTCGAAGGGCTCGTCCACGCCGTCGGGTTCGTGCTCCTGCTCGGGTTGATCGTGCTGGTGAGCATCGCCGACATCCGCCGCCTCATCGGCGGATGAAGCGCATGTGACGGACGCGCGGCGCTAGCGCACCTATCCTCCGGCGGATGAACGGCCCTGTGATCAGCGTCCGCGGGCTGCGCAAGGTCTACAAGGTGCATGAGCGCGAGACCGGGCTCGGCGCGACGATGCGCTCGCTGGTGCGCCGCAGGTTCAAGGAGGTCGTCGCCGTCGACGGCATCGACCTCGCGATCGACAGCGGCGAGGTCGTCGGCTTCCTCGGGCCGAACGGCGCCGGCAAGACCACGACGCTGAAGATGCTCTCGGGCCTCCTCTATCCCACGGCGGGCGAGGCGAAGGTGCTGGGGCATATCCCGTGGCAGCGCGAGGACACCTACCTCCGGCGTATGGCGCTCCTCATGGGCAACCGAACGCAGCTCGTGTGGGACATCCCCGCGGCCGACTCTTTCCTCGTCCTCAAGGAGATCTTCCGCATCGATGACCCGACCTACCGCCGCCGCCTCGACGAGCTCGTCGAGCTCCTCGAGCTGCAGCCGCTCATCCACAAACCGGTGCGCCAGCTCTCGCTGGGCGAGCGCATGAAGGTGGAGTTCGCCGCCGGTCTCCTCCACGGCCCCGACGTCGTGTTCCTCGACGAGCCCACGCTCGGGCTCGACGTCTCCATGCAGTCGCGCATCCGCACCTTCGTCAAGGAGCTCAACCGGCGCAGCGGCGCCACGATCCTGCTCACCAGCCACTACATGGACGACATCGTCGCGCTGACGAAGCGCGTGGTCGTCATCCACCACGGCCGGATCCTGTACGACGGCGCCCTGGCGGACCTCGCCGAGCGCATGGCGCCGTACAAGCTCGTGGTCGCGACCCTCCGCGACGGAGCGGCCGACACGGACCTGTCCGTCTACGGCGACGTGGTCTCGCGCGACGGCGGCCGGGTGCGGCTGCAGGTCCCGCGCGCCCTGGCGGCCGAGCGGACGGCGCGGATCATCGGCGATCTCGGCACTGCGCTGGCCGACCTCACGCTCGAGGACCCGGCCATCGAGGAGGTCATCGACCGCGTGTTCTCGGGCGAGTCGGTGGGTGAGAAGGTGGCCGTCGCGTGACGCTGGTTCCGATCTACCGCGCGCTCCTCCTCGCCGGCTTCCAGCAGGCTGCGCAGTACCGCGTGCAGTCGCTGCTCTGGATGCTCTTCGCGATCATCCGGCCGGTGATCTTCCTCGCCGCCTGGGTGGCCGTCGCGACCGCGCAAGGCGGGAGCATCGCTGGCTACAGCGTCGGCGACTTCGCCGCGTACTACGTGTGCCTCACGTTCGTGTCGCAGCTCGCGATGGCCTGGAACTCACATGAGTTCGAGTGGGAGGTGAACCAGGGCCGCCTGTCGCCCAAGCTCCTGCGACCTCTCCATCCGCTCCACTACAGCGTCGTCGACAACATCATCTTTAAGCTCAACACGCTGCCGGTGCTGGGACTGATCCTCGTCGCGATCTCGCTCTCGTTCGGCGCGCGCTACGCGACGCAGCCCTGGCACGTCGTCGCGTTCGTGCCGAGCATCATCCTCGCGGCCGCCCTTCTGTTCATGTTCAACTGGGTCATCGCGTCGCTGGCCTTCTGGGCGACGCGCATGCGGACCGCGAACACGCTCTTCCAGCGCGCCTCGTTCGTCTTCGCCGGGCAGATCGCGCCGATCTCGCTCATGCCGGTGTGGCTGCAGGCCATGTCGTTCGGGCTGCCCTTCTGGTACATGCAGGGCGCGCCGACGGAGATCCTCAAGGGTTCGGTCACGGTGGAGCAGGCGCTGCTGATCATGGCCGGCCAGTCGCTCTGGCTGGTCGTGACGTACGTCGCCTTCCGCTGGATCTGGCGCCGCGGTCTGCGCGCCTATCAGGCCGTGGGCGCGTAGGTGATCCGCTACTTCCGGATCCTCCGCACGTTCTTCGTCGCGGAGCTCAAGAACGAGGCGGCCTACCGGCTCAACCTCGTCCTGGGTGTCGTCGAGATGCTGCTCGTCACCGGCACGAGCCTCGGCGCCGTGCTCGTGCTCTTCACGCACACGTCATCGCTGAACGGCTGGACGCTCCCGCAGATGATCGCTCTCACCGGCGTCTACTACCTGATCCAGGGCGGAGTGAATATCGTGTTCTCGCCGTCGTTCGAGAAGCTCATGGAGCACGTCCGCCAGGGCACGCTCGACTTCACGCTCCTCAAGCCCGCGAGCGCGCAGTTCCTCGTCAGCACCCGGCACTTCGCCCTGGTCCGCTTCGCCGACCTGGCCCTCGGCCTCGTGATCGTCGCCGTCGGCATCGCGATGATCGGCGACGCCGTCACGCCCTGGTCGGTCTTCTCGTTCGCGCTGACGCTGGCGTGCGGCGTCTTCGCCGTGTACGCGCTGCTCCTCACGCTCGTGACCTTGGCGTTCTGGTTCGTCCGCATCGACAACATCCTCGCCATCTTCTGGGCCTTCACCGACGCGGGCCGCTTCCCGATCGACCTCTACCCCGGCTGGCTGAAGGTGACGCTCGCGACCGTGGTCCCGATCGGGATCGCCGT
>JACPOT010000065.1 GCA_016191385.1 Chloroflexota bacterium | reverse complement strand
GGGACGCGCGCTCGTCTTCGACTTCGGCGGTGGAACGCTCGACCTCGCGATCGCGGTCCGCGAGCAGGGAAGGTCGCGGATCGTCGCCACTGCGGGACGCGGCGTGGCCGGCGATCGGTTCACGCAGGCGCTCATCGATCTCCTCGTCGCCCCGCGGCTCGGCGCGGGGGCGACGTGGGGCCCCAAGCGGCTCCGCCTTCCCGCGTTCATCGTCAATGCGATCTCCGACTGGCATGCGCTCAGCGCTCTGAATGAGAAGCCCATCCTCGACGCGCTCGACGACCTCATCCGCGCGGGAGCGCCCAAGCGCGAGCTCATGGCGCTGCGGAGCGCGATCGAGCTGCAGCTCGGCTACGAGATCTTCGCCGCCGTCGACGCCGTGAAGATCGAGCTGTCGCATGCGGGGACGGCAGTCCTCGCCTTCCATCGCGGGGACGTGGACATCGATGCCGTCGTCCCGCGCCGGCGCTTCGAGGTGCAGGCCGCGCCGCTCGTCCACGAGGTCGACGCCCTGCTCGACGAGGTCCTCGCTCGCGCTGGCATGCTCGCGGGGGATGTGACCGAGGTCGTGATGACCGGCGGCTCGAGCGCGCTGCCGATGACGCGCGCCCTGCTGGCCCAGCGCTTTCCGGGCGCGAAGCGCCGCGACTTCGCGGCCTTCTCGAGCGTCGCGATGGGGCTCGCCCAGGGCGGCTGACACATATCCTCGCGGTGTGGCCGGAAGAGCGAAGGCGTGCGTCTTCTGCGGGATCGCCGAGGGCGAGGCAACGCATCTCGTGCACGCCGACGGCGAGATCATCGCGTTCCTCGATCACGCGCCGTTGCTCAAGGGTCACGTCCTCGTCGCGCCGCGCGAGCACGTCGAGACCTTCGACGATCTGCCGGAGCGGCTCGTGGGTCCGCTGTTCACCGTCGTGCAACGCGTGGCGCGAGCGTTCCCTCGCGCGCTCGGCTCCGACGGTTCGTACACCGGGATCAACACGCGCGTCAGCCAGAGCGTCCCGCATCTCCACGTCCACGTCGTGCCGCGCACCAAGGGGGACGGGCTCTTCCGCGCGGGGATGGTGTGGGTCCGGCGCCGCTACGCCGAAGGCGAAGCAGCCCAGCTCGCGGCCCGCCTGCGGGAGGCGATCGCCGCGAGCTAGGTCGCTCTGATCAGACGAGTAGTGCGGGGTCGGCTAGCGCTTCTTCCCTTTGGGGGCGAGGACGGCGTCCTTGGCCTGCTTGGCGATGCGGAACTTGAGGACGCGCTTCGCGGGGATCTGGATGGCCTCGCCGGTAGCGGGGTTGCGGCCCATGCGCGCCTTGCGGTCCACGAGGACCAGCTTGCCGAGCCCCGGGATGGTGAAGCCGTCGCGGGCGTTGTCGTACGCCATCTTGGCCAGCTCTTCGAACACCGCGGTCGCCTGTTTGCGGTCGATCCCCGTGCGCTCCGACAGCTCGCGCACGGTCTCGGTCTTGGTCATCGCCACCTGTGCGTCCCTCCCTGAAGATCTCTAGATGTGCGGGGTCCGGCGCATTCTTGCACCTTCCCTCGGGCCGGTGCCGGAGGGCTGCCGCTCCGCCAGGGCGCCCGGACTAGGATCGCGCGGAAGGCACCCCGGAGGGAGCGCGGATCATGGACACACCGCAGGGCCGCGACGAGCGCCAGCCGATGGACCCCACGCGCAAGCTGCTGAAGGTGTTCGGCGTCAAGGTGACCGACTACGAGGCGAAGTCCGACGCTCTCCTCGAGCGCTACGCCGCCGCAAAGAGCGACGACGAGCGGGCAGCGCTCGTTCGCGAGGCGATCGAGCTGACGGCCGACCTCTCGCACTGGCTCCGCGAGGTCCTTAGGAGGGCCACATGACCTACGAGAAGGACAAGCTCAAGGGCAAGTGGGAGCAGACCGAAGGCAAGGTCAAGGAGGGGGCCGGCAAGCTCGGCGGTGACACGTCGACGCAGGTCGGCGGCATGGTCGAGCAGGGCCGCGGCAAGGTCCGCGAAGGCCTCGCCGACGTCCGTGAGGGCATCGAGCACCCCAAGAAGGAGAAGGATCCCGACAAGCCCATCGACTGACCTCGCGATCTAGCCCAAGCGTAGGATCGGGCGGTGATGAGCCGCCCGATCCTTCTTTGTGCGCTCCTCCTGGCCGCCTGACCTGATCCGCGGGCTCATCGCGCACCACGCCGATCCGATCGGCCACCTTGTCGGGATCCTCTCTGGGGCGCGGCCGCGCGTGCGCGACGGCTGCTTCCTCTACGTCAGCGGCCGCGGGCTCGCGTACCTCCTCCTCACTCGGCGCGGGTACAGCGCCATCACCCTCGGCCACGTGATCGTGAGCGCGCGCGAGCCGAGCGACGCGATCTGGCGGCACGAGCTGCGCCACGTCGCGCAGTTCGAGCGCATCGGCTGCGCGTTCCTCCCGCTGTACCTGCTGTGGTACGCGCGACACGGATATCGCGCGCATCCGTTGGAGCGGGACGCAACGACACCTACTACGCTTTTCGATGCATGACCGATAAGTACGACATCGCGATCCTCGGCGGCGGTCCCGGCGGATACGTCGCCGCGCTGCACGCGGGAGTGCGCGGGGCGAAGGTCGCGCTCATCGAGCGCGATCGTGTCGGCGGGACGTGCGTCACCGTCGGCTGCATCCCCTCGAAGGCGCTCCTCGACTCGAGCCACATCTACTGGATGGGTTCGCACGCCACGGTGTCGGGTCTGCACCTGACCGGCGACTTCGACCTCCCGAAGTCGATGGCCCGCAAGGATCAGGTCGTGAAGCAGCTCGTGAGCGGCGTTGAATCGCTCCTCAAGGCGCGGAAGGTCGACCTCATCAAGGCCGACGGCGAGCTGGTCTCCGCGAGCGAGATCAGGATCACCGGCGAGGGCCCGAGGTCGGTGCAGGCGAGCGCGATCATCGTCGCGACCGGGTCGACGGTCGCCATGCCACCGATCCAAGGCCTCGCCGACGTGAAGCCTCTCGACAACGTCGGGGCGCTCGAGATGCGCGAGATCCCCAAGCGGCTGCTCGTCATCGGCGGCGGCGTCGTGGGTATGGAGCTCGGCGCCTTCTACTCGGAGATCGGTTCCGACGTCACCGTCATCGAGATGCTCCCGCAGCCGCTCGGCGGCGCGGACCCCGAGCTCGTACGTCCGCTCGTGAAGGCCCTCGAGTCACACGGCAAGCTCAAGGTCGTCACGAACGCGAAGGTGACGGCGGTCGAACGGCGCAAGGACGGCACCGTCGTCGTGACCGCGGAGCTCGAAGGGAAGCCGCAGACCTTCGAAGGCGACCAGATCGTGCTCGGCGCGGGGCGCGTGCCCAACACGCGCGGCGCGGAGCGCGCCGGCCTCACGATGGGCCGTCGCGGCATCCAGGTGGACGACGGGATGCGCACCAACGTCGCGAACGTCTACGCCGTGGGCGACTGCACGACGGCGTCGTGGGAGAAGGGCGTCATGCTGGCGCACGTCGCGTCGGCGCAGGGCGAGGTGGCCGTCGACCGCATCCTCGGGGACGAGGCGAAGATGGATTACGACGTCGTCCCGAGCGTCGTGTACACGCACCCCGAGCTCGCGTCCGTGGGC
>JACPOT010000038.1 GCA_016191385.1 Chloroflexota bacterium | reverse complement strand
GCGCGACCTCTTCGGCGTCACCCTCGAGCAGCGGCGCAACGACAGCGTCATCGACGCATCGTTCCTGGCGAACATCGTGACGCGCGAGAAGACCCTACCCGGTCAGGCGAAGCGCGACCTCATCGTCGGCCTCATCACGCTGAAGTACACGCAGTCCAACAGCGTCGCGTTCGCGCTCGACGGCCAGGTCATCGGGGTCGGCGCCGGTCAGCAGTCGCGGATCCACTGCACCCGCATCGCGGCACAGAAGGCGGAGCTGTGGTGGCTGCGTCAGCACCCGCGCATGCTCGAGCTGCCTCTCCGCAAGGGGATCGGCCGACCCGAGCGGGACAACGCCATCGATGGCTTCCTCCGCGACGACCTCACCGCGCCGGAGGTCGCGGCGTGGCGCACGGCGTTCGCGACCGAGCCACGCCGGCTATCGGCGGACGAGCGGCGGTCGTGGATCGAGCGGATCCCGCCGGTCAGCTACGTCTCCGACGCGTTCCTGCCGTTCCGCGACAACGTGGACCGCGCATACGCGGCGGGCGCGCGCTACGTCGCGCAGCCCGGTGGCTCAGCCCGCGATGCGGAGGTGGTGGCCGCGTGCGACGAGCACGGCATGGTCATGGCGATGACCGGGGTGAGGCTCTTCCACCACTAGGCGTCGCCAGCTGCGGCGCCGCGTTGACGACCGCAGCCGCGCACAGTGCCTCGCGCAGCCACGACACGACCGCACCCTGAGACCGCTGCGCCACGCCCGCGCGATACGAGAGAGCCCGCATCGCCATGAGCACCGCCCGAAGGATGCGGCGGCTTGGACCTCGCGACAGCAGCGCACGCAGCACGCGTGACCGCGTCACACCGGGAAGACCGGCGTCCAGCTCGCCCGCCCGGCTTCCCCGCCACCAGATCGACCGCGCGAGCCGCTCGGCCTGGTCGTGCCGGTGCTCGTCCGACCCATCGGGGACCGCGCTCTCGACGATCGTGACGAGCGGCACGTTGTGGCCAAGGGCCATGTGCGCGGCGACGTGGACGTACAGGTACACCCGCTCGGCGATGCTCGCGGAGTCGTCGACGACGAGGCCCTTGCGACCTTCGCGGCCGGCGCTCACGAGCAGAGCGCGCGTGCCCCCGAGCGGGGCGAACCTCGTACGCACTTGCAGGCGGTCGGCGAGCTCTGCGCGTAGCCGCTCCTCGAACGCGACGAGGGTCCGGCTCTCGGCTCGTGCCGTGACGCTTATCTCGGTGGCAGCCATATGGCGATCCCCTCCTCGAGGTACTCCTTGAGCGCGGCCTTCGTATGCAGCTTCGGCAGGGTCGCACTGAGGTCGCGAAAGATGAGGCCGGCGAGCGGCTCCCAGATGAATCCGACGAGGACCGCGTGTCCCTCCTCGACGACAGTGGTCAGCGGCACGCCCTCTTCACAGCCGACGATCATGAGCGCGAAGTAAAGGCGCACGCAGTCTTCCGGCGTGTCGATCGCGCGCGCCACGCGAGTCTGACCGCGCGCGATGCGGTGCAGCGTGGCGCGGTCGAGGGCCAGGCTTCCTTCGGTGATGTCGTAGAGGCGATCGACGAGGCGGTCGAGCGATCTTCCACCGCGTAGGACCTGGAGCGCGCGGGAGACCCGCTCCGCGTCCTGGATGCGCATCCGCCCTACGGTACGAGCCGCCGCGGGCCGTGTCGTCTCACACGTGCGACGGTGTCTCGGACGTGGGATGACGGGCGAAGGGAAACGCTCAAGCCTCGGCGCGTGCGCCGCGCCACGCTCCTTCTCGCGATCGCGGCCGCCTTCGGCCTCTCGAGCCAACTCCTCTTCTACCGCGAGCGACTCGGCCTGAACTTCGCGGTCGCGACGATCCTGTTCCTCGGGTTCGCGTGGACGACGAGGACGGCGGGGGTCAAGCGTGGTGACATCTGGATGCCGGCGTTCGCCCTTGCTTTCGCCACGTTCGTGGCGGTGCGCATCGACGCCGCGGTGGTGACTTTCGACATCCTCGCCGTCCTCAGCCTCGCACTGGCGACGACGGTCTCAACGCGAGGCGTGGAGGTCTCGCGACTGCGCTTCCCGGTGCTGATCGCGGAGGCGCTCCGCGCGGCCACGGCTCCCCTCTGGCGCGCGGTGCCGACGCTGCGGATAGGGTCGGCGCTCGTGACCCGCGCCGCACCGCAGCTCGGCGGCGCGCTGCCTTACCTCGCCGGATCGCTTATCGCGGTGCCCTTCGTGCTTCTGTTCGCGGCGCTCTTCCGCGCGGCCGATCCCGTCTTCGCGAGGTCGTGGGAGGACCTCTTCGACCCCGCGCGCTGGTGGGACGGCATCGCAGAAGCGCGGGACCGGACGATCATCGCGGTCGCCGTGGCGTGGTTTGCCGCCGGCACGCTCGCCGATCGTGACCGCGCCTCGACGCCGCGCGCGAGGATGGGGATCGGATGCCAGGTGGCGACCGCGTTCCTTGTCTCCATCGCCAGCCTGTTCGCCGCGTTCGTCTACGTCCAGATCGCCTATCTCTTCGGCGGCCGCGACACCGCGGCGGCCGCGTCGATGACCTTCAGCGAATACGCGCGGCGCGGCTTCGTCGAGCTTCTTGCCGTGGCAGGTCTCGTCGGTGCGACGCTGTTCGCGATCGAGCTCCTCGTGACCCGGCGTTCACGCATCTACCTCGCGAGCCTCCTGTCCGTGATCGCGCTCACAGGCGTGATCGTGGCGTCCTCGCTCTACCGGCTCGACCTCTACCAGAGCGCGTACGGCTGGTCGGAGCTCCGCCTCTACGCGCTCGCAGCGATCGTCGCGGTCGCGGCGGGACTGGCGATCCTGGTGTGGTCGATCCAGGTCGGACGCACCGCTTTCGCCATGCAGCCGCTGGTCTTCGTCACGCTCGGCATCGCGCTCATCGTGAACGCCGTCGGTCCGTCGGGGTTCGTCGCCCGCACCAACATCGCGCGATCGCTCGACCGGAGCGCGACGGACGCGGTGGCGAGGCTCGATCCATGGCACCTCGTGAGCCTCGGCCACGGTGCGCTGCCGGACCTGGTGGATCTGCGGAGCAGCCTTCCGGACAGCGATCGCCGATGCCTCGACTACGCGCTCTACCTGCGCTATCGCCTCGAGGGGGCGGAGTCCTCGTCCTGGCAGAGCTGGAACGTCGACCGCGAGCGCGCTCGAGAGGCGATCGTATTGCTGAAGGAAGTGTTCAGCGGCGTAAAGCCGAACGACCCGGGCGCGTGCCGCTACGCCGCAAGCGCCTGGATGCGCACTTCTAGTGCTTGAAGTGCCTTCTCCCGGTGAAGAGCATCGCCATGCGGTAGCGGTCGGCGGTCTCGATCATCATCTGGTCCCGCACCGAGCCGCCCGGCTGGATGAGGGCGGTGACGCCGGCGCGCGCGGCCACTTCGATCCCGTCGGGGAACGGGAAGTACGCGTCCGAGGCCATCACCGAGAGCCGAGCGTTCTCCCCCGCCTTGCGCGTCGCGGTCTCGACCGCGGCGACGCGCGAGACCTGTCCGGGGCCGATCCCCACCGTCGTGAGGTCCTTCGCGAGGACGATCCCGCTCGAGGACACATGGCGCACGCAGCGCCAGGCGAAGATCAGGTCGCTCAGCTCCTCGAGCGTCGGGTGCCGCTCGGTGACCGCCTTGAAGTTGCCCTCCTGCGACACGGAGTCGTCGGGCGTCTGGACGAGGATGCCGCCGGCAATGCGGCGCAGGTCGACCGGCCCGCTCCGGCCCGTCCGCGCGCGGGCCGCGGGCTCGGCGCGGAAGATCTCGATGTCCTGCCGTTTGAGGATGGGCAGGGCCTCTTCGGCGTAGTCCGGCGCGACGATCGCCTCATAGAAGGTGTCCTGGAGGGCGCGGGGCGTAGTCCGGCGCGACGATCGCCTCATAGAAGGTGTCCTGGAGGGCGCGGGCGAGCTCGCCGTCGACGGTGCGGTTCATCCCGAGGATCGAGCCATATGCGGAGATGGAGTCAGCGCGGAACGCGTTGCGGTAGGCGCGGACGATCTCCGGATCGCTGGCGACGCCGACCGGATTGTCGCGCTTCGCGATCGCCACGGTCGGCTGGCGGAAGTCGCTCACGATGCGCCAGGCGGCGTTGAGGTCGATGAGATTGTTGAACGACGGAGCTTTCCCATGGAGCTGTTCCATGCCGGTCATCCCGCCGTTCTCGCCGCGCATCGCGTAGAGCGCCGCCTGCTGGTGCGGGTTCTCGCCGTACCGGAGGTCGCGCACCTTGCGCAGCCCGAGCACGAGCTCGTCGGGGAAGCACACCCCGCTCTCGTCGTAGAGGCGCGTGGTGATGGCCGCGTCGTACGACGCGGTGTGGGCATATGCCTCCGCGGCGAGCTCCCGGCGCGTCTCGGGATCGACCGTCCCGCGCTCGCGCAGCTCCTCGAGGACCGCGCTGTAGCGCTCCGGTCGCGCGACCACGATCACGTCCTCGTGGTTCTTCGCGGCCGCGCGGAGGAGCGTGACGCCGCCGATGTCCACCTTCTCCATCAGCTCGACGCCGCTGAGCCCGCGCGAGGCGGCCTCGCGGAAGGGATAGAGATTCACCGCGACGAGGTCGATGGGGACGATCCCCTCGCGCTCGAGCTCCGCGCGGTGCTGCGGGTCGGAGCGGCGCGCGAGGATGCCGGCGTGGATCTTGGGGTGAAGCGTCTTCACGCGTCCGCCGAGAAGGATGGCCTGGCCGGTGATCTCCTCGACCGAGCGGGACTCGACGCCTTCGCTCGTGAGGAGAGCCCGGGTGCCGTCGGTCGCGACGATCTCCCAGCCCAGCTCCCGCAGGCCGTGCGCGAACGGAACGAGGCCGCTGGGATCGGAAACGGAGAGCAGGGCGCGCACGCGATCTCCCCCTATGTGGATGCTGCGACTGGCGGTGACGCGCGGCTAGCATAGCGTCCCGTGCCTATCGACCTAGCGCATTTCGCTGCGCGTTTCGTCAGCCCCTTCGATCCCTCATCGCGTTTCTACTGGCCGCTCGTCGTGGCGGTCGTGGCCGGGATCGCGGCCAACATCGCCTGGTATTACTGGGAGCCGCACGGCGGCGAGAAGCCCTCGCCCGCGGAGAACACGATCAAGCCCTGGGCGTTCTGGGTGAACGTCATCTTCCTGATCTGGGCTCTGGTGCTCCTAATGGCCAAGATCCCCTTCTACCTCTACGCCATCTCGCTCGCGCTCAACGTCCTCGCGCTCGCGTACATGTACCTCTACTGGCTGCCCCCGCGCGACGCCGCGTGGGCCCGCGAGCTGCGGCGGCTCAAGTACATCCCCAAGCCTGAGCGGCGGCGGCGCCGCCGGCGCTAGTCCGCTGGCTCGCGCGAGATCCCGAACTCCCGATAGCGATGCTCGCCCGGCGCGTCAGCGACCTCGACGCGCTCGACGCGCGCCAGACGGGGGCCGCGGCCGAGCCAGTCGCGGAATCGTTCAATGGCCGCCGGATCACCCTCCGCCACGCACTCCACGGCTCCGTCGTCGCGATTCCACACGCGACCGGTGAGCCCAAGGTGGCGCGCTGACTCCGCCGCACTCGTGCGGAAATTGACGCCCTGCACGTCGCCCCGCACGACGAAACGCCGCCTCAACCTTTGCCCTTCAGGTGAAGCAGCAGATCTTTCAGCGGCATGGTGTTCTGCACCCGGTCCTTCGTCGCCCAGCCGCGGCGCGCGGTCGCGACCGCGTACTCCATCTGATCGAGCTCCTCGACCGCGTGCGCGTCGGAGTTGCACACCAGCATCGCGCCGACATCCATCGCGCGGCGCACCGCGGCATCCGAGAGGTCGAGGCGCTCGGGTCCGCCGTTCACCTCGAGGCGCGTGTGGGTGCGGACGGCCACCTGGATGACGGCCTCGAGATCCACTTCGTACGCGTCGCGCTTCTCGAGCAGACGGCCGGTCGGGTGCGAGATGGCGTTCACGCGCGGATGCTCCATCGCGCCGAGGATCCGTTTCGTCATCACGTCGCGCGGCTGCGCGAACGACGAGTGGACCGACGCGGTCACGACCTCGAACAGGGCGAGCAGCTCGTCCTCATAGTCGAGCTGGCCGTTCGAACGGATGTCGACCTCAGAGCCGACGAGGATGCGGAAGGGCGCCAGCGCGACGTTCGCGGCCTCGATCTCCTTCGTGCGGGCGCGGATGCGCGCGAGGTCGAGGCCGTGGGTCATGCCGAGCCCCACGGAGTGGTCGGTCAGCGCGAGGTACTCGTAGCCTTTCGCGCGCGCGCGCGCGGCCATGTCGGCGACGCTGTCGCGACCGTCGGTCCAGCTCGTGTGGGCGTGGAGATCGCCACGGATGTCGGCGAGGGTCACGAGGTCGGGCAGGTCGTGCGCGAGCGCGGCTTCGATCTCCCCGCGATCCTCCCGCAGCTCGGGCGGGATCCAGTCCATTCCCAGCGCGGCGAAGACCTCCTCCTCGGTGCGTGAGGCGACCGGGGTCCCGTTCTCCTCGCCCACGCGGTAGAGCCCGTATTCGTTGAGCAGCAGCTTCCGCTTCAGGGCCAGCCCGCGCATGTGGACGTTGTGCTCCTTCGACCCCGTGAAGTAGAGGAGCGCGGCCCCGAAGGACGCGGGGGCGACGACGCGCAGGTCGATCTGGAGGCCACGGCCGGCAATGACCGACGACTTCGTGTCCCCGCGCGCGAGGACCTGCTCGACCTCGGGCGCGGCGATGAACGCGTCCATGACCGGTCCCGGCTCCGCCGCGGCGACGACGATGTCGATGTCGCCGATCGTCTCGCGCCAGCGGCGAAGGCTGCCCGCGATCTCGACCTGCTGAAGGTCACAGCGCCCGCGGATCCACCCCACCATGTCGCTCGCGACCGCCCGCGCGTCGACCACGAGCGCCCGGCCGGTGCGCCGCTTCAGCGACGCGATGGCCTTGAGGATGTTCTCCTCGGTCTTCGCCTGGATCTTCGGCAGCGAGCGCAGCTTCCCGGACTGGGCCGCCTCTTCCAGCTCGTCGATCGTGGTTATGCGCAGGTGCTCGTGGATCACGCGCGCCGTCGCGGGGCCGACCCCCGGCACGCGCAGGAGCGTCAGCAGTCCCTGGGGCACCTGCGCTTTGAGGTCCTCGTGACGCTTCGAACGGCCCGTCGTGAGCAGCTGCTCGATCGCCTCCTGCACCGCCGGCCCGACCTTGGGGATGGTGTCCAGGCGCTTCTGCTCCATGAGCGTGCGGAGAGGCTCGCGCAGATCGCGGATGGCGCGCGCGACCGCGCGGTAGGTGACGCCGCGGAAGGGGTTCTCGCCCTTAAGATCGCTGAGATCCGCGATCTCCTCGAGGACGGCAGCGACCTGCTCGTTGTCGTACGAAAGGGAGACGCGGGGCATCGCTCGATGCTAGTCACGTAGCGATGCCGTCTGCCCGGCCCTGGCGCGGCGGCGGAGCACGTGCGGGACGGCGAAGAGAGCGGCGCCCACCATCGAGTCGATCCAGAGGGCGAGGAGTCCCACTCTCGGGGCGACCACATTGGACTCGTCTCGGACCACGATCGGGACGGGTAGGCCGGCGAAGGGAGCGCCGGCGCGCAGGGTGTAGTACATGACTATGGCGAGGACGAGAAAGAGCACGCCGCCGAGGGGGACGAGGGACGGGTGCCCACCCACGCGCATGAGCACCCAGAAGACCGCGGCGGTGATCGTGGTGTTGAGCGCGAACACCGGCCAGGCCAGGGTGTCCGAGCCGCCGCCGAAGTTGATGATGCAGAACCCGCACGAGTGGCCCACGGGCACCGGCGCGCCGTATCCGCCCCCCTCTCCCGTGTACAGGGAGGTGAAGCCGGTCAATAGGAGCTGGAGCACGACGGCGCCCAGCGCCCCGGCCAGGATCTCGCGCGTCCTCACTGGAGAGTGATGCCCAGCGCGAGCTGGCCCACCAGGCGGGAAGAGTCAAAGCGGACCCGCAGGAGGTACGCCCCCGGCGCGACTCCCTTCGTGCCGAGGTCGGCCTGATAGACGCCGTCCCGGAAGACGACCCCCTTCGCGGGGGTCGTGCCCATCGTGAGCGGCGCCACGACCGGGCGCCCCGTGGCGTCGGTGAGGTCCACGGTCACGCTCTCGTCGCGCACCGGACTGCCATCGGCTCGCCGCACGGCAAAGCGCACGGGGATGGTCCGCCCGGCGCTCAAGGTCGTCGCTCGACCGTTGCCCGCAACGAGCGGTGGCAGCCACTGATAGGCGTAGGCGTCGAAGGCTCGCTGGCGCGTCGTCAGGTTGCCGGCGCGGTCCTCGGCGAAGACGTCGAGCAGGTGCGCGACCGTGAGATCCGGAGGTGTGGTGTCCTCGGCCCCGCTGCCGTCGAGGATGGCCGGCGCGAACGTGAGGACGGTCGTCCCGTCTCCGTTGAGGTCGATCGTGAGGTCGCCCGCGCTGCGCGCGCCGTCCTCGATCGAGAAGGACCCGCGCGAGCGGGCGGTGACGGGAACGTGGGCGAACACCGCCATCCGGGTCACCGCGGCGCCATCCAGCCAGCGCACGCGGATGGTCGCGTCGCCGTCGCCGGTCCCGGCGAGGCTCACCGTGGAGCGCGTCGGCGCGTTCAGGACGACGCTGCGCATGTCGAGGTAGCGATCGTACGTGGCCAGGGGGACCTCCTCGAGCACCGCCGCATCCTCCGCGGTCCGCCCTATCCGGCGCCCGACGTCATCCGTGACGAGGAGCTCGACCGGGCTGTGCGTCGAGACCTGCGTGCAGGTCGGCGCACCGATCGCGCCGCGATCGACCGGCTCCCCGCGCAGCAGCGGCAGGGCCGTGTCCAAGAGGTTCGCTGCGCCAGCGAGCTCTTCGTGCTCCACCCGGCGGTAGTAGACGGGTGCGCCCCCGCTGGCAGAGAGGCCGACGGCGGGGTCGCTCAGGGACGCACTCTGCCGCAGGACGGTGTTGTCGCCATCCGCCAGGCCCGTGTCGTACGCGGTGACGTATCCGACGAACTCACGCGCCAGCCGGAAGAACGGCGGTATCGGGGATGGCAGGATCCGCCAGCGATAGGTCGGCTTGCTGTACGCCACTACTTGGGCGATGGTGCAGAGGCCCGATCCCGCGACGAGCCGAGGTCGTCCTCATGGAAGGCTTCCGCTTGGAACAAGGCGACCGCGCCTGCGGCGCGCGCGAGCTCCGCCTCCCGCAGCGCCGCGTAGTCGTTCCCGCTCGATGCGGGTCCGCTGCGGAGAGTGCGATCGACGTAGGCGACGGGGTGCTCGCGGTCCTGGCCGCGGAAGAGGTCGTACCAGGCCTCTGAGACACCCAGCTCGAGGCCGCCCGGCAGGGTCCGCAGGATGTACTGCGACGTCTGCTCGCGCAGGACGCAGATGGGACCCTTTTTCCAGAGACACTGTCCCGCCAGAGCCGCCTTGCTGCCCTGCAGCGTGCCGAGAAGCGGGCCGCCCATGAGCACCGCCGCGCGGACGTTGCCCGCGTGGATCCCGTTCGTCAGGTAGGCGCGCGTGACGAGGGTCCCCATGCTATGCGCGACGATGTCGACGCCGGGCGCCCCGGGATTCGTGACCAGCGCACGTATCACCAGGTCGTCGAGCTGCTGTACCCATGTCTCGGCGCCGAAACGGAAGTCGTAGGTGAACAGGAAGTACGTCTGGTCCCTCACGTAACCCGCCTCCCTGAGCGTGGCCTCGACGTCCGGATATCCGAGTCTGTTCAGCTCACCGTTGGTCGCGAAGTCGTTCGGGGCAGGGGGCGTGCCGTCGTCGTTGAAGCGGAGTACGTCGAAGAACTCGGGGTCGATGAGCGTTTGGCCAACGCGGAACTCGTTGAGCCAGATGAGCTCGCCAGCGCTGTACGAGACCTGCTTCGACGTCCCCTCGCTGGTCGTGATCGTCCGGCTGCGGGTCGCGGTCGCCACGAGCTGGCTGCCACCGAACCCGGGCACGAAGATGAGCGGGGCTCTGGTCTGCGTGACCGTGACCGTCAGGGAGTCCGTGCCGACCGCGCCCGCGGCATCCATGATCCGCGCGGTCAGCACGTACGTGCCCGCCGCTGCGTATGTGTGCGTGACCGTGAAGGCGTGGTCGCGGATGGCGAGGGCCTCGGCCGGACCGCCGTCGCCGAAGTCGACCGTTCCCGTCCAGCTATCTCCGGGGTCGGGGTCGGTGAAGACCCCGGTGAAGGCGAACGCCTCTCGCGCTCGGACCTGGATGTCGGGACCCAGGTCCACCACCGGCGCGGTGTTCGGCTGCGGTAGGTCGCCGCCGGCGCTGCCGAAGAGGCGGATGGTGCCGGTGTCGGCGTAGGTGTGGGACGCCGTCCAGAGCGGCAGCACCCGCGCCGCGCTCTCGGCGCCGCCCCATCCGGCGTACCAGACGAGCTCGCGGCCGTACGCGGGGACGAAGAGGCCGACGGGCGCGCTCGTGGTCAGCCCGGCGAGGTCGGGCGCGTAGGCATTGATGAGCGGGCCCCAAGAGAGACCGCCGTCGGTGGACCGGCGGTAGTAGGTGTTCTCGCCGCCGCTGGTCGAGCGCAGGAAGAGCACGCTGCCGCCCTGGTCGAGCATCGTCGTGGCCGTGGAGTGGCCGCAGCAGCCGGTCAGCCCGCCCGAGCCGCCGTGGTCCACCTGCGCGCTCCAACCTCCCCCGAGCGTGCCGACCTGCGTGCCGCGCCCGGACTGGCCGAAGCCCGCGCTCGACTTGGCCACGTAGATCCACGTCCCCGGCGTGGCCGTCTCCAGGAAGGAGAAGTTGTGGGCGCGCGAGCACTCCGCCAGCGAGGCGCCGCAGCTGTTGCCGCTGGCGGGACGCATGGAGGCGTCGCCCGCGGGGAGCGCGGCGGTCCAGGAGCCGAGGGTGGGATCCGCGGTCGAGCGGTACCTCGGGACGCCCGATCCCCAACCGTGTCTCATTGGTACGCAGGGCGGTTGAACTAGAGCTCATTCGGTTCGATCTCGCGGCGAAGGAATAGTGGCCAGATCGACGGAACGTCCCGTCCTGTGAAGCAACGACC
>JACPOT010000061.1 GCA_016191385.1 Chloroflexota bacterium | reverse complement strand
CCGCGCACGTAGACGATCACGTTGGCCGTGCCGAGGTCGATGCCGATCTGCTTGGAGAACAAAGAGAGGTCTCCCAGGTACCCTTCGGAATTCGGAGAGAGGCCGCTTGCCTTCGAGGCGAGGATAACGATCCGCCGCCGCGACGTAGCATCTGCTTCCCGTGCGCCTCGTGACGTATCTCCAGGGCGATCGCGCTCGCGTCGGCGTCGTCGGCGCGGACGACACGGTGAGCGATCTCGACGACCTCGTCCCCGGCTCGCCCAGCGACATGATCTCGGTCATCGAAGCCTGGCTCCGCATCGCGCCACGCCTCCGCGAGGCCGCAGGAGGCGCTGGCATCCCGCTCGATCGGGCCCGCTTGCTCGCTCCCATCCCGCGGCCGCGGCGCAACGTCCTCTGCGTCGGGTGGAATTACGCGGAGCACTTCGCCGAAGGGCGTGAGTTCCGCAGCCCCGCAGGGGTGCAGGAGATCCCGGATCATCCGGCGCTCTTCACCAAGAGCCCGGCCGCGGTCATCGGGCCGGATGCGCACGTGCGGCACCCCGGACCGCATTCCGGCGAGCTCGACTGGGAGGTCGAGCTCGCGGTGATCGTCGGCCGCGGCGGCCGTGACATCAGGGAGAAGGGCGCGCTCGAGCACGTCTTCGGCTACACGGTCGGCAACGACGTCTCGGTGCGCGACGTCCAGCGCGCACGCCACGGGGGTCAGTGGTTCAAGGGGAAGAGCTTCGATACGCATTGCCCGCTCGGTCCCTGGATCGTCACCGCCGACGAGATCCCCGACCCGCAGGTGCTCGACATCAGCTCGCGCGTGAACGGCGAGACGATGCAGAGCGCGACGACGGCCCAGATGGTCTTCCCGGTCGCGCGGATCATCGCGGAGCTCTCGGCGGGCATGGCCCTCGAGCCTGGAGATGTCATCCTCACGGGCACGCCGCCGGGCGTGGGTTTCGCGCGGAAGCCGCCGCGGTTCCTGAAGGTCGGCGACGTGATGGAGATGGAGATCGGAGGTATCGGCGTGCTGCGTAACGCGGTCGCGCCGTACGACGCATGAGCGGGACGATCTGGGTGCGCGAGCAAGGCGGTGGGTTCCTCGCGACCATCGAAGAGGTCCCCGGGTGCGTCGCGCGCGGGTCGACCAAGGCCGAAGCCGTCGCGAACGCACGGCGCGCGTTCGGCGAGTACGTCGCGCTGCTCGAGAAGTACGGCGTCTCAGCGGAGCACTGGAAGGCCCTCGACCCGGCCGCGTTCGCGGTGAAGGACTTCGAGGCGGTCGACTGGTTCAACGACGACTTCCGCCCGCTCGAGGAGCACGAACTGCGGGACTTCCTGCATCAGATGGAGGGATCGCGCGCCGCGCTGCTGGCCCTCGTCCGCGAGCTCTCGCCGGAGGACATGGAGCGGAAGCCGACGGCGGACACCTGGAGCGTGCGCGAGGCCCTCGAGCATGTGATGACCACGGAGGCGACGCTGGTCTCCCGCCTCGAGCGGTGGCCCGAGCCGCTCGGAACGTTCCAGGCGGTGCACCGGCTCGCGTTCCAGCGCTTCAGCATCCTCGAGCCCGAGGACACCAAGCTGGATCACCGCGTCTTCGGCCAGCGCTGGGGCGTGCGGCGGGTGATGCGACGGATCCTCGAGCACGAGTACGAGCACCTCGAGCACGTGAAGCAGATCCTGGCGGGGTTGGGAGGGGACCGGCAGCCGAGCTGCACGCCCGCTTCGAAGGTCGCGTTCTGGTGGAGGGCACGCGCTTCGATCAGGCCGAGGTCCTTGAGGAGGCTCACCAGCGGCGCCATGCCGTGGTAGCGCAGACCGCCGGCGTGGATGGGCTCGGGCACGAAGTCGTGGCCGAGGGTGAACATCTTGACGAGCGGCGTCATCTGTCCGGTGTCGCCGAAGTCGTAGGCATACCGCCCGCGCGTGAGCGACGGCGCCGCCTCGGGCTCGACCGCGATGACGCGATAGGTCGCCTTGCCGCGGAGCTTGTCGCCGATGAACGGGAACGTGAGGCCCGAGAAGTTGGACCCACCGCCGGTGCAGCCGATGAGGATGTCGGGCGCCTCGCCGGCCATCTCCATCTGCAGCTGGGCTTCGAGCCCGATCACGGTCTGGTGGAGGAGCACGTGGTTGAGGACGGATCCGAGCGAGTACTTCGTGTCCTCGCGCGGGCCCGCGTCCTCGACGGCCTCCGAGATGGCGATGCCGAGGGACCCGGGGCTCGTGGGATCCGCGGCCAGGACGCGCTGCCCGTACTGCGTGTCACGACTGGGACTGGCGACGACCTGCGCGCCGTACGTCTCCATGAGGATGCGCCGGTACGGCTTCTGGTCGTAGCTCGCGCGCACCATGTAGACCTTGACCTCGAGACCGAAGAGAGCGCCGGCGAAAGCGAGCGCGCTCCCCCACTGGCCGGCTCCGGTCTCGGTCGCGAGCCGCTTCGTGCCCTGCTGCTTGTTGTAGAAGGCCTGCGCGATCGCGGTGTTGGTCTTGTGGCTCCCGACGGGGCTCACACCTTCGTACTTGAAGTAGATGTGCGCCGGCGTGCCGAGAGCTCGCTCGAGACGATGCGCGCGGATCAATGGCGAGGGCCGGTAGAGCGTGTAGGCCTCACGGACCGGCTCAGGGATCTCGATCTCACGCTCGGTGCTCACCTCCTGGGCGATGAGCGCCATCGGGAACAGCGGCGCGAGGTCGGCCGGGCCGATCGGCTTGCCCGTCCCCGGATGCAGCACCGGCGGCGGCGGGACAGGCAGATCGGACGCGATGTTGTAGTACGACCGCGGGATCTTGGACTCGTCCAGCACGAACTTGGTGCGAGTGCGCGGCGCGATGGTCATGACCACGAGGCACCTCCTCGTCCGGGATCTTCCGGTCCCGGACAAAAAAATCGACCCCGTCCCGCAAGGGACGAGGTCGGAGCCTCGTGGTGCCACCCTTTGTTCCGGGCCCCCGCTCAGGCGAGGTCCCGCTCATTTGCGGTCGGAGTCGTTCTTCGACCTGCCCTGCGCTATCGGGGGGCCTCCGCTCGATCTCACGGGCCCATTCACCGCCGCTGCGTGGCGCCGGCTCCCACTGTCCCGGCTCGCTGTGGCCCGCTGGCCGCAGGTACTTGCCCCGGTCAACGACCGAGGCTGCGCATCCTAGCGAGCCGTGACCTCGGCGCGCAAGCCCTTGTCCGTGGCCACGGACGGCCGCCGCGGCGAGCGCCTGTATGCGAGCTCGGGGTCCGCGTGGATCTCGCGACTGAGAGTGAGGAGATCGTCGTTGAGGGGCCGGGGTGTCGCTCTCATCTCGCTAGGTCGATCGTCGCAGGATCGACACGGCCGCTGGCCCACTCGCGCGCGGCGGCGGCGTGTCGCTCGACGAAGCCACGCTGGTCCGCGCGCACGTCGGGCAGGCGCGCCGGCGTGAATGCCGCGACCTCGAGGACCTCTCCCGTAAGGGCGAGTCGCCCGCCAACGATCCGGTAGGCGTAGACGATCTCGACGCGGGCCCAGCGATGCCCTGTGTTCGCCTCGAGGATCGGGCCGACCTCGATCTCGAGGCCAGTCTCCTCCAGGATCTCGCGCCGGAGCGCGTCCTGGAGCGATTCCTCGCGCGTGATGAACCCGCCGAGGAGGCGCCACTGCGGCGACCCGAACCGGTGACGCGCGAGGATCACTTGGCCGTCGGCGGTGATGCCGACGCCGTTCACCCCGACGAGGAAGCGGGGGTGAGCGCGATCAAGGATGCGACGCTGCCAGCGGACGGGAACGCGGTTGTAGATCGCCGCGAGGGCCCGCCAGAGCACGCGGCTACGGTATGCCGACCGCCACGATGCCGTGCGGCTTGGGCACGGCGATCTTCTGCACCACCTTGTGCGTCTTCCAGTCGATGACGTTGACCTGGCCGTCGACGTTGCTCGTCACCAGGACGCGATCGCCGAGCGGGTCGTAGGTGGAGTGGAACGGCTGGATGCCCAGAGGGGTCTCGTCGACGATCTTGCGCGCCTTCCAGTCGACCCACAGGAGCGCCGCGCTCTCGCGACCCTTGGCGGGGCCGTAGTGGCTCGAGAGCAGCATGAGCGAGGTGTCCTTCGGGAAGTACAGGCCGTCCTGCCCGCGCTTCATGGTGTGGAACGGGGAGTAGCCCTTGAAGTCGATCGTGGTCTTCACGATCCGCTCGACCGGGTCGTAGATGAGCATCCGGCCGCTGGGCTTGTCGAGGAAGCCGGACGAGCTCGACCAGACCTCGCTCCCATCGGGCGTGAAGTAGAGGTCGTGCACGTCGAACGCCTTGATCTGCGTGATCTTCCCGGTGTTCAGGTCGTAGATGCGGGCGTGGTCCGCGACGTCCTCCATCGTGACGCTGAACCACAGCTCGTTGGGACGGTCGGCGTTGATGGCGAAGACGTGCTGCTTCACCCCGACCTGCAGGGAGGGAAGCGTGCGCCAGGTCCCGGCCTCGAGCCGCGTGATGTACGTGTCCTTCTCGGCGCCGACGTAGAGCACGCTCGAGTCGGGCGCCCAGATGATCGCGTGCGGCTGCTTGCCGACCTTGACGCGCGAGATCTCCTTGAGCGTGACGGGATCGACGATGCCGACCTGATCGCTGCTGCGGTCGGCGACGGCGACCCACTTCCCGTTCGGCGCTACCGCGATGTTGTGAGGCCATCCGCCCATCGGGATCTTCGCGATCGTCTCGAACGGGCCGCCGCCGGATGCCTCGAGCACCCAGAGCTCGCCCGTGCCACCCGAGTACGGACCTTCCGCGGCGACGAACACGCGGAGCTTCGTGGGCTCTGGCGTCGGGTTCGCTGTAAGCGCGGGCGCCGGATCGGGAGCCGCGCTCGGCGCCCGCACCGCCGGCGCGGCGGATGCCGCGAGGTCCCGGAGCGTCGGCGCCCCGGCGGGGACCGGCTGGCTGCCGCACGCCGCGACGAGCAGCGCGGCGACGATGGCAGGCGCGATGGGTCGCAGAACGCCCCTCATCCCTTCCACTCCGCGAGAAAGGTACAGGCAAGCCGCCCGATCGGTAAGGCCCCGCGGGTCAGCGGAGCGGGATCACTCCGATCGCCGTCGCCGGCGCTGGCCGACCCGGATCCGGACCAGGGCGCGCTCTAGCGAAACGCGGGCGCGAGCCTCGTCGGCGGCGCTCAGGCCACCGGTGCGGATCGCCTGCTGGGCCCGCTCGCGCGCCTCCTGCGCTCCGGCGACGTCGATCTCCTCGACGTGCTCGGCCGCTTCGGTGAGGACGACGACACGGTCGCCGCGCACGTCCATGAAGCCGCCGTACACGGCCAGGACCTCCTCGACGCCGCCCTTCTTCACGCGGAACTCGCCGCCGCCGAGGGCCGTGAGGAGCGGCGCGTGATGCGGAAGGATCCCGAGGTACCCCTCGCTGCCCGGCGCGATGACCATGTCGACATCGTCCTCGTAGACCTTGCGCTCGGGCGTGATCACCTCGATGTGGATCGGCATCAGGCGGCTTCCTTGGACATCCGTTCGCCCTTCTCGCGGGCCTGCTCGATCGCGCCGACCATGAAGAAGGCCTGTTCGGGGAGGTCGTCGTGCTTTCCATCGAGGATCTCGCGGACGGAGCGAACGGTCTCCTTCACGGGCACGTACTGGCCGGGGAGACCGGTGAACTGGACCGCGACGAACATCGGCTGCGAGAGGAACCGCTGCAGCTTGCGCGCGCGCGCGACGAGCAGCTTGTCGTCGTCCGAGAGCTCGTCGATGCCGAGGATGGCGATGATGTCCTGCAGGTCCTTGTATCGCTGAAGCACTCGCTGCGTCTCGCGCGCCGTGTCGTAATGCTCTTGGCCGACGATGTTCGGGTCGAGCGCGCGGCTCGTCGAGGTGAGCGGGTCGACCGTGGGGAAGAGCGCCAGCTCGAAGAGATACCGCTCTAGGCGGATCGCGGAGTCGAGGTGCGCGAACGTCGTCGCTGGCGCAGGGTCGGTGTAGTCGTCGGCCGGCACGTACACCGCCTGCAGCGAAGTGATGGAGCCCTTCTTCGTGGATGTGATGCGCTCCTGCAGCTCGCCCATCTCGGTGGCTAGCGTCGGCTGATAGCCGACCGCGCTGGGCATCCGGCCGAGGAGCGCGGAGACCTCGGAGCCCGCCTGGGTGAAACGGAAGATGTTGTCGATGAAGATGAGGAGGTCGCGGCCCTCTTCGTCGCGGAAGTACTCGGCGATCGTGAGACCCGCGAGGGCGACGCGAAGGCGTGCACCCGGTGGCTCGTTCATCTGCCCGAAGACCATGGCCATCTTGTCGATGACCCCGGACTCCGTCATCTCGCCGAGCAGCTGCGTTCCCTCACGCGAGCGCTCACCGACCCCGCAGAAGATCGAGTAGCCACCGTGTTCCGCGGCGATGTTGCGGATGAGCTCCTGGATGACCACGGTCTTGCCGACGCCGGCGCCTCCGAAGACGGCGGCCTTGCCGCCCTTGAGGAACGGACAGACCAGGTCGATGACCTTCATGCCCGTTTCGAAGATCTCCGTCTGCGTGGACTGCTCGGTGAACGGAGGCGGTTGGCGGTGGATGGGGTCGCGGCGCAAGCCGGCGACGGGGCCCTTGGCGTCGATGGGCTCACCGACGACGTTGAATAGCCGCCCGAGGGTCGCCGGCCCGACCGGGATCGTGATGGGGCCGCCGGTCGCGGTCACTTTCATCCCTCGCCGCAGCCCATCCGTGGACGCCATCGCGACGGCGCGCACCCAGCTGTTACCGAGGTGCTGCTGGGTCTCCGCAACGACCGCCGTGCCGTCGTCCTTCTTCACCTCGAGCGCGTCGTAGATCGCGGGGAGCTGCCCCTCCGGGAACTGCACGTCGATCACCGGTCCGATGATCTGGACGATCTTTCCCTCCGCTGTCCGCGCCTTGTCCTTCGGTCGTTCCCTGGTCGTCGTCGTCACGGGCCTACCCCTTCGAGAGAGCTTCGGCGCCCGAAGCGATCTCCAGCATCTCTTTCGTGATGCGCGTCTGGCGCGCCTTGTTCGCCGCCAGGGTGATCTCATCGATGAGGTCGGCCGCCGCGTCCGTCGCGTTGCGCATGGCGACCATTCGCGCCGACTGCTCTGACGCCTTCGCCTCGAGCACGGCCTGGTAGACGGAGACCTCGATCAGCCGTGGGAGCACCACGTTCAGCACGGTCTCGGGGTCCGGCTCGAAGAGGTACTGGAGCCTACCGGGGGGCTCTGCCCCCCGAGGACCCCCCGCGGTGTCCGGCTCGATGCGGAACGGGAGGATGCGCAGCGTCGTCGGCACCTGGCGCAGCGTGTTCACGAACCGGGGGAACACGAGATGGACCTCGTCGATGCCGCCGCCGACGAACTCATCCCGTGCGATGCGCGAGATCGGGCCGGTCTCGACCGTCGTCGGGCGATCCCCCAGCCCGCTGAACTCGGCGAGGAGGGGCAGGCGCAAGCGACGAATGGCGCTCACGGCCTTCCGCCCGACGGCGATGAACGAGGCGCCCTCGTGCCGCTGCGCGAAGCGGAGCGCCATCCGGATCACGTTCACGTTGAGCGCGCCGACGAGGCCGCGGTCGCTGGTGATGGCGACGACCCCGACGCGCCGCACTTCGCGCTGCGCCAGCAGGGGGCTGACCTCGGGGTCGGCGAACGGCGCGAGCTCGTGCAGGACCGTTCGCAGCCTGTCCTCGTAGGGCCGGGACGCAAGGACCGCCGCTTGCGCGCGGCGCATGCGCGAGGCGGCGACGAGCTGCATGGCCTGGGTGACCTGCTGGATGTTCTTGACGCTGCGGACGCGCCGCCGCAGCTCGCGCTCGCTTGGCATCTAGGACGTCGCCGCGTCCTTGGCGCGCTCGGGCTTGGCCTCGCTGGGAGACGCGTCGGCGTATGAGACGGTCTTCTTGAACTCCTCGACCATCGCCTTCGCCTGCTTCTGGATGGCCTCGTCGAACTTCTTGTCGCGCGCGATCGCGTCGGCGAGCGGCTTGTACTGCGTCTCCATGAAGCGATACAGCGCGCGCTCGAACTCCTTCACGCGTCCCGTCGGCACATCGTCGAGGTATCCGCTCGTGGCCGCGAAGATGATCACGACCTCTCGCTCGAGGGAGAGCGGCTCGTACTGAGGCTGTTTCATGATCTCGACGACCCGCTCGCCTCGGCGGAGCTGCTGCTGCGTGACCTTGTCGAGGTCCGACCCGAACTGCGCGAACGCGGCGAGCTCGCGGTACTGCGCGAGATCCGCCTTCAGGCTCTTCACGACGGACTTCATCGCCTTCGTCTGGGCGTCGCCGCCGACGCGCGACACGGAGAGACCGGCGTTCATGGCGGGGCGGATCCCCTGGTTGAACAGGTCGGTCTCGAGGTAGATCTGACCGTCGGTGATGGAGATGACGTTCGTCGGGATGTAGGCCGAGATGTCGTTGGCCTGCGTCTCGATGATGGGCAGCGCGGTCAGCGAGCCGCCGCCGTTCTCCTTGTTGAGGCGCGCCGCGCGCTCGAGCAGGCGCGAGTGCAGGTAGAAGACGTCGCCGGGATAGGCCTCGCGCCCGGGTGGGCGCCGCACCAGGAGCGAGACCTGGCGGTAAGCCCAGGCGTGCTTCGAGAGATCGTCGTAGACGATGAGGGCGTCCTTGCCGTTGTCGCGGAAGAACTCGCCCATGGCGCATCCCGCGAACGGCGCGAGGTACTGGAGAGTGGCCGGGTCGGCCGCGCCCGCCACGACCACGATGGTGTGCTCCATCGCGCCGTTCTCCTCGAGGGTCGCGACGATCTTCGCGACGCTGGACTCCTTCTGGCCGATCGCGACGTAGACGCAGGTGAGCGCCTTGCCCTTCTGGTTGATGATCGTGTCGATCGCCACGGCGCTCTTGCCGGTCTGGCGGTCGCCGATGATCAGCTCGCGCTGGCCGCGCCCGATGGGCGTGATGGCGTCGATGACCTTGATGCCGGTCTGGACCGGCGTGTCGACGTTCTGCCGCGCGATGACGCCGGGAGCCACGACGTCGACCGGGCGCGCGCCCGAGGCCTGCACTGCTCCCTTCCCGTCGAGCGGGCGTCCGAGGGGGTCGACAACGCGGCCGACGAGGCCGTCACCCACGGGCGTCTCGACGATGCGGCCGGTGGTGCGGACCTCGCCGCCTTCCTTGATCCCGGTGTACTCGCCGAGGACGATGGCGGAGACGGTGTCCTCCTCGAGGTTGAAGGCGAGGCCGAGGACGCCATTGCCGAAGTCGAGGAGCTCGGAGGCCATGGCGCCGCCCAAGCCGTGGACGCGCGCGATGCCGTCGCCGATCTCGACGACCGTTCCGACATCAGCGCTCTCCGACCTTCCCTCGAAGCCCTTGATCTGGGCCTTGATGATGTCGGTGATCTCGGACGAGGTCGTGGCCATGATCCCTCCTACGAGCGCGCGAGCTGCGTGCGCATGGCACCGAGCTGCGCGCGCAGCGACGCGTCGACGAGGTGGTCGCCCACCTGCACGCGTGCGCCACCCATGAGCTCGGGGTCCACGGTGAAGGTCGCCTTGATCCTCTTACCGGTGGCCTTCTCGAGCCGCTCGACCACGCCGGTCCGCTGCTTCGCATCCAGCGCGACCGCCGTGGTCACGCGGGCCTTCGCGACGCCCTCGCGCTCGTCGACGAGATCGCCGAACGCCGCGGAGATCGCGGGCAGAAGCTCGATGCGCTCGCGTCGGATCAGCAGCGCGACGAGCCCGCGCAGGGCCGGCGGGCGTCCCAAGACCATGGCCTGCGCGGCCGCGAGACGGCGCTCGCGCGCGATGCTCGGATCCGCGAGCGATCGCAGAGCCAGGGGATCGATGCCCGCGAGGTCGGCGAGCGCGCCGCGGTACTCGTCGACGGCCTTCTCCTCCGCGGCGAGGTCGAGCATCGCCTCGCCGTAGCGCCGCGGGGCCGATCCGCCGAGCGCCACTAGGACATCCGTCCGAGCCGCGGGCCGGCCTCGTCGAGGGATCGGTCGATGAGCTCGCGATGCGCCTTGGCGTCGATCTCCCGGCCGAGGATGCGCGAGGCCGCGAGCACGGCCAGCGATGCCACTTCGCTCCGCAGCTGCGCGAGCGCCTGGCGGTGCAGCTGTTCCGCGTCGGCCTTGGCGCGCTCGCGAACGTGGTCCGCGTCCGCCTTGGCATGGGTGCGGATCTCCGCGGCCGCGGCCTCGGCGGCCTTGGTCGTGCGCTCCGCGATGGCGGCCGCTTCGCGGCGGGCCTCGCCGAGCATCCGCTCTACTTCGACCTTCATCTCTTCGCGCTCGCGGCGTGCGGACTCCGCGGCGTCGAGGCCCTGGCGGATCCTGTCCGCCCGCTCGCGCAGGGTCGTGAGGATCGGCTTCCACAGGAACCGCTGCAGCAGGAAGAAGAGGATCGCGAACTGGACGATCGCGACGAGGATCCAGTACGGATCCACCGTCAGCGAGAACGGCTCCTCCGCGAGCATTGGTCTGATCAGCACGCTGCTAGCCGATCCTCGTCCAGAGCAGGATGCCGAGAACGAACGAAAGGATGCCGAGCCCTTCGGCGAGCGCGGCGCCGAGGATCATGTTCGTGCGGATGGCGCCGGCGGCGTCGGGGTTGCGCCCGATCGCCTCGCTCGACTTGGCGGTGAGGATGCCGATCCCGAGCCCGGGACCGAGAACGCCGAAGCCGACGGCGATCCCGGCGGCAAGACCTGCGAACTCCATGTCACTTATCCCCCTTCAGAATGTGGCTACGCGTGGGCCGCTTCCTCGTGCCCTCCCTCGTCATGACTCTCCACAGCGAGCACGAAGTACATGAGGACGAGCAGCGCGAAGACGAGGGCCTGCACGAGGCCGATGAAGACCTCGAGGCCGACGAAGGGCAGCGCCAGACCGGGCACGAACAGCAGCCCGGCCATGACGACGAGCATGATCTCGCCGCCGAGGACGTTGCCCCAGAGACGCAGGGTCAGCGTGACCATGCGGAAGAGCTCCGAGAAGAGCTCGATGAACCCGACCAGGACGAAGATCGCGCCGATGAAGGGTCCGTCCTTGAAGCCGCTGAAGTTGATCCAGCGCTTCGCATAGCCGAGCTTGAGCGTGCGGAAGCCCTCGGTCTGGTACGCGACCCACGCCACGAGGGCCATCGCGAAGTTGATGTGGTAGTCGGCCGTCGGCGAGTGGAGGATGCCGACCTGCCCGATGAGCGGAACGACCGAGAGCCAGTTGGACACGAGGATGAAGAGGAACAGGGTCCCGAAGAGCGGGAGGTAGCGCCGCGCGTTCGGGCCGCCGATGGAGACGACGAAGTCATCGAGGCTCTGCACGAACAGCTCGGTCGCGTTCTGCATCCCGCTCGGTACCGCGCGCATGTTGCGCGTCGCGAGGAAGGCGACGAGGCCGAGTATCGCGATCACGAGGAGCATCGTGAAGTGCGCGTTCGTGTACGAGACGGGCCCGACGCGCAGGATCTCCTCGCCCGTGAGCGAGGGGATGCGGAAGTCGGGCGGGTAGCGGAAGCCGTGCGGGAAGAACAGGTCCACCTCTAGCGCTGGACCTCGTCGTCAGCCTCACGCTGCCGCTCTTGCTCCCTGACCTCGGCCTCCCACCGCCGTCCCGCCACACGCGCGCGGTCGCTCGATGGCGTGATCGGGTTGTCCTCCGTGTACTGCGCGATGAGCCGCCAGACCCCCAGCCCTGCCACGACCATCCCGACGGCGATCGTCGCGAGCAACCCCCACGGCGAGGACCGCGCGGCCTCGTCGATCTTCAGGCCGAGCCAGGCTCCGAGCGCTATGGGGATCGCGATGACGAGTCCGACCTGTCCCAGGATCGCCGCGTATCTCAACGCGCTCCCCCCGGGCGGCGAAGGACGGCCAAGACGCGGTCAGTCTATGGGGCGCATCCGTGCCGTGCACGGCGGCTCAGGCCGCGAAACGCCTCACGGTCTGGACGAGCGTGTCGGGCGCGAAGGGCTTGGCCAGATACGCCTCGGCGTTGCAGCGATCGGCCTCGTGGCGCGGGTCCGGCGCGGCGGTGACGACGATCAGCGGCACGTGCCGCAGCCGCTCGCGCAGCGCGCGCGCGAACGTGGGCCCGTCGAGCCCGGGCATCTGGATGTCGAGGACGATGACCTGCGGTAGGGGGCCGATGTCGAGGGCGCGAAGCGCCTCGGCGCCGTCGCGCGCGGACACGACGTTGAAGCCGCCTGTGGTCAGGGCTTCGCTCTCGGCATCGAGGATGTCGTTGTCGTCGTCGACGAGGAGGATGGGGCGGTCGCGCTTCCCTTCGCTGCTCATGACCGACCAGCCATGCAAGCGCGGTGCCGCGTAGTTTTCCACTCATGCCACGGCCCACCGGACTGCGCGCCCCAGACGAGGTCGTCCCCAAGCTCGGGGTGAAGGCGGGCATCCCGGCGCTGCGGATCGGCGATGTCGCGATCTACGACAAGCCCATCGAGCACCTCGCGGGGCATCTCGACCGCCTCGACCTCGATCTGCCGTTCCGTGTCGGGGCGGCGCGCTTTGGCCTGGTGCTCTGCTTCGCGCTCGAGGGGATCGACGTCGACCTCCTGGCGCGCGAGCTGGTGCGCGTGACCAACGACCTCGGTCGGATCTGGGTCGTCACCTGGAAGAAGGACTTCATCCGCGGCGGCGCGCCTCTGTGGGAGGTGGTGCAGGAGCGGATCCTCCCCACGGGCTGGGTGGACAACAAGATCCTGTCCTTCGGCGACCAGTGCTACGGCACGCAGTACGTCTTGCGTAAGGAGAGGCGTTAGGGGCTCAGTCGTGCGCGGGACTACCGAGCAGAACGAGGAACTCTCGGGCCGAGACGATCTCGACCCCTCGGAATGAGCGCAGCGCCGACAGTTCTCGATCGCCTGTCACCAGGTGGCTGGCACCGCCATCCAGAGCGGCAGCAAGGACGGCGTCGTCCGCCGGGTGAGACGCGACACCGCGTACCGCCTTCCGAGCCGTGACGATCAGTGCTTCCCGTCGAATGAGACCGACGAACTCGGTTCGATCGGCCGGTGACAGCCGCCTGGCGAAGTACGGCGTGCCCAGAGCCCGGTCGACCTCTTCCAGGACCTGCTCGGAGACGAGGGCGACGAACCGGCCTTCCAGGAGCCACATGTCCGCCAGGCTTCGGATCGGACCGGCGCCCGCGACGGCCATGGAAACAAGGACATTGGCGTCGAGGAAGACCCTCAGCGGCGCTTCGCCCGCGACCGATCCTCTCGTCGCACCGCCGCGACGGCCGCGACCGCCTCGCGCTCGATCTCCTCGCCGGACACCCCTTCAAATGCCTTTCGCATGCGCCCGAGCAAAGCGACGCGCTCGTGGCGTTCTTGCTCCCAGCGTCGCTCGCGTTCGAGCACCGAGAGCGGCACCATCGCCGCCACCGGGATGCCACCCTTCTCGATGATCACCGCCCGCTCCTCGCGACGGACCTCGGTGAGGAGCCGACTCAGGTTCTGACGGGCCGCTGCCGCGCCCACTGTCCGCGTCCCGCCGGCCGATCGTTTCGTCATGAGCACCCC
>JACPOT010000037.1 GCA_016191385.1 Chloroflexota bacterium | reverse complement strand
CTCAAGCGCAACGCCGACGATGCCGTCGCGCAGAGCGAGAGCGTGCAGAAGATCCTAGTGGTGCGGCGCACGGCGCAGGAGATCCCCTGGACGGCCGGCCGCGACGTCTGGTGGCACGAGCTCGTGGCGAAGCAGGCCACGGAGTGCGCACCCGCCTCGCTCGATGCCGAGCACATGCTCTATCTGCTCTACACCTCGGGCACCACGGCGAAGCCGAAGGGCATCGTGCACACGACGGCCGGCTACCTCACCGGCGTCATGGCGACGCACAAGGCGATCTTCGACATCAAGCCCGATGACGTGTACTGGTGCGCCGCCGACATCGGCTGGGTCACCGGGCACAGCTACATCGTCTTCGGGCCGCTCGCGAACGGAACGACGGGCGTCATGTATGAGGGGACACCTGACTTTCCCGATCGCGATCGCTGGTGGTCGATCGTCGACAAGTACAAGGTCAGCGTGCTCTACTGCGCACCCACCGCCATCCGCACGTTCATGAAATGGGGCGAGGAGCTCCCGGAACGGCATGACATGTCGTCGCTCCGCCTCCTCGGCACCGTCGGGGAGCCCATCAACCCCGAGGCCTGGCTCTGGTACCACGCGACCATCGGCGGCGGGCGCTGCCCCGTCGTCGACACGTGGTGGATGACGGAGACGGGCATGGTCCTCATCACGCCGTTGCCGGGTGTGACGACGCTGAAGCCCGGCAGCGCGACGTTCCCGTTCCCCGGTGTCGGCGCCGATGTCGTCGACGAGGACGGCAAGAGCGTCCCCCTCGGCGGAGCCGGGTATCTCGTGATCACGAAGCCCTGGCCGGCGATGCTGCGCGGCGTCTACAAGGACGACCAGCGCTATCGCGACACCTACTGGAGCAGGTTCCCCGGGAAGTTCTTCGCCGGAGACGGCGCCAAGCGAGACGCGCAGGGCTATTTCTGGCTCATGGGCCGCGTCGACGACGTGATGAAGGTCTCTGGGCATCGCATCTCGACGACAGAGGTCGAGTCGGCTCTCGTCTCGCACCCGAAGGTCGCCGAGGCGGCCGTCATCGGCCGTGAGGACCCCATCACCGGCCAGGCGATCTTCGCCTTCGTCACCCTGCGCGGCGGCAACGAGGGCAGCGAGCCGCTCTCGCGGGAGCTCCGAGAGCACGTGGTGGAGAAGATCGGCGCCATCGCGCGGCCCAAGACGATCATGTTCACGCCCGAGCTGCCCAAGACCCGGTCAGGCAAGATCATGCGGCGCCTGCTGCGCGATATCGCCAACGACCATCCGCTGGGGGACACGACGACCCTCGCGGACCCGACGGTGACCGAGACGATCCGCGGCGCGTCCGCCGCGGGGAAAGAGGACAGTTAGAGTTGAAGGAGTGAACATCCTCCGCACGCTCCGTGAGGAAGCGAAGAAGCTCCACTGCACGGTCTGTGGGGCCGATCACGCCAAGTCGGACATCCGTGTCGTCGCCAAGCTCGACCCCGCCTGGATCGTCCGCGTGACCTGCTCGAGCTGCCGCACCGAGTTCAAGCTGCTCGTGGTGGTGCAGGAGCAGAGCGCCCAGATGCGGCCCATGCCGGATGAGCGCCCGCGCACGCGGCGGCGCCCGCCGGTCACCCCGGACGACGTGATCGATGCGCACGAGCTGCTCAAGGGATTCAGCGGGGACGTGACCACGCTCTTCAAGGCGCCTGCGGCGTCGAAGAGGCCGGCGGCGAAGCGCGAAGCACGCGCCTAAAGGCGCGACGTGCCCAGAGGGAACGCGGTCGTCACCGGATACGGTTTCTACGCCCCGTCGCGGGTGGTCACGAACCACGACCTCGAGAAGATGGTCGACACCTCGGACGAGTGGATCACGTCGCGCACAGGCATCAAGGAGCGCCGCTTCGCAGCCCAGGGCGAGAACACCTCGACCATGGCGACGCGGGCGGCGAAGATCGCGCTCGAGCGCGCGCGACTGCGTCCCCAGGACGTCGACCTGATCATCGTCGGCACTTGCTCGCCCGACTACCTGTTCCCAGCGACCGCGTGCCTCGTGCAGGACGCCCTCGGCGCCGAGCACGCCGGCGCCTTCGACGTGGAGGCGGCATGTACGTCCTTCGTTTCGGCCATCGCGGTCGCCAACGGGATGATCCTGGCAGGCTCGGCCCGGAATGCCGTGGTCATCGGCGCCGAGTGCCTCTCGCGTCTCCTCGACTTCAAGGACCGGAACACCTGCGTGCTCTTCGGCGACGGCGCTGGAGCCGTGGTGCTCGAGGCCTCCAACGCCTCGGTGGGCGTCGAGTCGGCCGTCCTCCACGCGGACGGATCCAAGGGCGAGCTCCTCTACGTGAAGGCCGGCGGCTCGCGCGTTCCGGCCACTAATGAGACCGTTGCTCAGGGCCAGCACTTCATCCGAATGCAGGGCGGGGAAGTGTTCAAGCTCGCCGTGAAGTCCATGGCCGACGCCGCCGAGGAGGCGCTGGCCGAGGCCGGTGTCGGGCTCGACGAGATCGACCTCATGGTCCCGCACCAGGCGAACGTGCGCATCATCGACGCCGTCGCCAAGCGGCTGCACTTCCCCATGGAGAAGGTCATCGTGAACATCCAGCGCTACGGCAACACGTCGGCGGCGTCTATCCCCATCGCACTGGCCGAGGCCGCGGAGACGGGGAAGCTCAAGAAGGGCGACCGCGTCCTGCTCGTCGCGTTCGGTGGCGGATTCACGTGGGGCGCGGCGGTGATGGAGTGGTGGGGCGTCCCGATCCCGGACCGCCGTGAGAAGACGATCGTCGAGCGCGCGGCCCGCACGGTCGATGACCTCTTGGACCGTGTGAGGTTGCCCTCGCCCTAAGCCCGCTGCTATGGCGCGAGCGGCGGCGGGTCCTGCCGGCGCTCGGCGGTCGCGCCCGCTCCGGCGCTCGGGCGAGCCTTGAACCTGACCTCTCTCTAGGTCGTCCTTTTGCTCCCCGCGCCTGTCGCGTACGCGACCGCAGGGCTCGCGCCGTCTCCCGTCGCCGCTCGCGCTACCCCTCCCGCCAACCACGAGTCGTGAGTAGAACATCAGTTCTCCCTAGAGATCGTGGGACATACCCCTTGACAGGCCGCTTCGGGGGAAGAGAATGCCCACCGCGTGGTGAGTAGTGGTGGACGGTGGGGAACCGTCCCCAGGAAGCGGAAGGGTCAGTGGAACGGCACTTCGCCGGCGAATTCGCGCACAGCCTGGACGAGAAGGGTCGGCTTGCGATCCCAGCCAAGTTCAGGGGCCGCTTCAAAGAAGGAGCGGTCGTGACGCGTTGGATAGGGGAGTGCCTCGCCGTTTTCCCCACGAGCGAGTGGGACGCCATCAACGCGGACATCGCGAAGCGGCCGCGCACCGACCCGACGGTGCAGCAGTTCGTGCACTTCGTCGTGGGAGGCGCGCATGAAGCGGAGCCGGACGGGCAGGGACGGATCGTCATCCCCGCGCACCTCCGGCAGCACGCCGGGCTCGCGGGCGAGGCCGTCGTCATCGGCGCGTCCCGCCACGTCGAAGTCTGGGAGCCCGGACGCTGGCGCGCCCGCCTCGCGGAGGTCGGTCCCGCCATCGGCGAGAAGCTCGCGGGGCTCGGCATCTGATGAGGCACATGAACCCGTTCTCCTCGCTGAGGTCGTCGAGCACGCGCGGCCGCGGAGCGGCGGGCGCTACCTCGACGGCACCGTGGGCGCGGGCGGTCACGCCACCGCCCTCCTCGAGCGGAGCGCCCCGGACGGGCGTCTTCTCGGTCTCGACGTCGATCCTGCGGCCCTCGCGATCGCGCGACGGCAGCTGGCGGGTTTCGGGGAGCGGGCCCTCCTCGTCCGCGCGAATTTCGCGGTCTGTGACGCCGTGGCCCGCGATCACGGTTTCGCGCCCGTCGACGCCGTGGTCCTCGATCTGGGCCTCTCGTCGATCCAGCTCGCCGATGACAGCCGCGGCTTCAGCTTCCGCTCGGCGGGGCCGCTCGACATGAGGGCCGACCCGGATCTGCGCACGACCGCCGCCGACGTGGTGAACACGTGGGACGAGCGCGACCTGGCGCGGATATTCAGGGAGTGGGGTGAAGAGCCCCACAGCTCGCGCGTCGCGGCCGCGATCGCGCGGCGGCGCGTCACGCGTCCCTTCGCGGCCGCCGACGACCTCGGCCGCTTCGTCGCCGGCGTCAAGGGCGGGCGCACCGGCGCGACGGATCCGGCCACGCGCGTCTTCCAGGCCCTGCGCATCGCCGTCAATAACGAGCTGGGGACCTTGGAGCTCGGGCTCAACGCGGCCCTCAAGGTGCTCCGGCCGGGTGGCCGCCTTGCCGTGATCTCCTTCCACTCGCTCGAGGACCGCGTCGTGAAGCAGTTCATGGCGCGCGAGTCGAGCGACTGCATCTGTCCTCCCCACCTCCCCACCTGCGTCTGCGGGCACCGCGCGGGTCTGCGTCTTGTCTCCCGGCGACCGGTCACACCGGGCGCTGCGGAGATCGGGCGCAACCCGCGCGCCCGCAGCGCACGGCTTCGCGTCGCCGAAAAGCTCGAGGCGGCATGACCGCGCTCGCGTTCGCCGCTTCGCGGCGTCCTGTCCGCGTCTCCGCGACGCGGTCGTCGCGCAGGGCGCGGCGCGCACCCGCTGCGGCGTGGGAGATCCGCTCGTTCGCCGCGGCGTCGGCCGCGATCGTCAGTGCCTTCGTCCTCGCGCTCGCGTACCTCGCCGGGTCGACGGGCGTGTCGTCGGGGGGCTACGAGGCGCAGCGCCTCCAGGGGCAGCGCGATGAGCTCCGCCGCCAGAACGCGCTCCTGGAGCTCGAGGTCGCGAAGCTGGCCGCACCCGCTCGCATCGAGACCGAGGCACGGCGCCTCGGCCTCGTCCGACTCTCGTTCATCCCCGTCGTCGACGCCGTACCGCTCGCCGCGCGGCGCTAGGCGGTGAGCGGCCTTTCCGCCGCGCGCCTCCGCACCCTCTTCGCCCTCTTCGCCGTCCTCACCATCATCCTGTCCGTCCGGGTCGCGTACTGGCAGACCGTCGCGCGCGGTGAGCTCCTCGCGCGCGCCACCGGTCAGGTCCGGAGCGACGAGGTCCTGCGCGCGCAACGCGGGACGATCCGGGACCGCAGCGGCGCCATCCTCGCCGCCACCGTCCAGCTCCGGTCGGTCTACGCCATCCCCGCGCGCATCAAGGACAAGGCGGCGGCAGCCCGGTCCCTCGGCGTGCTGCTGGGTCGCGACAGCGCCCCCATCCTCGAGCGGCTGCGCTCCGACGCGGAGTGGGTCTTCATACAGCGGCGTATCCCCGAGGCCGCGGCCGAGGCGATCGCGCGTCTGGGCATCGACGGGCTCGGCTCCATCCTCGAGCCGAAGCGGCTCTACCCGAACGACGATCTCGCCGCCCACGTCCTCGGCTTCGTGAACGACGACGGCGCGGGCCAGGGCGGCGTCGAGGGGCGCTACGACGCGCTGCTCCGCGGTGAGGACGGCACCCTCGTGGTCGAGCGCGATCCCGCGGATCGCGGCATCGCGCTCGGGCTCCGTCAGGCGGTCGCGCCGCGCGATGGTGCCGCTCTCACGCTGACGATCGACCTGGCGGTGCAGACCGCGGCGGAGCGCGCGCTGCGCGAGGCGATCGACCGCGAACGCGCGGCCAGCGGCTCCATCGTCGTCCTCGACCCGCGCGACGGAGCCGTTCGGGCCATGGCCTCGCTTCCCACGTTCCATCCGGCCGCTGTCGCGACCGCGACGCCCGAGTCGCTCCGCTCACGGGCGATCGCGTGGGAGTACGAGCCGGGATCGACGCTGAAGGCCATCACCATGGCCGCGGGCCTCGACACCGGCGCGGTGACGCCGTCGAGCTGGTACGACGACAAGGGCTACGCGGACATCGGCGGCCGCCGCCTCCTGAACGCCCTCGGCCGCGCGTGGGGGCCGACGAACATGACCCAGGTCCTCGAGCGGTCCGCGAACGCCGGCGCCGTTTACGTCGGCTCGCGGCTCGGCGCGCAGCGCCTCTATGACGCCATCGGCACGTTCGGGCTGGGCCGCCCGACGGGGATCGATCTCGCGGGTGAGGTCGGGGGGACCGTCCGACCTCTGGCGGAGTGGTACCCGGTCGACGTCGGTACGGCGGCGTTCGGCCAGGGCCTCACGGTGACGCCGCTGCAGCTCGCCTGCGCGTACGCGGCCATCGCCAACGGCGGGACCCTCTACCGGCCCTACGTGGTCGCGAGCTGGCGCGATGCGGACGGGGAGCACCGCACCGCGCCGGCCACGACCGGGCGCGTCGTCTCGCGCGAGACCGCCGCGACGCTGCGCGACATGCTCGTCTCGGCGGTGGACAACGGGCTCGCCCAGGGCGCCCGCATCGCGGGCTTCAGCGTGGCGGGCAAGACGGGCACCGCCCAGATCCCGTCGCCGGACGGGCGCTACGTGGACGACGAATACATCAGCTCGTTCGCGGGTTTCGCCCCGGCGATCGATCCGTCCTTCGTGGTCGTCATCGTGCTGGAACGGCCGGCATCGAAGCTCCTCGGGACGACGACGGCGATGGCCGCGTTCACGCGCGTCGCGCAGGACACCTTCCGCTACGCCAGGATCCAGCCCGACCGGCGGCCCTAGTTCGGTTGACCCTCCCTCGGAGCAAAGCTCCTCGGTCGGCCCAGGTGCTCGACCTGGTCGCTTCGGCGCCTCGGTCTGCGCGCCTGAGGGACCACTAGGCTCGGAACGCACATGTTCACCCTGGCCCGGCTTCTCGCCGCGACCAGCGGACGCGTCGTCCGCGGCACCGCCGACCCCGCCACGACCTTCAGCGGCGGCGCTTTCGACTCGCGGATCCTCGCTCCCACGACGCTGTTCTTCGCCCTCCGCGACCAGCGCGACGGCCACGACTTCGTGGCCGACGCGATCGCGCGCGGCGCGCGCGGCGCGGTCGTGGAGCGCGTTCCGGACGGCGTCCCCGCCGACGCGCTGCTCGTCGAGGTCTCGTCGGTCCCGCACGCGCTGCGCCGCTTGGCCGAAGCGCTGCGTGACGACCAGCCGATCCCCGCCGTCGGCATCACGGGCAACGTGGGCAAGACGACCGCGAAGCAGGCGCTGGTCGCGACGCTCGGGGCGCGCTATCGCGTCCTCGCGAGCGCGAGCTCGTACAACAACGAGATCGGCGTCCCGCTCACCTTCCTCGATCAGGAGCCGACGCACGAGGTCGCGGTGGTCGAGCTCGGGTTCTACGTCCCCGGCGAGATCGCGGATCTCTGCGGCCTCGTACGGCCCCTCGTCGGGGCCATCACGGCGATCCCCGAGCGGCCTGTCCACTTCGAGCGAACGCCCAGCGTAGACGCGATCGCCGCGGGCAAGGCCGAGCTCATCGAGGCCCTCCCTCCCGAAGGCGTCGCGCTGCTCAACGCCGACGACCCGCGCGTGCGCGCTCTGGCGCCGCGTACCCGCGCGCGCGTCGTCCTGTACGGCGAAGCCGCGGGCGCGGAGCTGCGCGCGAGCGGCGTGGTCGATGGGGGGCTCGACGGCGTGCGGTTCACGGCGACGTATGCGGGACAGACCGCGCCGGTCCACGTTCCGCTGCCGGGGCGGCACTTCGTCACGGCCGCGCTCGTCGGCCTGGGAGCAGCGGCGGAGCTGGGCGTTCCTCTCGACGAGGGAGCGCTCGCGCTCGAGACGATGGAGCCGCCCGCGCACCGCATGGCCGTGCGCCGGGGGCGCGACGTCACGGTCATCGATGACTCGTACAACAACAGCCCTGCCGCGCTTGCGGCGGCTCTGGCGGTCCTGCGCGCGACCGACGGCCGGCGAGTCGCCGTCATCGGCGACATGCGCGAGCTCGGAAGCCTCTCGGACGCCGCGCACGACGACGCCGGCCGTGACGCCGCGCGCAGCGCCGACGTCCTCATCGGCGTCGGCCCCCTCGCGGAGCGGCTCGTGGCCGCGGCACGAGCGGCGGGCATGAGCGCCGCGCACCAGGCCGGCGACGCGGCCGAGGCGCTGGTGCTCGTGAGGAGGGTGATGCGCAGCGGCGACACCATCCTGGTGAAGGGCTCGCGGGCCATCGCTCTCGAGCAGGTGGCCGACGCGCTGGCGGCCGGGCAGCCCGTGGCGGCGCGCTGATGGCGGTCATCTCTCTCGGCGTGCTGCTGACGGCATTCGTGCTCGGGCTCGTGCTCGGCGCGCCGTACATCCGCCTGCTGCGCGATCTGCGGATCGGCAAGAGCATCCGCCGCGAGGGCCCTCAGTCGCATCTCTCGAAGCAGGGCACGCCCACCATGGGCGGCGTCCTCGTCATCGGCGTCGTGTTCTTCCTGTGGGCCGTCGTCTTCGCGCTGCTGCCGGAGGACGATAGGAACGACTTCATCCCGCAGACCATCGTTCCCCTCGGCGCGCTGCTCGCCGTCGGCCTGCTGGGCGCCATCGACGACCTGGTCAACGTGGCCTACGGCTTTGGCATCCGCGGGCGCCACAAGCTCGTCTGGCAGGCCATCGTCGCGGTCGCGGGCGCCCTCTACATCCAGCGGCACTTCGGCGTCACGGGTGTCCTCATCCCGATGGTGGGCGAATGGGAGATCGGCGCGACCGCGTTCGTGATCATCGCGGCCATCGCCATCATCGGAGCGTCCAACGGCGTGAACCTCACCGACGGCCTCGATGGTCTCGCCGGCGGCACGACGGTGTTCGCGTTCCTGTCGTTCGCGTTCATCGCCGCGGCCCGCGGGTTCCCGTGGCTGACGGTCTTCTGCGCAGCCGTCGCCGGTGCGGTCCTGGCGTTCCTGTGGTTCAATGCGCATCCCGCCGAGGTCTTCATGGGTGACGCGGGCGCGCTCTCGTTCGGCGCGGCTCTCGCCAGCGTCGCTCTGGTCACGGGCTTCGTGGTGCTGTTGCCCGTCGCCGGGATCATCTTCGTTGCCGTGACGCTGTCGGTGATCCTGCAGGTGGGATCCTTCAAGCTGCGGCGCAAGCGCATCTTCCGCATGGCTCCGTTGCAGCATCACCTCGAGGCGCTCGGCTGGCCCGAAGAGAAGGTGACCATCCGCTTCTGGCTGATCGGCGCGGTCGCGGGCGTCGTCGCCGCGGTGCTCGCGTTCGCGACGCCGATCAAATGAGCGTCGGCGCGCGGCCCCAGGTGAGCGCGTGGCGTCGGGAGGGCGACCTCCTCGTTTCGCCGGCCCTCGAGCGCCTCGGGCTCGCCGCCGGCTTCACCACCCGCGCGCGAGGCAGCCTCGGCGGCGCCGCGGCGTCTCCCGACGCGGCGGCTCGCGCGCGGTCGGAGCTCGCGCGCACGCTCGGCTTCGACGACGTCGTGCGCGTGAAGCAGGTGCACGGCGACAGGGTCGTGAAGGCCGACGCGCCCTTCGCCGTGTGGCCCGAGGCCGACGGGCTGTGGACAGACCGCGTCGGCGTCCTTCTCGGCGTGACGGCCGCCGACTGCGTTCCGATCCTCGTCGCGGACCGTGCCGGCCGCATCGGCGTGGCGCACGCGGGGTGGGAGGGCACGAGCCGCTCCGTCGCGCGACGTCTCGTCGCCGCGATGCGCGAGAGCGGCGCCGAGACGCGGCACATGGTGGCGGCCATCGGGCCGTCCATCGGACCGTGCTGCTACACGATCGGCCCCGACCGCGTCGCGCTCATCCGCGGGCGCCTGGGGCCGCTCGCGGATGACCCGATCCGCGAGACGCCCGAGGGCGCCGTCTTCGACCTGTGGTCCGCGAATGCCGCCCAGCTGCGGGCCGAGGGCGTCGCCGAGATCGAGGTCGCGGGCACGTGCACACGCTCGAGCGGCCTGGACCTGTGGTCGTACCGCGCGCGCGATCGCATGGGCCTCGGCCTGGGTCTCGGCTTCATCGGCAGACGTGCTCGAGACGGGGGCTCCGCCCCCGTGGCCCCCACGAAATGACGCTGATCTTCGATCCTGAGATCGACCCCGCCGAGCTGGGCGGAAGGCGCGTCACGATCGTCGGCTTCGGGAAGGGCCGGACCGGCAGCGGGCTCGCGCGCTGGCTCGTCGACCGCGGCGCGAAGGTGACGATCTCGGACCGGAAGCCGGCCGGGGAGCTCGCGGAGGGGATCGGCCGCCTGCGCGAGATGGGCATCGCCGACCAGGTCGAGCTCGCGCTCGGTCCATCCAGCGACGACATGGCCCTCGCCGACCCGCACCTCGTCTTCGTCATGCCGGGGATCCGGCCGCGCTCGGCGACGATCCTGCGCGCGCGCGAGCGGGACATCCCCATCGCCACGGAGCTCGGCCTGTTCTTCCGCCTGTGCCCCGCGACGATCGTCGGCATCACCGGCACGAAGGGGAAGTCAACGACCACGACGCTCATCGGTCGCATCCTTCAAGGAGCCGCAGGCGCTGAAGGAGCCGCAGGTGCTGACGGCGGCAAGCGGCCCGTGCTGGTCGGCGGGAACATCGGGCGCAGCGTCATCGAGGAGCTGCCGACCCTGACGCGCGACCACATCGTCGTGCTCGAGCTCTCAAGCTTCCAGCTCGAGACGCTGGGGCGCAGCCCGCATGTCGCGGTCGTGACCAACGTCCTCGAGGATCACCTCGACCATCACGGAACGCGCGACGAGTACGTGGCCGCGAAGGGCAACATCGTCCGCTGGCAGAGACCGCGCGACACGGCGGTGCTGAACCTCGACGACGCCACGGCCATGGCCATGCATGAAGGGGTGCCCTCGCAGCTGCGGACGTTCTCCCTGGCCTTGCGACCCAGGCGCGGCGCCTACCTCGACACGCGGGGGCGACTCGTGCTCACCGATGGCGAGCGCGAGACCGCGGTGTGCGAGGCGAGCGAGCTGCGGATCCCCGGCCGTCACAACGTGGCCAACGCCCTCGCGGCGGCGATCGTCGGGGACCTCCTCGGCGTCGCGGCCGACCGCATCGCCGGCGTGCTCCGCTCGTTCGAAGGGCTGCGGCACCGCCTCGAGCCCGTAGGCGGATCCGGCGGTGTCCTGTGGGTGAACGACTCGCAGGGCACCACCCCCTACGCCACGATCCCCGCGATCGCCGCCTACGCGCGTCCGGTCGTCGTGATCCTGGGTGGCGTGTCGAAGGACGCGGACTTCACCGCGCTCGCCGACGTCGTCGTCGCGAAGGCGCGTGCGGCCATCCTCATGGGTCAGGCCGCCGACGACATCGCGACGGCCATCGGGGCGGCGAAACGCCGCGCGCGGGCGACCGGTCCAGAGGTCGTGCGCGCACGCGACCTGCGCGACGCGGTGGAGCGGGCGCGCGCGGTCGCGAAGCCGGGCGACGTGGTCCTGCTCTCGCCGGCCGCCGCGACCGCGGCGGGCCGCGGGGCGGGGCTCGACGAGTTCTCGTCGTATGAGGAGCGGGGCGACCGGTTCCGCGACCTGGTGCGCGAGCTCGCGGGCGGGGTGACCGCGTGACGAAGCGACGCATGCCCCGCACGACCGCGTACGACCTGCCCCTCGTGGGGATCGTGCTCGGCCTGGTCGGCATCGGGCTGCTCATGGTCTTCAGCGCCAGTGGCATCCACGCCCTCGATACCCTCGACGACCCCGCGTACTACCTCATCCAGCAATCGGCGTGGGCCGTGATCGGCGTGGGCGGAATGGTCGTCGCCGCGCGCACCGACCACCGGCGACTGCGCGTCCTCGGCCTCCCGCTCCTCGCCGTGTCCCTCGTCCTGCTCGCCCTCGTGCTCGTGCCGGGCGTCGGATCGTGCGCGGGCGGCGCCTGCCGCTGGCTGCGCGTCGCCTCGTTCGCGGGAGTGCAGCCCGCGGAGGTCGCGAAGGTCGCGTTGATCGTGTACCTGTCCTTCTGGCTCGGGGCGCGGCGCGACCGGATCGTCGCGGCGGGCACGACCATCCCGTTCCTTGTGCTCCTCGCGGTCATGAGCGCGCTCGTCGTGGCCGAGCCCGACCTCGGAACGGCCATCGTCATCGTCGCCATCGGGCTCGGGATCTGGTTCGCGGCCGGCGCGCGCCTCGTCGCCTTCGGGGCGTTCGGCGCTTTCGCCGCGTTCGCGACGGTCGCGCTGGCCATCGCGCAGCCGTACCGGCTGCAGCGTCTCCTCACGTTCCTCGACCCGTGGTCCGATCCGCGCGGCGCGGGCTTCCAGACGATCCAGTCGCTCTACGGGCTCGCGCTGGGCGGGCCGTTCGGCGAGGGCCTCGGCGCGGGAAAGGAGAAGTTCGGCTTCCTGCCCGCCCCGTACACCGACTCGATCTTCGCCGTGCTCGGGGACGAGCTCGGCCTGGTCGGGACGATCGCGGTCATCCTGCTGTTCCTGGGGTTGGCCTTCCGCGGCACGCGCATCGCGCTGCGCGCGCCGGACCCCGAAGGCGGGCTGCTCGCGATCGGCGTCACGGTGTGGCTCGCGTTGCAGGCGTGGCTGAACATGGCCGTCGTCGCGAGCCTCGTCCCGATGACCGGCATCACGCTGCCCTTCATCTCCTACGGCGGGTCGTCGCTGTGCGTCGGTCTCTTCGCCGTCGGCATACTCCTCAGCGTTGGACGCGCCGGATCGCTCGCGGACGCGCCGGACCTGTCGCGTGCTCCTCGCGGGCGGGGGGACCGGCGGCCACGTGAGCCCGCTTCTGGCGGTCGCGGAGGTGCTGCGCGAGGACCGACCCGACGTCCGCTTCCTCTTCCTTGGAGGTCGTCGCGGGCGCGAGGCTGAGCTGGCCCGCGTGAACGGCCTCCCGTTCCACGCGACGCCGATGCCGTCGCTCCGCGATCCCGACTCGCGGCTCTCGCTCGTCACGCGCGCGGTCCTGCTTCCGCTCGCCCTTCTCGACGCGCTGTGGCGGATCCTGCGCTTCGGTCCGTCGGTCTGCCTCACGACGGGCGGGCTCGTCTCGTTCCCGATCGTCCTCGCGGCCGCGGCGGTGCGCGTGCCGGTCTACATCTGGACCGGCGACGCGATCCCCGGACGCGCGAATCGCGCGCTCGCGCGCTTCGCTCGCCGGGTCGCGACGACGTTCAGTGGCGCGGAGGCGTACCTCCCGCGCGGCAAGGCGGTCCTCATCGGGAACCCCATCCGCCGGTCGCTCCTGCGCTGGGACCGCGCGGCGGGGCGGCGGCAGATGGATCTCCCGGACGACGCCTCCGTGATCCTCGTGACCGGCGGCAGCCAGGGCTCGGCCGCCATCAACGATGCCGTCGCAGGGGCGTTGCCGCAGCTGCTCGCGCGCGCGTTCGTGCTGCACCACACGGGCGAGTCCGGGCTCGCGCGTGCGGAGGCGCGACGTGCCGCG
>JACPOT010000060.1 GCA_016191385.1 Chloroflexota bacterium | reverse complement strand
GCGGGACTTTCGCTTCCTGCTCGGTCCGTGGCGCTGGCTGCTGATCGTGTACGCCTTCTTCGAGGACGAGGACCGGGTCGTGGTCGTGACCATCCAGGACGCACGCCAGTCCAACGTCGCAACGGCTGAGCGATAGCTGGACCACCGAACGCTGCCTGTAGATCGGCCGCCTTTGGCTGTGGGGGGTTCGATTCCCTGTCTGCCCTCCGTAGTTCCCGCGTGCCGATAGGACTGGTCGGCCCGTCGGCGGACTGACCCCATTTGCTCCTTGGCAAGCGACGGCCGTATGTACAATTTGGATGGACGATCGGCCAGTTGTTTGGGACGCGGCGAACCAGAAGCATCTCATTGAGGACCATCCAGAGCGAAGCATTTCGCAAAGGGAGGTCGACGAAGTCATGGCTGATCCCGGTCGCGTCGAGTTGCACCTCATCGAGCGGGAGGCCTATCAGGTGATCGGGAGAACGACCAATGCGCGGTGGCTGGTCGTGATCTGGATCGACCAGCCTGAAGGCCGCTACCCGATCCACGCGCGGCCGGCGTCGAAACGGATCATCAGGAGGTCGAGCGAACGATGAAGGCGAAGGCAACAAGAGGGCCCCTTTCCGATCCCTTCGATGCTCTCAGCGACGAGGAGTTCGAGCGCGAGGTACTGGCCGCTCTGGCGCAGGGCACCACGAAGATCTCTCTGCGGGTACCGAATGACCTTCTAGACCGAACGAGGCACGTCGCTGAACGGCGTGGCGTCCCCTACCAGGCGCTCATCAAGGTGCTGGTCGAGCGAGGCGTACGGCGCCTCGAGCGTGTTCCGGCAGCTGGCTCCCGGCGTCGCCGGTAGGGCTGCGCGCCCAGCCGTCGCCTCGTGCGGTCTTCAGCGATCGCGGTCGCGCTCGGCATGTAATGCCGACCCCCGCCGCGGCGTATGTATCCCGATGGCCCTCTCGGTCGGCCGGCTCGCGATACTCCCGCTCACTTCGCCGAGATGGTCCACGAGCACCAGGACGAGGTCTTCGGGATCGCCCTCCGGATGCTCGGCGATCGCGACGCCGCGAACGACGTCACGAGCATCGTCTTCCTCAAGGCCTACCGTGCCTTCGGCCGCTACGACCAGAGCCGCCCGGCCCGGCACTGGCTGCTGCGCATCGCGGTCAACGAGTGCATCTCGGCCGGTCGCGCACGCACGCGCGAGCAGGCCCACCGCGCCGGCCCCGATGACGCGCTCAGCGTCGCCGACCGCGCGCCCCTGCCCGACGAGGCCACCATCGCGCGAGAGGATCGCGCGCGCGTGCGCCACGCCGTCGCGGACCTCGCCGAGCCCTATCGCACGGTGACGGTGCTCCGCTATTTCAGCGGGCTGACCATCGACGAGATCGCCGCCGTGACGGGGCGACCGTCTTCGACCATCGGCGTGCAGCTCCTTCGCGCCCGCGCGCTCCTGCGCCGCTCCCTGGAGGTGACCGCATGAACGAGCACGGTCCGCTGATGGATGAGAGCGTCCTGCGCCGCGCGCTGCGGCTCGAGGCCGACGAGATCCCATCGCGGCGGCTCGACCCGGCGCTCGTCGCGGCCGCCGCCCGCGCGGGCATCGCACCGCGAACGGTCGCGGTGGCCGTGATGGCCGCGTTCGCGGCTGGATGGCTGTGGTCCGAAGCCGTTCGGGTCGTCGCTTCCGGTCTCGCCGCAGCTGGCCTCGACCCGCTCGGCGCGGCCATCGAGGTCGTCGCGGCAGCCGCGGTGCAGCTCGCCCCGCTTGCCGAGGTCGCGACCCAGCCGACGATCCCCCTCGCGCTTCTCACCGCGGCAGCGATGGCGGTCATCTTCGAACGGAGAGGAAGGGTCCATGCAAAAGAGGCTTGAGCGCAGCGCCACCGACCGGGTGTTCTCGGGGGTGTGTGGAGGGCTCGCGCAGTACTTCTCGATCGACCCCACGTTCGTCCGGGCGTTCTTCGTGATCGGGTCGCTCCTGACGGCGTTCCTGCTGACGATCGTCTACATCGTCCTGATCGTCGTGATGCCGCTGCCAGGGCAGCCCGCCGTCATTGGCGATCTGGGCACCGGCGTCGCGGACGAGCGGCGCGGCGCTCTTGTCGCCTACGTCCTGATCGGGCTCGGCCTCGTCTTCCTGCTCGGGAACTTCGGGCTCTTCAGCGTCCTCCAGTGGAAGGTCCTCTGGCCGCTCGTCCTCGTCGGGCTCGGGGTCCTCCTCCTTTTCCAGAGGAGCCGATCGTGAGCGACACCACCGTCACTCCGACCCCCGCGCCCGCACCACGCCGCGGCGGCCTGCTGTGGCCCGTCGTGCTCATCGCGCTCGGCGCCGTGGTCCTTCTCGGGAACCTCGGCTACGTCCCGCCCGTGAGCTGGCGCGCTCTCGCCGCCCTGTGGCCGCTGGTCCTGGTGACCGTCGGGATCGAGATGCTCGTCGCCCGGCGCCAGCCCTACCTGGCGCTGGCGCTCGAGATCCTCGTCATCGCGCTCGGGATCGGGTTGTCCATCGCCCAGCCGCGCGGCTACTTCGCGCCCGTCTCGAGCGGCCCGAGCGATGCGACCGTCGCGCGAGAGGGCGCGACGGCGCTGATGCTGCGTGTCGCCGGTGGCGCCGGCGACTACCGGGTCAGCGGCGGGGCCGCCGCTCTCGTCGAGGCGCACTCCGACAACGGCCAGCTCAGCGTCCGCACGAACCGCAGCGGCAGCGGCGCGGAGGTCCGCGTCGAGCCCGGCGAGGTGACCGACATCTTCCGCTTCGGCAGCCCGCCACAGGGCGTCACCGTGCGCGTGGCCAGCGACCTCCCCGCCTCGGTCCGCGTGGATGGCGGAGCGGGCGACTTCACTGTCGACCTGCGCGACGTCATGACGACGGACGTCCGGATCGACACCGGCGCCTCGCAGGTGCACCTCACGCTTCCGACGCCGCGCGGGGATGTCCCCGTGAAGATCTCGGCCGGCGCCGCGAGCATCGAGGTGGTGGTGCCCGCCGGCGTGGAAGCGCGCATCACGACCAGAGGCGGCGCGATCTCGGTCCGCAGCGACAATGCGCGCTTGACCGTGAACGGCGGGGCCGCTGAGACGGCCGGCTACGCCGCCGCGAAGGACCGGGTCACGGTGGACGTCCAAGGGGGCGCTGCCTCGGTCGCTATCCGCTGACGGCGGAACAGCCGGGGCCGCTCGTACGTTCTATAGGCGTGAAGACATCTGGACTCCCCTGCCGCGCTGACCACGACTGCGACCGCGTGTTCACGCTGTCGAGCCAGAACTCGATGGACGCCCTCAAGGAAGCGGCCGCGCGCCGCAACGCCCACGAGGTCGAGGACCACGGCTACAGCCACATCGTCCCGGTGGACCCGGGCGCGACGCCCTTCGCCCGGTCGGCCGTTCGCGGCCGCCGGAAGAAGAGCGACGAGCTCGCGCCGGTCTAACGCCACCGACCGCGAACAAGGAGAAGGACGGGCCAGTGGCCCGTCCTTCTCCTTTCTCGTCGCGAGGGGCGCTATTCCTTGGTCCACCCCTCGGGCAGCAGCTGCACGCCGTCCACGGTCCCGGCGTACACCTGCCAGCCGTGGTAGCCACGGAACACCATCGGGTCCAGCTTCATCGCCTGGGCGTACAGATCGACCGCGTTCACGTAGAAGTCGCTGCGGTTGTAGGCAAAGAGCGCCTTCGCCATGTTGCCCGGCGCGCCGGACGCCTTGAGGTAGCGCGCGGCGCCGAGGATCGCGTCGCGCGGGTCGTTGACGTCCCCCTGGCCGTACGCGGCCCACGTCGCGGGCAGGAACTGCATAGGACCTTGCGCTCCGGCGCTGGAGAGCCCACGGATGCGGCCCATGCGGGTCTCGACGAGGTTGATGGACGCGAGGTAGTACCACGGCACGCCGAAGGTCGCCTCCGCCTCCTTGTAATAGGAGAGCAGCGTTTCGGCCGGCGGCGGCGTCACGATCTTCCAGTCGGGAAGCTTCTTCGGCGCGGGGCCAGAACCGATCTTGCGGAGCTCTCTCCCGGCGTCGAGGGCCTTCGCGACGACCGCGCGCTGCGACTCCGGGAGAGCGGCGAGGAGGGGCTCGCGGAACTCCGGGAAGTCGGCGACGCGGCTGTAGATCACCTGCTGCATGTGGCCCATCCACTTGAGCTGCTTGCCCGTCACGTTGGGATCGCGGATGGCGGCCTCCACGATGAGGGCCTGCTTCGCGAGGAGGCTCGGCTCCATGGCCGCGTCCGGCACTTCGTCGTAGTTCGGCGTCCACGCCGCGGGGGTCGCCGCTGCCGTGACAGCGACGCTCGGCGCGGCCGTCGGGATCGGCGTGTAGCGGGGTCGCGCCGTCGGGGAGGACGTCGCGACGTCGCCGGCCGTGCCGACGCTGCCGCCGCAGGCGACGATCGTTGCGGTGAGGGCGACCGCGGCGAGGCCGCGGATGATGCTCGTCATTCCTTTCATAGGGACATTCAACGTCTATGCCGGCGGAACGGCTAGAGGCGGGGCTCGCCTAGCCACCGCTCCTACCGTGCCCGCTCGTCCCCCCAGTGCCCGTGAGAGCCAGCTGACCCGCGAAAGGGTCCGTTTCCGGTAGTATTTGCGGGTTCCTCGCGACAGGGAGTTGCGCCGAGCAACTCTCTCTTAATGTCCGAAAGGAACGCAGTAACGCCCACCTAGCTCAGTTGGTAGAGCACGTCCTTGGTAAGGACGAGGTCTCGGGTCCGATCCCCGAGGTGGGCTCTCGAGAAAGGGCGTAACAGAAGAGATGGCCAAGAAGAAGTTCGAGCGCACCAAGCCGCACGTGAACGTGGGGACCATCGGTCACATCGACCACGGCAAGACCACGCTCACCGCGGCCATCACCAAGACCCTCTCGCTCAAGGGCGAGGCCGAGTTCCGGCCC
>JACPOT010000036.1 GCA_016191385.1 Chloroflexota bacterium | reverse complement strand
TCTACAACACCGTCGCGGAGTGCGACGCCCTCATCGAGGCCATCGGCAAGGCCAAGAAGGTCTTCGGGGTGTAATGGACGACCTCTACCGCGACTTCATCCTCGACCACTACAAGAACCCGCGGAACTTCGGCGAGCTCGATCCGGCGACGCACCGCTATCACGACACCAACCCGCTGTGCGGTGACGAGATCACGATGTTCCTGCTCGTCGGCGACGAAGGCCGTATCGACGACGTCCACTTCACCGGCCGCGGCTGCGCGATCTCGCAGGCATCCGCGTCCATCCTCACCGAGGAGATCAAGGGCAAGACGCTCGACGAGGTGAAGGAGTTCGACCGCGAGCACGTTCTCGCGAACCTCGGCATCCCCATCAGCCCCGCGCGGATCAAGTGCGCGCTGCTCTCGTTGAAGGCGCTCAAGGGCGCCGCCTGGGGCTTGACCGCATGGCCGGGCGAAGAGCCGAAAGAGGCGGCGAGCTCGTAGCCGGAATGGCTGGACCCGCCGCGGTGTTGATACGGGCGTGAAGGACTGGAACAGCGGCACCATCGAAAAGTTCCGCGTCCAGGGCGGCAAGGGCATCCCGCCGTGGGGCGATCATCTGCTCCTTCTGACGACGCGTGGCGCCAAGACGGGACGCGTCAGCACGCACCCCCTCGTCTACCACATGGATCGGGGTCGGTATGTCATCGCGGCATCGAAGGGTGGCGCGCCGACCCACCCGACCTGGTACCACAACCTCGTCAAACATCGTGAGGCGACGATCGAGGTCGGCACCGACACGTTCACGGTCCGTGCGACGCCGGTCCCGAAGGGTCCAGAGCGCGATCGCATGTACGACGACCATGCCAAGGTGTTCGCTGGATTCCGCGACTATCCCGCCAAGACGAAGCGGATCATCCCGGTCGTCGTCCTGGAGCGCGTGGCCTAGGACCCCTTCCGCATCTCCTCGATAACCTTCTGGCGCACCGCCTCGAGGTCTACCTTGAGGGATTGGATGATGCCGCTGGCGATGCCCTCGCCCTCGCGCACGAGGCCGATGAGCAAATGTCCCGCGCTCACCGTCTGCTGCTTCATGCGATCGGCCTCGTCGATCGCCAGCTCGATGACCTTCCTCGTCCGCGGGCTCAAGGTGATGTCAGAAGGGCGCGCGCCGCAGCGCTTGAGCTCTCGCGCACCAGGCCCGCCAGGAGATGCTCGGTCCCGATGTAGTTGTGGTTGAGGCGGATCGCCTCTTCCTGCGCGAGCGCAAGTACCCGCTTGGCGCCGTCATCGAACCGGTCGAACGTGAAGCCCGCGCTCCTCGGCGTTGCGGCCACAGGCCCGATCGCCCGCGCCTTCCACCGCATCGGAGGCGGAAGACCCGGGCCGGCGACATGCCAGTGCATGTGCGGCGTCACGCCGGGGCCGGCTGCGTTCGCCTCCATCCGAAAGCCTTGTTGGTCCAGGCCCAGCGCCTTCGCAACGGCCTGAACCCCGCGCAGCATGGACGCGAGGAGCGCGGGGTCGAGCGCCTCCGGCGCGAGCAGCGACGACACATGTTTCTTCGGGATGACGACCCCGTGGATCTGATAGGTGGGGTGGGGGTGCTCCATGCCGAGGACGAGCTCGTCCTCATAGAGGACCTTCACCTTGAGCTTCCCGCTAAGCACGTCCTCGCAGTACCAGTCGCGCTTCTTGCCCTGCGCATCGAGCATTGACCCCTCGACCGCGGCAACTCGGCGGATCGTCTCCGGGTGCGCAAGGGTGTCGATGACCCGCTGCCGGGTCGCCTCCAGGTCGACGCCGAGGTTCGCGAGCACGAGCCGGGCCGGGCTCTTCTCGTCCTCGTGACGGATCATCCCCAGCAGCAGGTTCTCGGTCCCGACGTGGCTGTGACCGAGGTTCTTCGCCTCCTCTCCCGCCAGCTCGATGACCCGCTTGACGCCTGGCGAGAGAAAGATCTCGCTCGGAGCCACGGATGTTCCACGTCCAGTGCTCGCTTCGACGCTCCGTCGGATCGCCGATAGTTGAATGCCCATCTGGTCCAGGACGCGGGCTGCGACGCCCTCGCCCTCGCGGACGAGGCCGAGGAGCAGGTGCTCCGTCCCGATGTAGTTGTGGTTGAAGCGGATGGCTTCGTC
>JACPOT010000007.1 GCA_016191385.1 Chloroflexota bacterium | reverse complement strand
CTCGACCTCATCCTCGCCCGCGCGCACTTCGCCGCCACGTTCGACTGCGTCCGGCCCCGCCTCAACGCCGACGGCGTCGCCGACCTCATCCGGGCACGCCATCCCCTGCTCATGCGGCAGCTCGGCGACGCCGCGGTGCCCATCGACGTGCGCCTCGGGGGCGACATCCGCGCGCTCGTCGTCACCGGCCCGAACACGGGTGGCAAGACCGTCACGCTCCGCACCATCGGCCTGCTTGCGCTCATGGCGGCGTGCGGGCTGCAGGTCCCCGCCGCGCCCGGAAGTGCCCTCCCGGTCCTGAGGCGCGTCTTCGCCGACATCGGCGATGAACAGTCCATCCAGCAGTCGCTCTCGACGTTCTCGTCGCACCTGCGGAACGTGGTGGCCACCCTCGCCGAAGCGCAGCGGGGGGATCTCGCGCTGCTCGATGAGATCGGGGCGGGCACGGACCCGGACGAAGGGGCGGCGCTTGCGATGGCCGTCCTCGAGACGCTCCTCGGGCGCGGCGTCCTCGTCGCTGCGACCACCCATTACCCGGAGCTGAAGGCCTTCGCCCTCAACACGCCGGGCGTGCTCAACGCGAGCGTGGAGTTCGACCTCGCCACCCTGCGGCCGACCTATCGCGTGCACCTCGGCCTGCCCGGCGCCTCGAACGCGTTCGCCATCGCGGCTCAGCTCGGCCTCGACGGCGGGGTGCTGGCGCGCGCGGAGTCCCACCTGTCGGAGCTGCATCGCTCGCTCGAGCGGACCCTTCGCGAAGCCGAGCGCGCGCGCACGGACCTCTCGGAGCAGGTGGAAGGCGCGCGGGTCGCCGCCGTCGACGCGCAGCGCGCGCTGGACGAGGCCCGTCGCGAGGCCGACCGGCTGCGCGAGGAGGCCCGCGACCAGCTCCGCCGCGCCCGCGCTGAGGCCGAGGAGGTGCTCCTGCAGGCCCGCCGGGCCATCCGGCAGGCGGAGGAGGCGCGCGACCGCTCGTCGCGGCGGGACCTGGTGGAGGACGCGCGCGCGGCGCTCGTGGAGGCGGAGGCGGCGCGCGACCGGACCGCCCCGGCGCCGCTCCCCGCGGCCCCGGCGCCGATCGCGGTCGGGGCGCCGGTGCTCATCGACGGCATGAGCGAGCCTGGGACCCTGCTCTCGGTGGACGACCGCGGCACGGCCGAGGTGGCTGCCGGAGCGGTCCGCGTGCGGGTCCCCGCGTCCTCGCTGCGGCCCGCTCCTGTGGCCGAGCGCCAGCCGGCGCGGGTCGCGCGACCGGCGGTGGCCGGCTCGTCCGCGAACGTCCCGCTGCAGCTCGACCTTCGCGGGGCGCGCGCCGAGGAGGCGCTGGCGGTCCTCGACCGGTATCTCAACGACGCCGCCGTCGCCGGCTACGAACGGGTGCGCATCGTCCACGGGCATGGGACCGGGGCATTGCGGGCGGCCATCCGGTCGGCTCTCGGGCAGCACCCCCTCGTCCGCGAGGTGGCGGCCGCCGGCCGCTCGGAAGGCGGCGACGGCGCGACCATCGTCAGCCTCTGACGATCGCGGTAACGTTCCGCCGACAACTCGCGAGGGGAGGGGAAAATGTCACACCACGAGAAGATGGCCGCGAAGCCCGCAGCGAAGAAGAGCACCAAGAAGTCGTCGAAGAAGAAGTAGCGGACTCTGCAGCGCGACGGGCGCGGCGCGCCGCCATTGTGATGGCGAGCGATGACCGCGGCCGTGTGCTGCTCGTGCGGAACCGGGCAGGCCCCTTCGCTGGCGAGTGGATCCTTCCTGGCGGAGGGGTCGAACCTGGAGAGACGGGCGAGGATGCCGCCCGGCGCGAGGTCCTAGAGGAGACCGGGCTGCTGGCACACGAGATGCGCCACGTCACGCGCTACGAGGTGCGGGTCGAGGCGAAGGGATTCGTCGGGGAGGTAGATCTCTTCGCCGCGGTGGCTTCAGGGACGCCGCGCGTCGGCCCGGGCGGAGAGGACGTCGCCTGGGCGGAGATCGACGTCCCGCGGATGCACCCGACGTTGCTGCGGGCCCTGCGCGACTCCGGGATCATCCACGAGCCGCTCGACGGGATCGAAGCGCGCTGCGAGCGCGCCGGGATCCGAATGATCGCGCTGGACTAGGGCGGTCGAGGCGTCGGGGTGAAGCCCGGCGGGAACGTGATCCCCGGAGGCAGCGGGAAGTTGAGCGTGGGCACGGGCGTCGGCGCAGGCGTCGAGCCCGGCGGTAGCGGCGTTCCGCTCGGAGGGCTCGCGGGGCCGGACGGGCTGGGCGACGGCGACGGCGCGCGCGATGGGCTCGGGCACGTCTCCGCTACGACGTTCCAGGTGTAGCGGCCGTACGACCGGAGGCCCTTGTTGGCATCGCTGATCCACTGCTGCGTGTACGCCGCCCACACCGCGGGCCCGACCTCGCGGATGCGCATCCCGATCGACGTGGACCCGTCGGGCTTCGGGCATCCCGTCGTGTACCAGTTGTCCGACGAACGCGGCTCGGTGCCCTTGATGAAGAGCTCCTGCGTCGTGAACGGCGTCAGGCTCGAGGGCAGCATCCCCGATCCGTAGCCGCCGTACGCGCCGGGGGCGAGCACGACGTTGGCGCTCACGACGTTGGCGGGCTTCTCCCAGTCCTTCTTCTCGACGCCCGTGAGCACCTCCTTCATGTACTCGCGCCACAGCTGGCCCGGGCCCATCGCGCTGAAGAAGTCGCGCCCGCTCATGAGGTCGGCGTTGCTGTTGCCCATCCACACCCCGGTCACGAGCTGAGGCACGTAGCCGACCGAGTACACGTCCTTGAGGTCGTCGGTGGTCCCGGTCTTCAGAGCCGCGGGACGGTCGATGTTGGTCCACGACCCGAAGATGAAGTCGCGATCGGGGCGCGTCGTGTCCTTGAGGATGTCGGTCATGATGTAGGCGATCCCGGCATCGAGCACGCGCTTTTGCTCGTAGTCCTTGTGCTCCCAGACGACCTTTCCCCGTGGGTCCTCCACCTTCAGGACGAACGTCGGCTCCACACGCACGCCCAGGTTCGCGACAGTTCCGAACGCGCTCGTCATGTCGAGGAGCTTCACCTCTTTCGCTCCGAGCGTGAGGGAGAGCCCAACGTTCGCCGGGTCGATGGGTGTCGTGATGCCGAGGTCGCGAGCCGTTTGGATGGTGTCCTCGATGCCCGAGTACTGCTGGAGGAACTTGACCGCAGGCACATTCCGGGACTCGCGGATGGCCTGCCGCATCGAGAGCGGGCCGTGGTACTGCGAGTCCGCGTTCTCAGGGCAGTACCCGCAGTCCCTCTTCGGGTCGATGGTCCCGGCCGCGACCTTGGCGGCGTCTGCCTTGCCGGTGAAGTCGGTCCGCGCGTCGACGACGACCGTCGCCGCGGTGGCGCCCTTCTTAAGCGCGGTCAGGTAGTTGAAGACCTTGAACGACGACCCCGGCTGGCGGACACCGATGCCCGCGACGTCGAACTGGCCCTGGACCTTGGGGTCGTCGCGGTTGTAGTAGTCGACCGAGCCGACGTAGGAGAGGACCTCGCCGGTCTTCGGCTCGATCGAAACGAGGCCGGCGTTCCAGACGTTGCGGTCGCGAAGATCGGTCACCCAGGTCTTCACCTGCTTCTCCGCGGCGGCCTGCTTCTTCATGTCGAGAGTGGTCGTCACCTTGAACCCGCCGCGCGTGACGATGGCCTCGTCCCCGAAGATGCGGGTCAGCTGGTCGCGGACCTGGAACACGAAGTGGGGCGCCGTGATGGTCGTGATCTGCTGGCCGCGGACCTTGATGGGCTCGGCGTCCGCCGCGGCCCGCTGCGCCTCCGTGATCGCTCCGGTGTCCTCCATCTGAGCGAGGACGTAGGCGCGGCGGTCCTCGGCTCGCTCGACGTTCCCGGGCTGGGAGGGGTCGATGGCCGAAGGCGCCTGCGGCAGTCCCGCGAGCAGCGCCGCCTCGGCCAGGGTGAGCGTCGAGAGGTCGGCCTTCCCGAAATACGTCTCCGCCGCGGCCTTGACGCCGTAGGCCTGGTTGCCGTAGTAGATCTGGTTGAAGTAGAGCTCCAGGATCTCGCGCTTGCTGTACGTACGAGTGACCTGGATCGCGAGGATGGCCTCGCGGATCTTGCGCTGGATGGTGACCTCGCCTCCGACGATCCGCTGCTTCACGAGCTGCTGCGTGATCGTCGACGCGCCGCCCTGACCGGTCCCGCGGCGAGTGAGGTCGGCGTAGACGGCGCGCGCGATGCCCAGGATGTCCACGCCGGGGTTCGTCCAGAAGGTCTTGTCCTCGGCGGCGACCGTCGCGTCGATGAGGACGCGAGGCACGTCGTCGAAACGCACCGCCTCGCGGCGCTCCACCTCGAGCTGGTAGAGGAGGACCGTGCCGGTGCGGTCGTAGATCTTGGTCGAGAGGGCCAGGGGGTCCTTGGCCAGGTCCTGGGGCGACGGAAGGTCCGCGGTGAAGGAGGCGAGCACCATCGCCCCGCCGACCAGTGGGACGGCGACGAGCGCGAGAAGGAACGCGAGCATCACTGGTGACACGAACGCGAGGCCCCGACGCACGGGGCTTGCGGCGCCCTTCCGACGGAGGGCCCGGTACGGACCCCGCTTGAGCGCATGATCGCGGTGGTTGTTTCCCTTGATGCTCATAGTCTAGGTGCCATGCCTTCCCGACCTAACGCTTCCGAGCTCGAAGAGTTCCTCACCCGCGGCGTCGCGGAGGTCATCGTCAGGGACGAGCTGGCCTCCGTCCTCGCCGCGGGAGAGCGTCGACTTCGTATCAAGCAGGGATTCGACCCGACGACCAAGAACCTTCACCTCGGGCATGCCGTCGGCCTGCGGAAGCTCAAGATGCTCGCCCGCTGGGGCCACGAGATCGTCCTCATCGTGGGCGACTGGACCACCCAGATCGGCGACCCGACCGACCGGGACCTCTCGCGGCCCACGAAGTCACGCGACGAGGTCATGGAGAACGCCCGCACCTACCTTGACCAGTTCCACCTCATCGTGCCGAAGGAGGGCAGCCGGACGGTCCTCCAGGACGAGTGGTTCGGGAGGTTCGGCCTCCGCGACGTCATCGACCTCGCGGCGCGCTTCACCGTCCAGCAGATGCTGGCCCGCGAGGAGTTCCGGAAGCGCCAGGCCGCCGGGACGCCGATCCCCATCAAGGATCTCCTGTACCCCCTGCTCCAGGCCTATGACTCCGTCGCCATCGACGCCGACGTCGAGTTCGGGGGCACCGATCAACTGTTCAACATCCTCGCCGGGCGCGAGCTGCAGGAGATGGTCGGGGGGCGCCCCCAGTCCGCGTTCATCGTCCACCTCCTTGAGGGCCTCGACGGCCAGAAGATGAGCAAGTCAAAGCCCCAGACAGCGATCTGGCTCACCGATCCCGCAGACCAGATGTACGGGAAGGTCATGTCCATCGCCGACGCGCTCATGCCCCACTACTTCGAATGGGCGACGGAGATGCCGCTGGCCGAGGTGCGGCGCACGCTCGACGTGCTCGCGCGCAAGGAGCTCCACCCCCGCGAGGCCAAGGAGGTCCTCGCCAAGCGGATCGTGACCGAGCTCCACTCTGCCGCCGCGGCAGAGGATGCCGCTGCGGCATTCACGAGGCAGTTCCGCGAGGGCCAGGCGCCCGCGGACGTTCCGACCGTCGACGTGACACGCGACGGCGAAGCCAGCGTCCCGATCGTCGACCTGCTCGTGCGCGCACGGCTCCAACCGAGCAAAGGCGCCGCTCGCAGGCTGGTGGAGCAGCGCGGCGTTCGGGTCGATGACGCCCTCGCCGACGTATCCACGGCCGTGCCGACATCGGGGTCGCCGCTGGTCCGCTACGGCCCCCGCAGCTTCGCCCGCATCCGCTGGACGTGACCCCACCCCGATGACCCCACCCCGATCGGCGGATCCTGCTTCCGCTGGATCCGCCTCCGGGGGCCCCGGGATCGTCGCCGTCGTCCCGTTCGGCGCCGTCGCCGAGGGCGACGGACGCGAGCGGGCGGGCCGCTGGGCACGGCAGCTCGCCCGACGCCTCGTCGATCGCTTCGCCGGCGACCCCGTCCTCGATCTCCGGCCGGTGTTCCTCGTCGCGATGGGGAGGGAGCCGACGGACGCCGGCTATCTGGTGTTCGGCTCGACGCCCGACGCGAAGCTCGCCGCCGAGTACGCCCGCTCCATGGGTGCCTCGCACGCGCTCACCGGCACCTACGAGGAAGGGCCCGTCTCGCGACGCCTCGCGGCGTCGCTCGTCGAGGCTGCGGCCTCCCGCCAGGCCTCGAGCTTCACCAATGAGATCGCCGCCGACAGCCTGCATGAGGTCGAGACCGCGCTGGCGCGATGGCTCGTCGCGGCCCTCGGCGTCGCCGGCGACAGCGACGTCTCGACGCCCGCGGCGGCGAACGAGGACGCCTACGCCGCGCTGCTCGAGGCCATGGACGCGCAGGTCGACGCGACGCTCCTGCGACGCAGCGACGCGGCCGCGGCGCGCGACGCGCTCGCGCGCGCGGCGCAGCGCTACGCCGACGCTGCACGGGCCGACCCGCGATCGGCGGTCATCGAGGAGCACATCCTCGTGATGGGAGCCGAGGCCATCGAGACCGAGGACCAGCAGGCCGTCCTCCCCGCGCTCGAAGCGCTGACCGAGGCGTCACCGGGCTCATGGCGCGCGCACTACATCCTCGGCGAGGTGCGCCGGACCGCCGGCGACGCGAGCGGCGCGATCGTCGCGTTCGAGCACTCCGATGCGCTGCGGCCGCTGCGCGCCGCGGATGTGCTGACGCTGGCGCGGCTCTACGTCCAGGCCGGAGCGCCGGCGGTGGCGGCGTCGCGTTTACGCCGGTTGATCCAGACGGAGACCGACGCCGCGGCCATCGCGACGGCGCGGCGGCTCCGGCTCGGCCTCGTCGACCCCGCGCTCGAGCGCGACCTCGAAGAGGCCGGCCGGATCGCGGTCGCCGGCGATGCCAGAGGCCGGCCGGATCGCGGTCGCCGGCGATGCCGCTCGCGCCGGCGAGGCCGAGGCCGCGTTCGCGCGCGTGATCGCCGCGGATCCCGGGGTCTGGGAGGCGCATTTCGGTCAGGGGCTCCTCGCGCGCCTTCGTGGCGATACCGCCTCCGCCGCGGAGGCCTTCCGGCGCGCGGTCGAGATCGACCCAGACGCGGCGACGCTCGTCGAGGATCTCGGGCGGCCGTTGACCAGCTGAAGGCTCAGCGCGCCGCGGCGGGCTCCCCGTCCTGCGCCTTGGTGTGCGCCTCGATGACCTTCTGCGCGATGTGCACGGGGCACTCCTCGTATCCGAGCAGCATCGCGGTGAACGTTCCGCGCCCGCCGGTCATGGAGCGGAGGTCCGTGGCGTAGCGGAACGTCTCGGCCATGGGCACGTGCGCGCGGATCTGGCGATAGCCCGCGCCGGCGTCGTCCATCCCGAGCACGCGACCGCGCCGCGAGTTGAGGTCGGACAGCACGTCGCCCATGTGGTCGTCGGGCACGAGCACCGCCAGGTCCATGATCGGCTCGAGCAGATAGGGCTGCGCTTCCTTCACGCAGGCCTGGAGCGCGAGCGAGCCCGCGATCTTGAAGCTCATCTCGCTCGAGTCGACGGCGTGGAAGGAGCCGTCGTACAGCGTGGCGCGAAAGTCCGACAGGGGGTATCCCGCGATCACGCCCTTCTCGGCCGCCTCGCGGATGCCCTTCTCGACGGCGGGCCAGAAGTTCCGCGGGACGGAGCCCCCGACGATCTTCGTCGCGAACTCGACCCCGGACCCCGGCACCAGCGGCTCGATCGAGACCCAGGTATCGCCGAACTGGCCGTGGCCGCCGGTCTGCCGTTTGTACCGGCCCTGCGCCTGCGCCTTCGCGCGGATCGACTCGCGATAGGGGACCCGCGGCGTGCGCGTCTCGACGCTGACCGAGAACTTGTCCTTGAGGCGGTGGACGGCGACGTCGATGCTCGACTCGCCGATCCCGCTGAGGATCGTCTCGTGCGTCGCCTCGTCCCGGTGGACCCGCAGGGTGGGGTCCTCTTCGACGAGGCGGTGGAGCGCGGTCGAGAGCTTGTCCAGGTCCTGCTTGCTGACCGGCTCGATCGCGACGCTGAAGGCTGGCGCCGGGAACTCGATGGGCGGGTAGACGATCGGAGCGTCCTTCTCGCAGAGCGTGGACCCCGTCGTCGACGCGGTCAGCTTCGGGATGGCGCAGATGTCCCCGGCGCCGACGGCGTCGGTCGACTCCTGCTCCTTCCCGCGCAGGAAGAAGATCTGCCCGACGCGCTCCGTCTCGTTCGCGGTCGCGTCGAGCACCGGGCCGTTGCCCTTGAGGACCCCGGAGTACACGCGGACGTACGACATCTTCCCCACGAAAGGGTCCGCCAGGGTCTTGAACACGAACGCCGAGAGCTTCTCCGCCTGCGCGGGCTTGCGCGCGATCTCGTCCCCGGCGGGCGAGCGCCCGATGGACGCACCACCCTCGACGGGCGAGGGGAGCATGTCGACGATGGTCTCGAGAAGCCCCGCGAACCCGACGCGCTTGCTCGCGCTCGTGGCGATGACCGGTATCACCTGCCCGTCGCGGACCGCGGCGTGGAGCGCGTCGCGCAGCTCGTCGTACGAGATGTCCTTGCCTTCCAGGTAGCGGGCGAGAAGCTCCTCCTGGGTCTCGACGATGGCCTCGACCAGCTGCTGGCGGTAGCCGCCCACGCGCTCCTTCTCGGCCGCCGGCATCTCGGCGACCGGGTCCTTGGGGCCCTTGAGGACCTGGCCGTGCAGCAGGTCGATGGTCGCCTCGAGGCTCTGGTGCTGTCCCATCGGCACGTGGAGCGGCACGACGCGGATCCCATAGGCCTCCCGTAGCTGCTTCAGGACCTGGTCGAAGTCGGCGTTCTCGCGGTCCAGCCGCCCGACGACCACGACACGTGGCTTCTTCTGCCGCTCGAGGTCCTGCCACACCAGCTGGGTGCCGACCTGGATGCCGGCCGAGGCGTCGATGACGACGAGAGCGCTGTCGGCGACCCGCAGCGCGGCCTTCTGATCGCCCGCGAAGTCGGCGAAGCCCGGCGTGTCGACGAAGTTGATCTTCGTGTCGTCGTGGACGAGATCGGCGAGGGCGAGGTTGATGGTGATGCGGCGCTTCTGCTCCTCGGGGTCGGTGTCGAGGATGCTCGTCGCATCGTCCACCTTGCCGAGACGTGTGGTCGCGCCGGACACGTGAAGGAGGGTCTCGACCAGCGTCGTCTTCCCCGATCCGCCATGTCCCACTACGGCCACGTTGCGGATCTTTTCCGGAGCGGTCAGCGCCATCTCGTTCTCCCCTGGCGATGTGCCTGCGCCCTAGTATTCCCGCGATGAGTGGGCATTCCAAATGGAGTCAGATCAAGCGCCAGAAGGGCGCCGCCGACGCGAAGCGGGGCAACGTCTTCACCAAGATGGCTCGGGAGATCATGGTCGCCGCGCGTGAGGGCGGCGGCGACCCCGAGATGAACTTCCGACTGCGGCTCGCCATGGACCGCGCCCGCGCCGTGAACATGCCGAAGGACAACATCCAGCGCGCCATCGACCGCGCGACCGGCGGGGCCGACGGAGCGCAGCTTGAAAGCATCGTCTACGAGGCCTATGGGCCGGCGGGCGTATCGGTGCTGATCGAGGCGACGACAGAGAATCGCAACCGCACCGCGTCCGAGGTCCGCGCGGCGCTCACGCGCCACAACGCAAAGCTCGGGGAGGCCGGCTCGGTGCAGTGGCTCTTCGAGCAGAAGGGCATCCTCGAGGTCGACGCGAAGGGTGCCCGGGCCGATGACGTCGAGCTCGCGGCCATCGACGCGGGTGCCGAGGACGTCGAGCGAGACAACGACCTCGTCACGATCTACACGACGCCGCGCGACTTCGAGCGGGTGAAGAAGGCGCTCGAGGCCAAGGGCATCAAGATCGCCTCCGCCGAGCTCTCCCGGCGGCCGACCTCGACCGTTCGCGTCGAGGGCGACAACGCGCAGAAGGTCCTGCGCCTCGTCGAGGCTCTGGAAGATCTCGAGGACGTTCACAAGGTGCACGCCAACTTCGACGTGCCCGAGGAAGTGCTCGAGGCGGTATGAGCGCCGGCACGGTCCTCGGTATCGACCCGGGGACGACCGGCATGGGGTACGCGCTCCTCGATGCGCGCACCGAGCCAGCCCGGATCCTCGACTGCGGGCTCATCACCACTCCCGCGGACGGCACCGCGGCCGAGCGGCTCCTGGCCATCGGCGAGGCCATCGACCTGCTCATCCGGACGCACAGGCCTACGTCCCTGGCGGTCGAGCGCCTCTACTTCAACAAGAACGTGCGCACGGCCATGCGCGTGGCCGAAGCGCGCGGGATCGCGCTCCTGTCCGCCGCGCGAGCGAGCCTCGAGGTCGCCGAGTACACGCCGCAGGAAGTGAAGCTCGCCGTCACCGGCAGCGGGTCCGCCGACAAGAAGCAGGTCCAGCACATGCTCTCGCTCGTCCTGGCCCTCGCGACCCCGATCGCCCAGGACAACGTCGCCGACGCCGTGGCCATCGCGCTCACGCACGCGCTGCGCGCCCGCTTGGCCACGGTCATCGCTCTCGCGGAGGCAAGGGCCTGATCGCGACCGTCCGCGGCCGGGTCACGACGCGCGGGCCCGATCACGTGATCGTCGAAGCGGCCGGCGTCGGCTACAAGGTCTTCGTCCCGCGGCAGCCCGCTACTGACGAGGTGCTCCTGCACACCCACCACGTCGTCCGTGAGGACGGTCAGTTCCTCTACGGGTTCGAGTCGCGCGACGAGCTCGCCCTCTTCGACATGCTCACCTCCGTGAGCGGCGTCGGACCCAAGGCGGCCATCGTGGATCTGCGCGGTAGGGTCGCCGCGGTCGCCGACGCGGGAGTCCCGGGATCTGGACCGGTGGACGACGAGGCCGCCGCGGCGCTGCAGTCGCTCGGCTACAGCACGGCCGAGGCCGCGTCCGCCCTGCGCGGCGTTCCGCCGGCCAGCCGGGCGACCACCGAGGAGCGAGTCAGGGCCGCGCTGAAGAGGCCGGTGCGCGCGGGTTGATCGAGCTGGCGGTAAGGACTCGGAAGCTCACCAGCCGACGAGCGGTCGTGGATGCCGGTGAGCGCGTAGCTCAGGGCAGGTCCCACCTCGCGCCGGTGCTGAAGAGATCCTCGTCCTTGGCCGCGGTCATCGCGGCGCCGGCCAGGGCTCCCCGGAGCGCGTGGGGTCCCATGGCCGGCACGAGCCGCGCGACGAGCCGGCCGTGCTTCGTGATCTCGACTTCCTGGCCCGACGAGACGTCATCCAGAAGGGCCAGGATCCTCGCCTTGGCCTGGGTGGCGGTCATCCTAATAGTCATTACGTCCATAACGGTACGCCGCGAGGGCCGGATGAGGGATCCTGAGATCGTGCGAACTGCTCAAGGGCTGCGGCGACGTCGTCGCGCGGCTGCGGCGCGTGCCAAGTGGCCGAGAGAATGACGCGCTCGTCTGCGTCATGGCGGGCAACGCGCATCGCGGCGGCCTCGAACAGTCCGTGAGCGCCCTCTGAGCTCACGATCGCCAGGGTGCTTGAGCGCCCGACACCGACCGAACGCTGAACTGCCTCGAGCGCACGCGAATACCTGCCGTTGATCGGCGTGACGATGAGGGACTCCGCTGCGGTCCCGGGAAGCACGACCCGCGCTCGGACTTGTCCATGCGGAAGGCTCTCATAGAGCCGTGCGACGTGACCGAACGCCCCGATGAGGGTCGGGCCGTCCCCGACGTGGTCACCAAGGTCATCAACGACCTCGTCGCCCTCGTCAGGCGGCACCGTCCGTTCCCACCAGCGCTTCGGGCCGGGACGTATGTACATGTGGCCCCCGACCGTCATGAACACCAATACGTCGAGCTCGCACGCCCGCGCGACGATCTCTCGCGCCAGGTGCGGGGCGATCCTCTCATCGAGCAGCGCCGCACCCGAACCATCAACGACCACGGCGCCACGCTCCGCGATCAGCGCACCGGTGATGCCAAGCTGACGCTGCGAATCTCGTAGCTCAGGTAGCGTTCACTTCCGTAACAGAACCGTCACATGAGCCTTGACCGTCTGTTCCGTGACCCCAAGCTGATGTGCGATGAGCTTGTTGGCGAGGCCAAGGACTAGAAGTCGGAGGACCGCCAGTTCTTGGGCGGTAGGTGGACCGCCGACCCTGCCGTGCATTGAGCGCACCTCAGCGAGGCGTTTAGCCGAAAGTCTAATGGCGTTACATCTGGCTATCCGTCAAGGTGACGTGATGGCAACCCCAGTCGGTCTGGTCGCACTCAATAGTCAGCGGCTGATCGGTCTGGTGCGAAGCGGGCCCCTCGGGGGTCTCTGGCTCTTCGCATGGGTCCTCCTCGCCCAGCTCGGCCATCTCATTGAGCACATCGCAATAGCGATCATCGGATCAGGGCTATTGGGCGCGTCGTTCGATAGCGAACTCTCGCACCTTCTATTCAATGGCGCGATCGCGGTGCTCTCAGTGCTCCTCGTCTTCACGTATCCGCGGAACCCTTGGGTGTATCCACTGATGGTTCTTTCGATCTTCCACGGCATCGAGCACGTCTACATCTACAGCGAGTACGTGAAGACCGGGATCTCGAATCTGCCGGGCCTGCTCGCTCAGGGAGGTGCGATAGGGATCGTCCCGCTCGATCGGATAGATCTCCATAACGTCTACAACGGCGTGGAGATCGCCCTGATGACCCTTGGTCTCGGGTACGAAGTAGAGACAAAGCTTGCGCAAGCGAAGGAGTAGCCAATGCGGACCATCTTCTCGACGAAACCGGTGCCTGCAACCCACCAATCGACACTGGGCGGCCGCAACGTCGGGTTGCGGGGCAACACGCACCTCGAAGTCGTTGCGTTCGACGCGGGAGAGCAGGTGCCGCAGGGATACCACCCCGAACCCCTTGCGGGTTGGCTTCGGGGACTCGGCCCAGGTGAACCTCTCCGCCTTCCGCCGCCAGGCACCCTGACGGGGATCGGCGAGGTGCTCGTTCCACGTCAGCTCCTCGACGCGCTCCCTGGGGACTCGCTGCTGACCCCCAGGTGGGTGACCGAACAATGATCAAGAGACGTCCACTTCTCATTCGCACCGTCACGGGCGCGTTGAGCGCGACGGTGTTCATGGCAACAGGCTGGCTGATGGGAACGAGGACACTGTCGATGCCATGCGTCTGCGGGCCGGGTCAAGCCTGCAACTTTTGGTGCGACGGCCAAACCTTCTGCGTTCAGTGCATCGACCAGCCGTACTGCAAGTACCACTGGGTCGACTACTACGGGTGCAATGGCGGCGGCTGCGCGTGTTACTGCCGAGTGATCGACAGCTATGGGCTCTGCTACTACGTGGGCTGCGGACCGTGCTGGTAAGGGGTCGATGATGCTGGTGATGCTCCGGCGAGCGATTCGCCCCGCAGTACTCGCGATCTTGCGCGCCATGCCGTCCCCAGAAGGGTGCGGTTGCAGTTCGCGGAAGCGCTGGCTCATCGCACACATAGAGGCGATCTAAGGCGCCCGAGGCACGGCCGCTCTGGCGGCCGTGCCTCAGACTGACGAGCGGCGCGCTGGAAACGCGTAGCGCGAGAGTCCCAAGGTTCGCGCGTCGTGAGCTCTTTGAGGGCCGTGCGCTCGCGCCAGAACGTGCTCGCGCGGCCAGAGCACAGTCCTCGGGACCTGACAGGGGTCGGAGGGCGATGATCGAGCGCTCTCTGCACTTCTCTTTGCAGGCCCTACGCCCCGCCGAGCTAGCCTGACCAGCGTCGGTCGAAAGTGGTCCGCACGGGATACCACCCTCGGTGGTATGATCGTGCGTGGACGCAGGCGCAGCCTGCGCGCCTCCGGCGTCAACGAAGTGGGTCATGGCCCACTTTTTTTGTCGCCGGAAGCGGAAAGGAGAGGTGTTGCATGAGTCGTGAGCTCGTGACCGGACTCGCACAGCTCTCCGCCGAGAAGGGCCTCCCCAAGGAGGTCGTCAGCGACATCATCGAGCGTGCCATCAAGCGCGCCTACGGCGACGAGGAGCACATCGACGTCAAGGTCGACGCGCACACCGGAGCCTTCAAGGTCTACCTGCTCAAGACGGTCGTCGAGAAGGTCGAGGACCCGCGCATCCAGCTCCAGATCGACTCCGCGCGCAAGCTCAAGCCCGACGCCTTGCTCGGCGACGTCATCCCGATGGAGGAATCCGCGGCGGCCCTCGGGCGCATCGGCGCCCAGACGGCCAAGCAGATGATCCAGCAGTTCCTCCGCGAGGCCGAGCGCGAGCAGGTCTACGCGGAATACGCCGACCGCGAGGGCGACATCATCAACGGCGTGATCGACCGGTTCGACGCGGGGTCGGCGATCATGGACCTCGGGAAGGCCAAGGCCATCCTGCCGCGGTCCGAGCAGGCTCCGCACGAGCGGTACTTCGTCGGCCAGCACCGCAAGGTGCTGGTGCTCGAGGTGCGCCGGTCGATCCACGGGCCGCAGATCATCGTGAGCCGCGCGCACAAGGGCCTCGT
>JACPOT010000035.1 GCA_016191385.1 Chloroflexota bacterium | reverse complement strand
AAGCTCGATCGCTCCGACATCCGAAGCGAGCCGTCGACCGGCGCGGTCAGGCCAGGTGCTCTCCTCGCGCTCACGTTCAACGTCTCGCGGGTGACGGGCGGGTCGTGCGCGGCGCTCGTGGGCGCCACCGTCGATGTCTGGCACTGCGACGCCGCTGGCGTGTACTCCGACGCGTCGGATCCCAGCTTCAACACCCGGGGCCAGAAGTTCTTGCGCGGCTACCAGACCACTGACGCCAGCGGGACCGCGAAGTTCATGACCATCTACCCCGGCTGGTACCAGGGACGGGCCGTGCACATCCACTTCAAGATCCGGACACGCACGGCGAGCGGCCAGATAGCGGACTTCACCTCACAGCTGTTCTTCGACGAGAAGATCAACGACGAGGTCTTCGCACAGGCTCCCTACTCGGGGAAGACCGGGAGCCGTCTGCGGAACGAAGGCGATGGGATCTATCGCGGCGGCGGCGAGAAGCTGCTGATCGCGCCGGCGAAGGGCTCGTCCGGCTACTCCGCGACCTTCGACATCGGGCTGGCGTGATCCGCGCGCGGTAGCGCGTCCACAAGCGGGCGCCCGTATGCTTCATGGCCGGGGAGGCGTCCGGATGTCCGTGCGTGTGCTTCTCATCGCTCTGCTCATCGCATCGTGCGGCGGTGCGCGCGCGGCCGAGCCGTCGCCGCCTCCACGGGCCGATGCCGCGGTCATCGCCTCGATCCCGGACGGGCCCGTCGTCTACGAGCCGGAGCAGCTGATCTTCCCGCCCGAGGAGTTCCCGCTGAAAGCCGACGTCGCCCGGGACGCTCCCGTCGCGGTGCACGGCTGGGAGCGCGAGTTCCTGACGAAGGGATCGGCCGACTTCCGCTGGTTCACGGTGCGGCTCTTCGTGCTCGACCCCGACGTGCCGGGGTCGCGCTTCGTCGCCGACAACGGCTGCGGAGCGGTCACCTGGCCCGACGAGCAGGCCGTCGGCTTCGAGGTCGCGAGCGGCGACACGGCCACGCGCGCCTGCCGCTACGAGTTCAAGGATGGATCGCGCGTCCTCTATCACGCGAGCGGCTTCCGCAACGTGGGGATCCTCGTGGGCGCGCAGCCGCGGCGCGACGAGGTCACGGACAAGATCGCGGTGGAGTGGCTCGCCGCGCTCTCGGCGCAGCAGATCGCGATCGTCGGGAGGGTGCTCGCGACCGCGCGTTAGCGCTCGGCGATGGGCACCCACGTTCTCCCGACGGGCCCGGTGTACTCGGACTCGGGGCGGATGAGCCGGTTGTCGCCGTGCTGCTCCATGACGTGCGCGCACCAGCCGGCGATCCGGCCGAGCGAGAAGATCGACGTGCCGAGATCGGCGGGGATGCCGAGGAACGTGTAGGCCGTCGCCGCGTAGAAGTCGACGTTCACGACGTTCACCTTGGCCGCGGCCCCGGGTGACATCTTGGGCCGGCGCTCGGCGATGGCCCTCACCAGCCGCTCCTGGATCTCGAACTGCTTCGCCTGTTCGGGGCCGCCCTTGGCGAGCTCGCTGGCGAAGCGGCGCAGGTGCTTCGCGCGTGGGTCCTCGGTCAGGTAGACGCGGTGCCCGAAGCCCGAGAAGATGTACTTCCGCTCGATGCCCTTGTCGACGAACGTTTCGGCATGGTCCGGCGAGCCGATCTCCTCGATCATGCGCATCGTGGTGTCGGTCGCCCCGCCGTGCTTCGGCCCCTTGAGCGCGCCGAACGCCGCCGTCACCGCGGCGTGCATGTCGGCATCGGTGCCCGCGGTGATGCGCGCGGCGAACGTCGACGCGTTGAGGCCGTGCTCGGCCTGCAGGATGAACGCGGCGTTCATGATCTCGGCCGCGCGCGGATGTGCCTTCTCGCCCCAGGTCATGTGCGCGAAGTTCGCGGCGTGGCCGAGGCTGGGCTCGGGCGGAACGGGCTGCTCGCCGCGGCGTCGGCGCATGTAGGTCGCGAGCATCGTCGGCAGCTTCGCCGTGAGCCGGATCGACTTCCGGTACTCGGCGGCCTGGGAGTTGTCGCCCTCCGCGGGATCCTCGGCCGCGGAGGCCGAGACGACCGTGCGCAGGACATCCATGGCCGTGGCGTTCTCGCTCATCTCCGCGAGCAGGTCGCGGAGGAAGGGGGAGAGGGCGCGGTGCTTGACGAGCTCCTGCTTGAAGTCGCGCAGCTGATCGCGGTCGGGAAGGTCTCCGTTGAGGAGGAGGTACGCGACCTCCTCGTACTCGGCCTTGGCGACGAGATCGTCGATGGCGTAACCGCGGTAGATGAGGCGGTTGTCCTGGACGAGGCTGATGGCCGTCGTGGTGGCGACGACGCCCTCGAGGCCCTTGGGAGCGGGCTTGGTCCGGGCTTCCGCCATAGGAAAACTCTAGGACTTTGGCGGGGTTGACGCCGTCCGCCGGGCGAGTAAAGTGTCGCTCTCCCGAGTAATGCGGGACTGAACAGTTAGCTCCTCATCCCACCCACCAGCGGAGGGCGACGGAAAAGCCGTCGTCCTCTTGCTTTGTAAGAGGAGATCCCGCCGTGACCGTGCCAGCTTGACCACGCCCCGTTAGAAAGGACGCAGATGCTCACCTCCCGCGCAGCTCCGCATGTCCGGCGCGCTCGTCCGCCCAAGCGCGCGCCCGTCGACTGGCGCCGTTACACGGCGCAGGTCCGCCGCGCGGAGAAGGAGCTGCCGCGCTTCGAGCATCCGCTCCCGCTCAGCCTCGCCATCTCGGTCGTCTTCACGTTCGCCGGGCTCGCGCTGCTGCAGCTCGTCGGGATCGGGCTCGGCGCCGGCCTCAACGACCTGAGCGGCTCCATCGCCGGCTCGTTCCCGCGCGCGCGCGAGGAGCAGCTCACCCTGGGCGAGACGCAGATCAACGTGAGCGCGGCGCCGCTCCTCGACGGGCTCGCGGAGTTCACGAAGGCGAACGAGATCCGGATCTCCGGGAAGGTCCCCTCGTACGCGATCAAGCCGGACAACGCGGTCGAGCTCGCGCTCAACGGGCTCCGTCTCACGACGTACACGCTCGGCGCCGACGGCGCGTTCGGCGGCGCCAACATCACGCTGCCCGACGGGACGAGCACCATCGTCGCGACCCTCGTCGAGGGCACGACGCAGATCGCGTCCACCTCGCGGACGGTGACCGTCGATCGAACGCCGCCCGTGGTCACCATCACGCGGCCGAAGACCGGCGACACGGTCGAAGGTCCCGACGTCATCGTCGAGGGGAAGACCGAGGCCGGCGCTGAGGTCACGGTCAACGACCGCGCGCTGCGGCCCAACCCCGACGGCACCTTCACCGAGCGCCTCGTGCCTCCCGTCGGAGCGCTGAAGGTCACCATCGTCGCGAAGGACAAGGCCGGCAACGAAGCGAAGACCGAGCTGCTGGTCACGGTGAAGCAGAGCACGCAGACCACCACGGCGGGAACGGTGCTGACCGTGGGCCTCGACCGCGCGAAGGTGCGGCCGGGCGAGACCGTCGTGGCGCGCATCATCGCCACCCAGGACGGCAAGGCGCTCGCGGACCTGCCCGTGACCCTGCAGGTCGGCGTGATCACCATCGGCACCTACAAGACGGACCAGAGCGGTGTCGCCAACGTCGGCTTCGCCGCGCCGAACCACGAGGCCGAGGACGTCGCGATCGTCGTGCTCGGCGGCGGCGTCGCGGGTCGCGCGACCCTCACGACGGCGATCCCCAAGACCCCCTAGGCACACAATGCCTCGCTAATGAGCGAGGGCAACACCGTTCTGATCTCGCTGCTCGGCGGGACCGCGCTCCTTCTCTATGGCGTGCGCCTCGTGGGCGAAGGGCTGCAGCGCGCCGCGGGGACACGGCTGCGTCACATCCTCCAGACGCTGAGCGGCGACCGCTTCCGCGCGCTGCTCGTGGGTGCGGGGGTCACGGCGGTGCTCCAGTCCTCGAGTGCGACCACCGTCATGCTCGTCGGCTTCGCTTCGGCCGGACTCCTGTCGCTGCGGCAGACCATCGGCGTGATCCTCGGCGCCGACATCGGCACGACGGTCACGGTCCAGCTCATCGCCTTCAACCTGCTCGCGGTCTCGCCGGCGATCCTCTTCGTCGGGTGGGTGCTCGACGTCACGGCGCGCGGAACGCTCAGCTACATCGGCCGCGCGGTGATGGGGTTCGGCTTCCTCTTCCTCGGGATCCGCCTGATCTCTGACGGAACGATCCCGCTGAAGCAGAACCCGCTGTTCCACGACCTGCTCGTGGCGCTGACGGGTCAGGACATCGTGCTGATCGCCATCGCCGCGCTGTTCACCGCGGCAGTGCATTCGAGCGCGGCGACCATCGGGCTGGCCATCTCGCTCGCGACGGCGGGGCTGATGCCCCTCGGAAGCGCGATCCCGGTCATCCTCGGCGCGAACATCGGGACCGCCGCGACGGCGCTCCTCGCGTCGGCTGGCGCGAACGTCGAAGCCCGCCGCGTCGCCGTCGCGCACGCCGGCTTCAAGGTCGCCGGCGCGCTGCTGTTCCTCCCGGTCATGGTCCCCTTCGCCACCTTCGTCGCGAGCACGAGCGACGACGTGCCGCGGCAGATCGCGAACGCGCACACGCTCTTCAACGTCGCTCTGGCACTCGTCTTCCTGCCGTTCGCCGGCCTCGCGGCCGACGTCATCACGCGCCTCGTCCCCGAGCGCACCGAGCGCAGGGAAGGCGCGATCTACTTGAGCCCCCAGGTCCTCGACACTCCGGCGCTGGCGCTCGGCCAAGCGCTGCGCGAGGTCGGCCGGATGGGCGACCTGGTCATGCGCTCGCTCCGCGACTCACTGCGCGTCCTCGAGCGGAACGATGAGCAGCTCATGAAGCAGATCGTCAAGCGCGACGACGAGATCGACCGCCTCGAGGAGGACATCAAGAACTACCTGACCCGGCTGCGCGAGCAGTCGCTCACCGAGGAGCAGGCCGAGCGCGAGACCGCGCTCCTCTTCGTCGTGGTGGACCTCGAGGCGACCGGCGACGTCATCGACAAGCAGCTCATGGAGCTGGCTGAGAAGAAGATCCGCGGCCACCACACCTTCAGCGAAACGGGCCTCCGCGAGATCGTCGACCTCCATGCCAAGGTCGTCGAGAACATGGAGCTGGCGCTCGCGGCCCTGGCGGCGGGGGACGCGTCCATGGCCGAGAAGGTCCTCCGCCACAAGTCGCGCATCAGCGAGCTCGAGCGTCGCTACCGCGCGACGCACTTGGAGCGCCTCCGCGCGGGCCTCAAGGAGTCGGTGGACACCTCGAGCATCCACCTCGACGTGCTTCTCGCGCTCCGGCAGGTCAACTCGTTCGCGACGGCCATCGCCTACGCCGTCCTGGGCAAGCACATCCCGCCGGCGTTGAACGGAGAGGCGGCCAGCTGAGCCCCCGCGCGTTCATCGGCACGTCGGGCTGGGCGTACGCGACGTGGAAGCCGAAGTTCTACCCGCCCGAGGTGAAGACGGCGGGCCTGCTGACGTACTACGCCACGCGCTTCGACACGACGGAGGTCAACTACACGTTCCGCCACCTCCCGACGGAGAAGACGTCGGCGAGCTGGCTTGCGACGACGCCGCCCGGGTTCACCTTCGCGCTCAAGGCATCGCAGCGCATCACCCACTTCGACCGGCTGCGCCATCCCGCCGACACGCTGCCGCTGTTCCTCGAGCGCGCGAACCTGGTGGGTGACCGCCTCGGTCCGATCCTCTTCCAGACGCCGCCGGACCTGCAGCGCGACGACGACACCCTCGCGGGGTTCGTGGCGTCATTGCCCTCGGGCCAGCGCTTCGCGCTCGAGGTGCGGCACGACTCCTGGTACGCGCCCGAGGTCTACGAGCTGCTCGCCGCGCGCGGGGTCGCCCTCGTGCACGACGACGGAGAGGGCCACGCGCCCTCGCCCCTCGAGACCATCGGCGCCACGGCGCCGTTCGCGTACCTGCGCCTGCGGTCCGAGGAGCCGTACAGCGACGAGGACGTGAAGAACTGGGCCGGCGTCGTGAGCGAGCAGCTCGCCGCGGGACGTGACGTGTATGCGTACTTCCGTCACGACGAGGACGGGACGATGGCGATATCGGCGCTGCGGCTCCGGGAGCTGGTCGCCTGACACGAGCGAGGATCCGGCTCCGCCGGTCCGAGCGAGACGACCGCGAAGCGGAAGGCCGCGAGCCGCAGCCCGAAGGGCCGCGGCCGACGGCCATAGGTCAGGAGGAGGGGATGACCCAGCTCTTGTAGACGGGATGGACCCACGTCTGGCCGGGGGAGAGGTAGATCCGCTCGCCGGCCGTCGTGTAGAAGCGGAACGCGTCGTAGATGGTGGCGCGGGCCCAGCGCCCGTCCACGCGGCGGCCGTCGCGGAAGATCTCCGCCGCGCCCTCGCCGACCAGGTTCATGTCGAGCCCGCGCGAGTTGAAGATGTCCTCGTTGATGGTGGTCTCCCAGATGTCCGTGTGGATGACCACGATGTTCCGGGCGGCGATGGCGACGCCGTTGGCGGCGTCGACCTCGCGCTGCATGCCGCCGTTGTCCTGGTAGCGCGCGTACGTGGCGGTCGCGGCGTCGTAGTCGTAGCGCACGGTCGCGCCGGCGCGGTAGGGGATCGTGATCGTGGACGCGCTCACGCTCGCACCGAACCCGCCCGCCGTCGCGGCGTGCTGGGCCTGGCGCAGGAAGTCCCAGGCGGGGATGGTGACCGCATTGGCGCCGCCGGGAAGGCGGTTGAGGCCGTCGCGCACGGCGTCGGATGACGTGAACATGTTGTACGGGACCGGCCGCGCCGAGATCCGGTAGTAGCCCGCGGCCACGTAGGAGGCGTTCATGTCGAAGTACGCGCCGGTCGCGGCGTCGCGGCGGATGGCGTCGGTCTCTTCGATGGTCGCGCCCGAGTACACGAGCGCGCCGCGCACCATCGGCGTGAGGTAGCGGTCCGAGAGGCGCGCGGAACGGATCGAGCCGATCGTGCCGGGGTCCTTGCTGTGGAAGATCGCGGAGTACCGCGTGATGTTCCCCTCGACGAGCATCTCGAAGATCATGTCGGCCTCGCTCGTCCCGTAGTGCGGGCGGGCGGGGATCGAGTTGTCGATGCGGACGTTGATGCCGCGCCGCGAGACGGGCCCGCCCGCGATGCGCAGCCCCGTCAGCGGCCAGCACTGGGATCCGCACGCGATCGGCGGCGGGGGCGGCGCCGTGCCGTCGGCGTTGAGGACGGTCACGGGCCAATAGACGCCGAAGTCCTCCATCCACGTCCGGCCCTCGATGAGCGGCCGCAGGTAGAGCTCGTAGTAGCCCGCCGTCGCGGGTGCCTGGATCGTGAACTGGAACCACGCGACCTGCCCGGGTGCGACGTAGGGAGCTGGCTGCACCGCGATCCGACCGGGCGCGGGCCAGCCGGTCGCGACCGTGCCGCGCGTTCCGTCGCCGCCCAGCGGTGAAGGCTGGTCTTGTCCCGGCTCCGGACCCCAGGTCCCGAGGAAGGCGGTGGCGAAGGCCGTCGTCCCGTTCGGGCCGGCGTACCACCCGAGGCTGCCACTGTTGTAGTAGGCGACGACAGAGGTGGCGCGCTCGCCCGGGCAGAGCGTGGGATAGCCGCTCTGCCCGTACCACTGCGCGTGGTATCCGGCTATGCCCGACGGCACGCTCACCGGCGGCGGGAGCGCGGGCCCGACCGACCCGACGCACGTCGCCGCCGCGGGCGCGGCCGCGCGTGCCGTGCCGGGGACGACGGCGGAAACGACGAGCGCGAGGGCGAAGGCAGCCGAAAGCGCTCGCTTGATCACTGTGCGGAGAACGGTACTAGCGGCTAGGTGTAACGGGCGTGTCGGCTAAGGCTCAGACGCGATGGTCCAGTCGGTGTAGACGAAGTGGATCCACGACTGGCCGGGCTCGAGGAGGACCTGCGTCCCGGACCCGTCATAGAAGGTGAACATGTCGAGGACCCCGTCGCGCTTCCACGTGCCGTCCACCCGGCGGCCGTCCCGGAAGATCGAGGCCTTGCCGCCGCCGGTCATCCGGTAGTCGAGGCCCTTCGAGTCGAAGATGTCCTCCTTCACCGAGGTCTCCCAGATGTCGGTGTAGATGGCGATCACGTTGCGCGCGAGGATCGGCACGTTGCCGTCGGGGTCGATGGTGCGGGTGCCGGCCTGGCTGCGGCGGTAGCCCTTGGAGCCCTCGTCGTAGGTGAAGACGGCGGGGTCGCGTTTGAAGGGGATGGTCACGGTCGTGGCCGGCGTGCTGCTCGCGAACCCGCCCGCGAGCGCGTCGTGCTCGGTCGAGGTGAAGAACGCGAGCGCGGGAACGTCCACGGGGTCCTTGCCGCCGGCCTTGTTGACGGCGTCGCGCGCCGCGGCGAGGTCGACGAAGAGGTTGTTGAGCTGGCCGCGGCCGTCGACCCGGTAGTAGCAGCAGCTCACGCGCTGGTCGTCGACGCTGATCATGTTGCCGGCGCGCATCGACGTCGTGACCGCGTCGCGCTCCTCGATGGTCGCGCCGGACGCGACGAGCGCGCCCTTGAGCATCTGCGTGACGTGCAGGTCACTGAAGCGGTACGACCGGACCGGTCCGGCGGCCTTCGGATCCTGCGAGTGGAAGATCACCGAGTACCGGGTGATCCCGCCCTCGACGATCATCTCGAAGACGAGAGGTCCGCCTTGGCGAGCCCGACCTGTGGCCGGCCGCTCGGGTCGTTGGGCATGCGCACGTTGAGCGGGCGGCGCTTCACCGCCGACGGATCGGTCGCGACCATGCCCGTGAGCGGCCAGATGACCGGCTTGGGCGTCGCTGTCGGCGTCGCCGCGACGGTCGGCGAGGTCGCGCGCTGCGCTGCGGCGGGGGAGCCCTGCGCCTGGGTCGGGGCCGTCGACGGGGTGAGCGTGCCGCTGCCGCCGCACGCGGCGGCGACGAGCGAGGCGAGGAGGACCGCGACGGCGACCTTCACGGACGCGCGCCGCTGGTGCGAGGGACGTGCCAACTCGGGATCCATGATGAGGGCGCGATGCTCGCTCTGGCCGCCGTCATCCTCACCGGCTGCTCGGCGCGACCGGTTCATGACGCAGACCCAGTCGGCGTCTGGCCATCCGACCCGTAGAACGTCGCCGCGACGGAAGCGAATGTCATCCAGGCCGAGGCTGGTGCGCACCCGCTCGGCTTCCTGGTCATGGGACCTGGATGCGCCACACCCCATCCGTTGCGGCGGCGAAGGCAGAGCTTTCATCGGATCGGGCCATCGACCTTACGATGCTCGAGGAGCCGCTGCCTATCGGCACCCAGCGATCCTTCTCCAGTTTCCAGAGACCCTGCCCGCCGGCGATGATCTCGCTGCCTGCCCGCACGATGGCCGAGAGCCCACGGCCGCCGTTGAGAGCGGACCAAGTCCTTCCAGCGTCGTCACTGACAAAGGTCAAGGGATCGCTAGGTCCGTTGTTCGGATCGAAAGCGATCACCAGCCGTTGGTCGTTTGCCACGAGCGCCGACACGAAGCCTGGCCGCGGCAGTGTGAGTTGCGACCAGTTCCCGGTCCGGTCATCTCGCGCCCAGAGACCCGTCTCTGGACGGTTCGCATTGATGGCGGCGTAGAGCTGAGTGGCGGAGCGTCCCAGCCCGGTCACAGTGAATCGACCACGGTCGGACTCGGGGACGCCAAGGCCACCGAGCCCCGCAGTCAGGTCGCTCCAGGTCGCGCCCTGGTCTGCCGAACGGAAGATCCCCCGCCCGCCGGCGTATGCGACGTCGCCGACGAACATCACGACCGTGACCTGTGGCTGGAAGCCGAGCGACCCATCGCGGACCACTCGCCAAGGTCCCGCTCCCTCCCGTCGGTATATGCGACCGGATGCGGTACCGGCCAAGAAGTTTTCCTTGTCTTGATGCACGGCCAGACTGATGACGCTCTCGGTAGGAAGCTCTTCCACCCAGGTTCGCCCGCCGTCGCGGGAGGAGCGGAGCCGACAAGCCGACGTGACATCCGATCCGCTGAGGAGCGCAGCCGCGATCGTCGGGCCATGGCCCGCCGCGGCACATGCCGGTCCCGCGATGAGCCTGTCGAGCCTGACCGGATCAGGGGTCGCGGCTACCGTCGGAGAAGCATTTGGTTCCGGGCCGCTCGCGGGAGTACCACCTAGGCCGATCCCCAGAGCAATGACCGCAACCAGAAGGCCGGCGCCAACCAGGACCGTCGAGAAGAGACCCGCCCCGTGCGTGCGCTCGAGCCGGCCCCAGCGTCGCGAGCGAGAGTACGAGTCGAGAAGTTCGTGCAGGTCAGATCGTTCTGGTTTCATTGCCGCTCCTTCAGTTCAACCCGCAACTTGCCCAGGGCAGCGTGCAACCGGGAACGTGCGGTGCCGACGGGGATGCCTATCTCCGCGGCGGCCTGATCCAAGGTGAGTCCGAGCCAGTAATGCAGCACGACGACAGCGCGCTCATTTGCATTCAGCCGTGCCATGGCCTGATGTAGATCGAGGAGATGACCGGGCGGTCCGGCGGCCTCTAGGCGGACCGAGTCGATCCGAACGTGGCGGCGTCGCAGGGCACGGAAGCGATCGGTGTTCTGGCGGACCATGATCCGACGCGCCCAGGGGAGCAGGGAATCGGGCTCCCGGAGCTGGGGCAGTCGCTCGAACACTCGACTGAGCGTGTCGCTCACGAGTTCGTCGGCCCCATCGCTGCCGGCCGAGAGCGCGGATGCGAGCGGGAGGAGTTCCCGCCCGAGCCACTCGAGCAGGGTCGTCCAGTCCGACGCGCTTCCCGCGCGCGCGGCGGCGATCAGGTCACGACCCGGCCGGTCCACGAGCACCATCCCCCGCACTGCTATGACCAGTAGACGCGCGCGAGGCGGATCTGGTTCGCTTCTAGAACATCTGCACCGCGCGGAAATCTGGCAGATCGAGCCGGAACGCGCTCACCTGCCGACCTTGCCAGGTCGCGACCACCTGGATGGAGGCGGGCGGCAGCCTCAAGGTGCCGCGACGGTCGACCCAGCGCTGGACCCGGATACGACCGACACGGCCGTCGATCGAAACGGGAGTGGTGTCCCAGAAGTCATACGGATATATCGAGGCGAGATAGAGCTGAACGAAGTGGTAGCCGGTCGCAAGGCGGTCCAGGGTCAACTCGATGCTCGTCGCTCCGTAGACCGCTCCACCCACGTGTCCGCCGAACATCCAGGCATGCACGTATGGTCCCGAGCGCGGGATGGCCATCGTCTGGACGCTTGAGACGTTCTCGTCGACGAGCCGGTGGCTGGAGAGCGAAAGGCCGACGGCGCCGAAGAGCTGAGGGGCTCCGCGACGTCTGAAGCTCGGGTCGTCTGCGACGGTGTCGAAGTTCGTGGCCTGCGCTCGGTCGGCGTTCGCGAGGGCGACGCCGCCGGAGGCTGCCGCGAGGATCTGCAGGAATTCCTTGCGGGTGAGGGTCTTCGCCTTCATGGCGTCACCACTCGAACGGTCCGGTTGGTGCACGCGGTGGACAACTTAAGAGCCCATCCGATGCCTCCCGAGGTCCCCTCGACCCGGCCGTTCGGGCTGACATCGGTGACCCGGCTGACGATGGTGAGCCCGGATGCGTTGTCGGTGATCCGGGCCCATGTGTTGCACGCGATGCCGAGGTCGCTGCCGGCGGCGAGGGTCAGGTCCGCCGTGTGCGCGGACTCGGCGCCGCCGAAGCACGCCGTCCAGGGGTTGTTGACGATCTCGCCAGCCAAGTAGACGTCACACTGGATGCTCGGAATGTTGCCGCCGTAGTTCTGGAGCCCCGAGACGGCCAGGCTCTGGATGGCTCGTCCCCGGTGGTCGACTCCGTCGATGAGCGAACGGATCTGGTTAGCGAAGTAGAGCGCCAGGTCCCACGGGACATCGGCGTAGTGGGTCAGGTCCTCCGGCCGGATGTAGATGAGATCGAGCTGCCACGTGGCCTTGTCCTTCTTGGCATACGCGCCGCTGCAGTTGTTGAGTCCGCAGCCGGTGTAGAGGCATTCCGGGATGATCCCGCCATACGCCCCGAACGTCGTATTGCAGGTGTCGTTTCCATGCACATGCTCGAAGACCACCGAGTACGCACCGTCTGGCCAGGTGACCGTGTCCGACGGGAATACATAGCTCGGGGTGATGAAGTCGGCATCGTGTGTCGTATCGCCGAAGATGAGCCGCAGCGTGTTGGCCACGCTCGAGGCCCGACTGAGCCCGCTCAATCCTCCAGCGGGCGGCAGATAGAAAGCGTTCATCCAGAGGTTGCTGGTCCGCGCGCTCATGATCTGAACGTAGCCGCCGTTGTCAGGCGCCGACACGCCACGTGCGTCGTTCGTTCGTAGGAATGCCGTTATCTCTGTCCCTCCCTGAGGCGCTAGGGACGCTAGCACGGCTGTCAATCAGGGGGTTTGGCTTTTCGTTACCGCGCGAACGAGCCATAGACTCAGGTGCCGAGGGGAAGCGAATCCGTTCCGTCCCTCCAGTTCGGACTTAGACGACGATCTTCCCGTGCCCCCAATGGCGATCCCGGCGGCGTGATCGCGATGACGATGCCCACGGCGACGACGCTGCGGGTCGAGCACCAGACCGGCGCGACGTGCGCCACCGCGCGCCCGATGGGCGCGGGCGCGACGACCTTCGAGCGCGGGGATCTCGCTGGGGGCGTTCGCGACGGGGATCCCCGCCGCCTCGAAGGCCTTCACCTTCGACTCAGCGGTGCCCTGGCTCCCCGAGACGATCGCCCCGGCGTGGCCCATCCGCTTCCCCGGCGGCGCGCTGCGACCCGCAATGAACGCGACCGCGGGCTTCTTGCCGTGCGCGCGCATGTACTCCGCCGCGCCCTCCTCGGCGCTTCCGCCGATCTCGCCCACGATGACGATGGCGCCGGTCGCGGGGTCCTCGTTGAGGAGCCGCACCGCGTCCGGCGTCGGCAGCCCGATGACCGGGTCGCCGCCGATGCCCAGGCACGTCGACTGGCCGAGGCCGGCGCGCGTGAGGCCGTCGGCGATCTCGTAGGTGAGCGTCCCGCTGCGGGAGACGAAGCCCACCGGGCCGGGCGAGAAGTTCTCGCCGGGCATGATCCCGATCTTGCACTCCCCGGGCGTGATCGCGCCGGGACAGTTCGGCCCGATGAGCGTCGTGCGCGACCCCTCGAGGACCGCGGCGACGCGGAGCATGTCGTGCACCGGGATCCCCTCGGTGATGCACACCACCAGGTCGAGGTCCGCGTCGATCGCCTCGAGGATGGCGTCGGCCGCGGCCGGCGCGGGCACGAAGATGAGCGAGGCGTTCGCGCCGGTGGTCTCGACGGCGGCCGCGACGGTGTCGTACATCGGGATCCCGTCGCGCTCCGTCCCGCCTGTGCCCGGCCCGACGCCGGCGACGACCTTGCTCCCGTACTCGCGCATGCGCCCGGCGTGGAAGCGGCCCTCACGGCCCATGCCCTGAACGATGACCTTCGTGGCCTTGCCCAGGAGCACGCTCACCGGCGCGCCGCCACCGGCTCGGACGCGCGCGCGAGGCGCACCGCCTCCGCGGCCGCCTCGTCCATCGTCTCGCGCGACACGAGGGTCGCGCCCACGAGGAGCGCGCGGCCTGCCTCTGCTTCGGTGCCCGAGAGCCGGATGACCAGGGGCACGCGCGGTGGATGCTCCCGCATCACGTCGAGGATCCCCTTGGCGACCTCATCGCCGCGGGTGATGCCGCCGAAGATGTTGATGAGCACGCATCTGACCTTCGGGTTCGAGAGCACGATCTCGAGCGCGGCCTTGACGACCGCCTCCTTCGCGCCGCCGCCGACGTCGAGGAAGTTCGCGGCGCTCCCGCCGGCGATCTTGACCGCGTCCAGCGTCGCCATGACGAGACCGGCGCCGTTGCCGATGATCCCCACGTCGCCGTCGAGCTGCACGAAGGAGAAGCCGAGCCCCCGCGCGCGCTCCTCGAGCTGCTCGTCGGCGCAGACCTCCTTCCACGTGGCGAGCTCCGGCTGGCGGAAGAGGGCGCTGTCGTCGACGTCCAGCTTGGCGTCGCCCGCGATCACGGACCCGTCCTTCTCGATGAAGAGCGGGTTGATCTCGAGGAGCGTCGCGTCGAGGCTGTCGAAGAGCCGGTAGAGCCGCTCGGCGATGCCCGCGACCGCCGCCACCTGCTCCGCGGGAACGCCCGCGTCGAAGCACAGGCGGCGCGCGGCATAGGGGAGCAGGCCCAGACGCGCGTCGGGCCAGCCGCGCACGATGGCACGGGGCCGCTCGGCCGCGACCTGCTCGATGTCCATGCCGCCGACGCTGGAGAGCATCACGACCGGCCGCCGCCTATCGCGATCGACGGTCACGCCCAGGTAGAGCTCGCTGCGCACGTCGGCGGCGCGCTCGACCCAGACCTTCTCGACGCGCAGTCCCTTGATGTCCATCCCCAGGATCGCCTTCGCGGCCGCGCGCGCCTCGTCCGGGCTCTGGGCGACCTTGATGCCGCCGGCCTTGCCGCGCCCGCCGACGTGGACCTGCGCTTTGACCGCGACGGGTGCGCCGATGCGCGCCGCGCT
>JACPOT010000034.1 GCA_016191385.1 Chloroflexota bacterium | reverse complement strand
GAGGCCGCCGCGGGCATGCGCTGCGTCGAGCGCGTCGATGTCCCGGCCGTGCCCAACGTCATCGAGGCGAAGTGGTCGCCCGACAACAAAACCCTCGCGGTGGTGTGGTTCGCGCGTGTGCCGGACAAGACCACGATCGTGGGCTACCGCGAGACCGAGATCATCGACACGCTCGACACGAAGACCGGACGGGTCCGCCCGCTCGGTGTGGGCGACCACCCGCAGTGGTCGGCGAGCGGTGCGTACGTGTCTTACTGGGGCCCGAATGCCGATCAACTCCGCGTCGTCCACGACGACCGCATCGTCGCGGAGCTCCTTCCGACCATGCCCGAGGCGCGATGGGTGGGCGACGCCCTCCTCTATGTCCGCAACAAGGAGATCCGGATCTGGGACGACGGCGTCGAGAAGCAGGTGGCGCTCCTCGGCGCGACCGCGGTGCCTCGCTATCCGCGCGACGACATGTACTTCAGCGCGGACGGGGTTCGCTTCACCGTCACCCGTTACCGCTCGGACGGGACGGCTGATCGGTACGTCGGGCTGACCAAGACCGGGGACGTCGATCCACTCGACGCCGACGACGCGTCGTACATGGAGTGGGCGCCGAAGGGCTCGGTCCTGCTCCTCCGCTTCCCCGGCCGGCTCGAGGTGCGCGATCTCGACGTCGGGACGGTCACGTCGATCCCGGCGCCCGCGTCGACCGTGACGGCGTGGTCTCCCGGCGGGGCCGAACTGCTCATCGGACGCGTGTCGCCGACCGTCCCGGCGGCGAACTCGTTCGACCCCTTCGCCAGCGCGTGGCCGAAGCCCGGATCGGTCGCGTCGCTGCCGAATGTGCTGGGAGCACGCGCCTTCACGAACGACGGGAAGCTGTTCGTCGGCGTCGCCCGCACGGCACGCGAGGAGACCACGCTGGTCGTGCATCGCTGCGGCAACATCCCCGCGGCGGCGGCGCTTGGCGACGCGGATGCGCCCGCGCGGCTTCAGAAGATCACCGCCGAGGGCGGACGCTTCGTGCGGCCGGCCGCGGGCGACATCGCGCAGTACCTTCAGGGGAGCCACACGGGTCTCGACATCGCGGCCCCGTTCGGCTCGCTCGTCGTGGCCGCGGATGACGGGGTCGTCACCGAGGCGGGCTGGATCCCGAACGGCGGGAATCGCGTCTGCATCCGGCACGCGACCCCCGGCCTCGAGTCCTGTTACCACCACGACAGCGCGCTGCTCGTCTCGGTCGGCGAGCGCGTCGTCCGCGGCCAGCCCATCGCGCTCATCGGCATGACCGGCCTCACGACGGGACCGCACGTGCACTGGGAGGTCAAGCTCTTCGGTAGGATCGTCGACCCGCTGAGGTACTAGGCCTCCATCCGCAGCTCTTCGAGGTCGAGGTCGCGCTCGATCCGCCGGAGCACCTCATCGTCGATGATCCCGCGGTCGTGGAGATCGAAGGCCGATGCCCGCTCCGCCTCGATCACCGCCCGGCGGATCGCGGTGTGCTCGAGCAGCTCCTGCTCCGCTTCGGCCGGCGCCTCGCCGTGGTGATCCTCGTGATGGCGCGTCCGGTGCTCGTAGCGGTCGCGCAGCTGGTCGATGAGCTCGAGGTGGCCCGGCCACTGCTCCGTCAGCTCGCGCAGACGGGCGAGGGCGGCGTCGCCGGTGAGCACGCGCGCGTGACCCTCGTCGTGGACGATGTCGCGGTCCGGCGCGAGACCGAGCGCGCGGATCACGAGCGGCAGCGTGAGGCCCTGGCCGACGAGCGTGACGAGGATCACCACGAACGTGACGAACAGCACGAGGTCGCGCTCCGGGAAGTCGAAGGGCAGCGCCAGCGCCGCGGCGAGCGAGACCACCCCGCGCAGGCCAGACCAGCCGATGACGACGACGGACTGCCACGGCGGATACGGATCGGCGCGCCGGATGGCGGGTATCAGCCAGCGCACGACATAGGCCGCGATGACGACCCAGACGAAGCGGAGAACGACGAGCAGGAACGCGACGGAGAGGGCGATGAAGGCCGCCTCGCCGACCGACCGTTGCGCGACCGCGGCGAGGACCGCGCGGAGCTGCAGGCCGATGAGCACGAAGACGAGGCCGTTGAGGACGAAGATCTGGGTGGACCACACCGCGGTCGCGGCGATCCGCGTGTCCGAGGTGAGCCGGTTGCCGGCGCGTCGCGCGAAGATCCCCGCGACGACCGCCGCGATCACGCCGGACACGCCGAGCTGCTCCGCCGGCAGATACGCCGCGAACGGCGCGAGCAGGGTGATGGTCACGGCGAACGTCGGCTCGTGCGCGCGCTCAAGAGCGCGCATGACGAGCCACCCGACGACGGCGCCCACGGCCACGCCGCCCACGAGAACGACCACGAATCCCAGGCTGGCCGCGACGAGCGAGAACGTGCCGAGGGCGAGCGCGGCCAGCGCCGAGCGATAGATGATCAGCGCGGTCGCGTCGTTGACGAGGCTCTCGCCCTCGAGGATGGTGACCACTCGCCGCGGCACGCCGAGGCGCTGGAAGATCGCCATCGCGGCCACGGCGTCGGGCGGTGACACGATCGCCCCGAGCACGAAGGCGCCCGCCCAGCCGAGGGCCGGGACCATCGCGTGCGCTACCACAGCGACCCCGGCGGCGGTGACGATGACGAGACCGAACGCGAGTAACGCGATCGGCCGCAGGTTCGCCTTGAGATCGCGCAGCGAGGTAAGGAAGCCGCCGGCATAGAGGATCGGCGGGAGGAAGACCAGGAAAACGATGTCCGGCGCGAGCTCGATGTCGGGAAGCCCAGGGAGAAGCCCGAGGCCGAGACCCGCGAGCACCATGACGATCGGGTACGGCAGACCCAGCCGCCGCGCCAGCACCGCGAGCGCGACGACGATCGCGAGCAGCCCGAGGACGAGCTCGATCTCACGCATGGCCGCCCAATATGATCGCGCCCGCGCGTGATGCGGCTCTGGAGCGCCTCTCTGATCGCGATCGCGACGCTGTCGTGCGCGCCGGCCGGGCCGGCGATGGTCTTCGACACGAGCGCTGGCGTGACGCGGGTGCGCGTGGAGGTCGCCGACACTCCGGCCGCGCGCGAGCGTGGCCTCATGGGCCGCGCCCGACTCGATGCCGACGCGGGGATGGCCTTCGTGTGGGATGAGGACACCTCCGGCCCGTTCTGGATGAAGGACACTCTCATCCCGCTCTCCGTCGCGTTCGTCGATGGCGGCGGTCGCGTGGTCCGCATCCTCGACATGGAGCCGTGCCGCGCCGACCCCTGCCCGTCGTATGACCCGCGGACCACCTACCGCGCGGCGGTCGAGGTCAACAGAGGCACGTTCGAGCGCCTCGGCGTCCGCGTCGGCGACCGGGCTCGCCTCGTACGCTGACCCGCGTGGACGATCTCGCGCTCCTGAGCCTCGAAGCGGTCACGCGCGCGGTGCGCGAGCGGCGGACCAGCGCGGAGGAGGTCGCGACCGCGTGCATCGCGCGGATCGAGAAGCTCGAGCCGGCCCTCAATGCGTTCATCACCGTCACCGCGGACGAGATGCTCGCAGCGGCACGTGCCGTCGATCGCGGAGAGCGTCGCGGTCAGGTCGCGGGCAGCGTGGTCGCGCTCAAGGACCTCTTCGACACTGCCGGCGTTCGCACCACGGCCGGATCGCGGATCTTCGCCGACCGCATCCCGGCTGAGGACGCCGTCGCCGTCGCGCGACTGCGCCAGGAGGGAGCGGCGTTCGCCGGCAAGACGAACCTGCACGAATGGGCGTTCGGGGTCACGACGCAGAACCCGCACTTCGGACCGACGCGCAATCCCTGGGACCGCGAGCGCATCCCGGGCGGGTCGAGTGGGGGAAGCGCCGTCGCGCTCATTGCCGGGTTCTGCCACGGAGCCCTCGGCAGCGACACGGGGGGCTCGATCCGCATCCCGGCCTCCCTGTGCGGGGTCGTCGGCCTCAAGGCGACGTACGGACGCATCAGCGTTCGCGGCGTCGTGCCCCTCAGCTGGACCCTCGATCACGCCGGGCCGATGGCCCGCGGCGTCCGGGATGTCGCCGTTCTCTATCGCACGATCGCCGGATACGACGCGCTCGATCCCCTCTCGGTCGATGCGCCTGCGGAGGATCCCCTCCCGGACATCGAGCGAGGGGTGAAGGGACTACGCGTGGCGGTCCCGCGCGGGCATTTCTTCGAGCGCTGCGACGCCGAGGTCGCCAGCCTTGTGCGCGCGGCCATCGACGTTCTCGCACGCGAAGGTGCGCTGATCGAGGAGGTCCCGTTCCCTCCGTCGCAGGACCTGCTCGATACACAGCGGACGATCCTGTCGACGGACGCTGCCGCGTTCCACAAGGACCGGCTACGGGAGCGTCCGGATGAGATCGGAGCTGATGTTCGCGCACGCTTGTCGGGCGGGACGCTCGCCGAGGTCCGACTGGCGACCTCCACAGGCATCGAGTACGCCGAGGCACGGCACAGGCGCGACGAACTCCGCCGCGAGATCTCCGCCATCTTCGACGCTCACGACGTGATGGCGGTGCCGGCAACGGCGATCGCGGCGCCGCCGGCCGAAGGCGAGGATGCGGTGGCCGCGGCGGCGAAGCTCACCGCGCTCACGTCACCGTTCAACCTCACCGGGCTGCCGGCGATCTCGCTGCCGTGCGGCTTCACGCGCGCTGGCCTGCCCGTGGGTCTGCAGCTCGCGGGCGGGGCGTGGCGCGAAGCCATGGTCCTGCGGGTCGCGCGAGCCTACGAGCGCGCGACCTCGTGGACGGAGCGGCGTCCCGCGCTCGCGTGAAGCATGGCCATCGCGGCGCCGAGCGCGATGGCCTGCGCGATGGGCTCGCCCGCGTCGGTGGATCCGAAGAAGAAGACATAGAGGAGCACCGCGAGGGTGACGATGAGGAGAAGACAGCCGCAACCCGTCAGGCGCCGAGCGTACCAGCGGGCAGAATGAGCGCGCGATGACGAGGGACGAAGCGTGGGCGCTGCTCACGGAGCACACCAAGGGCGAGAGCCTCCGCCGCCACGCGCTCGCGGTGGAGGCGGCCATGCGCCACTTCGCGCGCAAGCAGGGAGAGCCGGAGGAGGCGTGGGCGATCACCGGGATCCTGCATGACTTCGACTACGAGGCCGACCCTTCGCAGCACCCGCAGCGCGGACGTCCGATCCTCGAGCAGGCCGGCGTCCCGGGACAGATCGTCCACGCCATCCAGACGCATGGCGATCACCTCGGCATCCCGCGCGTGACGGCCATGGAGAAGACCCTCTACGCCGTGGATGAGCTCACCGGGTTCGTCGCCGCCGTCGCCCTGGTGCGGCCGTCCAAGCGCGTCGCCGATGTCGACGCGCCGGCGGTGCGCAAGAAGATGAAGGACAAGGCCTTCGCGCGCGCGGTCGACCGTGACGGGATGCTGCGCGGCGCGAGCGACCTGGGCATGGAGTTCGACGACCTCGTGACCGAGGTCGTGGCCGCGATGTCGGCGGACGCGGACCGCCTGGGGCTCGCGGGAGCTTAGCTAGCCTTCCGCAGCGCGCGGTCGGCGCGGCGGACGACCTCGTGCTCGAAGCGCTCGAGGAAGAGCTGCCCACCGCAGCGCGGGCAGTGCGGCTGGGTACCGTCCCACTGGGGAGAGACGTCCTCGGCCGTGGACGCGTAAGCGGTCTGCAGCTGCTCGGGGCTCGGGCGGCGCATCGCGCCGGGGACGAGCACCTCGCCGCAGCCGTGACCGCAGAAGTAGCAGTAGAGCTCAGCGCGGTACGCCACTTTTGACCTCCGGTACATCCGTGAACGACGGAGGGCGCACGGATGTTCCAAGACCACTACGTGGCAGGAAGCATTCCGGTTCGCGGGCTCGCATAAGAAGCCGCTAAGGACGCGGGCTGGGGGCGGCTAGCCCGCTCTCTCGAGGCCGACCACGCTGAGCGGCGTGGACTCGCGGAGCACGGTCACCTCGCGGATGACGCCCTTGGGGATGATGTGGAAGTCGTTGTGGCGGTAGTCCTTGCCGGCGTTGGTGAGGTCGTAGTCGCCGACGACCACCACGTAGTCCTCGGTGTCCTTCCAGAGGATCCCGCAGGTGAGCTTGCGCAGGCGGTAAGGCTCGAAGTCCTCCGGGATAGCGGTCCGCGAGTAGGCGGTGATGTCCTCCCACTCGACCGCGACAAGCGGAGCCGAGATGCCCTCCACCCGTTCCCCTCTCCTCGTGGCGGGGATCGTCCCCGCCGAGCACACAGCGGGCGCGAAGTGTTCGCGCTCCCGTACAAGAACGGACGATATGAGGGGTCGTCGCGCTGTCAATGGATCCGGGGGCTCTTCGATACGCGTCCGAGGCCGGGCGAGCGGGGCTCGCTCTGCTGACCGCCCGCCGTCCAGGACAGTGAGGGTGGTCAGGATCAGCCCGCCTGCCGTCCGCGCGCGATCAGCTCGGCGACCTTCTGTCCGCCCTTCTTGCCGATCTCCTCGAAGTGCTCGTGCCCGTACTTCTCGGAGACGGCGTCGCCGCCGATCTTCCCGATGCGGCCGTAGAAGCGCGGCCCGTAGAGCTCCTTGACCTTCTGGCCGCCCTGCTTGCCGATCTGCTCGTAGAAGTCCGCGCCGTGGCGCTGCGCGGTGGTCTTCCCGCCCTTGCGGCCGATCTGCTCGTAGAAGTCGGGACCATGCCTCTGCGCTGTCGTCGCTCCGCCCCTGCGGCCGGCCTCCGCGACGGTCATCGCCCCTTTGTTCCGTGACATGCCGAGCTCCTTCTCCTCTGGTGACCTCGAGCGCGGTCAGGCGCTTGCTGCCTCCAGAGCGCTGCAAGTCCCGTGCCTCCGCTCGGATGGCCGCTCACCCGTCGGACTGGCGACCGTTCGGTCTGCGAACGGGTCGCGCGCCATGAGGGCGCGATCAGTCCAGGACGGTCACGTGGACGTGGCAGAGATCGCTGCACTGGAGCGCCTGTCGGGTCGCGTTCGAGAGATCGAGCGAGCGCCCGGCGATGAAGGGACCGCGGTCGATCACGGCGACGGTGACGGTCTGCCCCGCCGGAGACGTGATCCGCAGGAGCGTCCCGCAGCGGAGCGTACGGTGGGCGACGCCCATGATCTCGGGCGTGTAGGTCTGCCCGCACGCCGTCTTGTTGCCGAAGAACCCGGGGCCGTACCACGAGGCGAGGACGACGCCGTCGGTGACGAGCGGCTCGGGTGCCGGGACAGGCGGGACGGCCGGGGCGGCAATGACGCCCAGCACCGCGACAGCTTCCTCGACGCTCGACGCGCGTGCGAGAGAGCGCGAGACCGGCATCTGGATCTCGGGCATCTCGAACGCGACCGTCGTCGGCGCGGGCAACGAAGGCGTCGTCGTTCCGGGGTCGAGCACCGCGCCGACGTCCGAGCCGAACGCGGCGCTCACGCCGACCACTGACCGCGCTTGCGAGCTCGGCGCGACCCAGAGCGACACGAGCGCGACCGCGAAGACGATCGAGCCGAGGCGCGCGACGAACGAGCGGTCCATGTCCTCCACGCTCCGGCCAGTACTTGCAAGAGGGGTTCCGACCGCTCAAGCGCCCGCCCGCCCGCCTCCGTTGTCATTCCGTTACGCGGATCGGCTCACTTGGGTCGCGCGATCACCACGAATCGCGGATCTTCGGGGCTCGGCCCTGTCGACGTCTGCAACGTGAGCCGCTCGTCGGAAGTGGGCTGGGCGACCGAAACGTCGCTCGCGGGGACCTTCGGCCGCACTTCGGTCACGACATAGCGAAGGACGGCGCCGTCCGGGCCAAGGATGGTGACGTCGTCGCCGACCCGCGCGTCCCACAGCGCGAGGAACATGCCGGTGCGCGCGTGCGCGTAGAGGTAGGTGTTGCTGCCGCGTCCGGGGATCGATGTCCCGGGAAGGTGGAACGCGTACCCCTCCGGCGTCTTCTGAAGGTCGATGTCCCGCTGCACGTCCCCCTCGGCGATGGGCAGGTCGATCCCGAGACGCGCGACGCGGACGCGGTAGCCATCGGGGATGCGGACCGGCGCGGCGACCGCCGGGGATACCGTCGCGCCGGAGACGACGGCCGACGGCGTCGGGCTCGCGCTCGGGGGAGCGGGCCGCAGCGCGGGAGGCCAGGGGCCGTAACAGTTGGCCAGCGAGAGGAGCGCCGCGAGGACGACGGCGGTGACGAGGGCGGGACGCAGCACATTTATCCTCGATGCACTCCCGATGCCCATCGACGCCACTGTCTTCCGTTCCCGCCGCGATCGCGCCGCGCAGCGAGCGCGCTCGCGGGACCTGGCCGCGCTCCTGGTGACGCCGGGCTCGGACCTCGCGTACCTCACGGGCCATCGCATCCACGAGAGCGAACGGCTCACCTGCCTCGTGCTGACCGCGGACGGGAGCGCGACCCTCGTGGTGCCCGAGCTCGAGGCGCCGCGCGCGCGCGCCGCCGCGCCCGGGCTCGAGCTGCGCCTGTGGAGCGAGACGGAGGATCCCATCGCGGCGGCGGCAGCGCTCGTCCCCCGCGGCCGAGCCATCGCTGTCGGCGAGCGGATGTGGGCGAGCTTCCTCCTACGCCTTCAGGCGACCCTCCCCGACCGCACGTTCTGTCCCGCGGCCCCGGTCGTCGCACCGCTCCGTGCCATCAAGGACGCGAGCGAACTCGCCGCGCTGCGTGCGGTCGCGCAGTCCGCCGATCGCGCGTACACGCGCGTGCGCGAGCTCGTGTTCGAAGGACGCACGGAGCGCGAGGTCGGCGCCGACATCGCCGCGCTTCTGGGCGAGGAGGGCCACGACGAGGTGACCTTCACCATCGTCGGCTCCGGTCCCAACGGCGCCTCGCCGCATCACAACGCCGGCGAGCGGCGCATCGCGCGCGGCGACGCCATCGTGCTCGACTTCGGCGGCACCATGGCCTGGTACTGCTCCGACATCACGCGCACGGTCCACGTCGGGCCGCCGTCCGCGGAGACGGTGCGCGTCCACGACGCGGTCCGGAAGGCACAGGAGGCGGGCTACAAGGCGGCGCGCGAGGGCGTCGCTGCGCAGGACGTTGATGCGGCGGCGCGCACGGTCATCGACGAGGCCGGGTACGGCACGTACTTCATCCACCGGCTCGGTCACGGCATCGGGCTCGACGGCCACGAGGACCCGTACCTCGTGCGCGGGAACAGCGAGCCCCTGGTGCCGGGGATGGCCTTCTCGATCGAGCCGGGGATCTACCTGCCGGGGAAGTTCGGAGTGCGCATCGAGGACATCGCGGTCCTCAACGACAAGGGTGTCGCGGAGCCGCTCAACGAAGTGGACCGCTCGCTGGCGGTCGTCTCCTAGAGGGAGCGCTCGCGGCGGCGGGTCCTGCCGGCGCTCGGCGGTCGCGCCCGCTCCGCCGCTCGGGCGAGCCTTGTCCTCGACCTCCTTCAAAGTCGTCCTTATTGCTCCCCGCGGCTGTCGCGTACGCGACCGCAGGGCTCGCGCCGTCTCCCGTCGCCGCTCGCGCGCTTTCTACTTGATGACGACGGGGCCGGCTCCCTGGAGAGCGAAGGAGTAGATGGGATCCGGAAGGATCCCGAGAAGCACGGTCACGAACGCCACGAAGCCGAGGGACAGGGAGAGGACACGCAGGCGCTCGATGCGCGGCGCGGAGGCATCGGGGTCGTACATGAACATGTGGACGACCACGCGCAGGTAGTAGAAGGCGGCCAGCGCCGCGTTGAGGGCGATCGCGACGGCGAGCCAGCCGTAGCCCGCATCGAGGACGGGCTGGATGATGAGGAACTTCGCGAGGAACCCGATCGTCGGCGGGATGCCCGTGAGGTTGATCAGGAAGACCGCGAACGCGAGCGCGCCGGGGGCGTGCCGGCTCCACAGGCCGTTGAGCTCGTCGAGCGTCGCACCGCGTGTGCCCTCGAGGTCCACGTAGATGAGGCAGGCGAAAGCGCCGAGATTCATGATCCCGTACGCGAACAGGTAGAAGAGGACGGCCGCGCCGGCCGAGGCGCCGGCGGCCATGGCGGCGACGCCGGCGAGGATGTAGCCGGTGTGCGCGATGCTCGAGTAGGCGAGCATCCGTTTCACGTTCGTCTGCGCGAGGGCGACGATGTTGCCCGTCGTCATCGTGACGATGGCCAGGACCGCGAACACGAGCGCCCAGTCCACCTGCAGCGGCCCGAGCGCGTTCCCCATGACGCGGAGGATCGCCGCGAACGCGGCGGCCTTCGGCGCCACCGACATGAACGCCGTCGCCGGCGTCGGCGCGCCGTCGTACGCGTCGGGGGTCCACTGGTGGAACGGGACGACGGCCGCCTTGAAGCCGAGGCCGGCCGTCACCAGGGCAAGCGCCACGACGACGAGCGGGCTCCCGAGACCTTCGTGCGTGACGGCCTGAGCGATGGCCGCGAGCCGGGTGGATCCGGCGATGCCGAAGAGCCACGCGAAGCCGTAGAGCAGGATCGCGCTGCTGAACGCCCCGAGGAGGAAGTACTTGAGGGCCGCCTCATTCGACCAGCGGTCGCGGCGCTGCAGGCCCGCGAGGACGTACACCGGGATGCTCATCAGCTCGATCCCGACGAAGAGGGTGATGAGGTCGGTCGAGAGCGCGATGGTCATCGCGCCGAGCGTCGAAAAGAGGACGGTGGCGTGGAACTCGGCCTCGGGGACGCCCTCGCGCCGCAGGTAGGACGGCGCGACGACCGCGGTGAACGCCGCGAGCACGATGAAGACGAGCCGGAAGAACCGGGTGAACGGATCGAGCGCGACGAAGCCGCCGAAGAACGACCCGTCGGCCGGGCCATAGGCGGGTGCGACGAGTGCGGCGACGAGCCCGGCGACCGTCAGCCACGGGAGCCAGCCGCGCGAGCGCGGGCCGAGCGCCGCGTCGACCGCCAGAACGACCACGGCCGTGAGGGCGACGATGGCCTCGGGAAGGACCGCCACGAGGTCGTTCACCTGATCGCGACCGCGGCCGCTCCGGCGAGCGCGAGCATCCGCTCGAGCGACGGCTCGATGATCCGGATGAACGGCTGCGGGAAGATCCCGAGGATCACCGTGAGCGCCAGGAGCGGGACCGCGCACGCGACCTCGACCGGCGAGAGGTCCGGCAAGTTCGCATAGGCCTCGCGTACGGGTCCGTACATCACGCGCTGGAACATCCAAAGCAGGTAGATGGCCGCCAGGATCACGCCGATCGCGGCGAGCGGCCCCCAGAACAGGCCGGAGACCGCACCCTCGAGGCGGAACGTGCCGACGAGGACGAGGAACTCGCCGACGAACCCGTTGAGGCCGGGGAGCCCGAGCGACGAGAGCACGAAGATCCCGAAGAACGTCGTGTACAGCGGCCAGCGGTTCGCGAGCCCGCCGAGGTCGGCGATGAGCCGGCGGTGTGTGCGCTCGTACTGAATGCCCACGAAGAGGAAGAGAGCTCCGGTGACGACGCCGTGGTTGATCATCTGGAGCACCGCTCCGACCCCGCCCTGGACGTTGAGCACGAAGATCCCCAGGGTCACGAAGCCCATGTGCGCGACCGAGGAGTACGCGACGAGCTTCTTCAGGTCCTTCTGGACCGTCGAGACCGCGGCGCCGTAGATGATCGCGACGACCGAGAGCAGCACGATGATCGGGAGCCAGGCCTGCGCGCCGAGCGGGAAGAGCGGGAGCGCGAAGCGGATGAGGCCGTACCCGCCGGCCTTGAGGAGGATCCCCGCGAGGATGATCGAGCCCGCCGTCGGCGCCTCGACATGGGCGTCGGGCAGCCAGGTGTGGAAGGGGACCATCGGGAGCTTGATGGCGAACGCCAGCGCGAACGCCAGGAACGCCCAGAACTGGAAGTCGGGCGAGAAGCGTGTGCCGCCCGCGACGAGCTGCGTGAACGAGAGCGTGCGCGACCCGGCCTCGCCGCTGGCGAGGTACACCGCGACGATGGCCACGAGCATCAGGAGCGACCCCGCGAGAGTGAAGAGGACGAACTTCAGCGTCGCGTAGATGCGCCGCGTGCCGCCCCAGATCCCGATGATCAGGTACATCGGGACGAGCATCAGCTCGAAGAAGACGTAGAAGAGGAAGAGGTCGAGAGCGATGAACACTCCCACCATGCCGACCTCGAGCAGGAGGAAGGCGGCCATGAACGCGCCGATGCGCTGCTTGATGACGCCGGCGCTCGAGTACAGGACGGAGATGAACGTCAGCAGGGTGGTGAGGACCACGAGCAGCACCGAGATGCCGTCGACGCCGACCTCGTAGCGGATCCCGAGCGTCGGGAGCCACACGAGCGCCTCG
>JACPOT010000104.1 GCA_016191385.1 Chloroflexota bacterium | reverse complement strand
CGCAGCTCGTCCTCGTCGATGATCAGCGGCGGCGTGACCACCATGAGGTTCCAGCGGCACATGACGTAGACGTCGCGCTTCATCAGGTCGTTGCGCAGCGCGGTCGCGAGCCGCTGCGAGGGGCCGTTCCAGCGCTCGAGCATCTCCTTCGTGCCGCGGTCCTTGACCAGCTCGATGCCCCACATGAGCCCCTTGCCGCGGACGTCGCCGATCGAGGGATGGCGCTCCTTCAGGGCGCGAAGCTCGCGGCCGAGCACCTCGCCCATCGCGGCAGCGTTCTCGATGACGCGCTCGTCCTTGTACGCCTGGATGGTCGCGATCCCCGCCGCGCACGCGAGGGCGTGGCCGCTGTACGTGAGGCCATGCCACAGCACGTGGTCGTCGAAGTGCTTCGCGATAGGGCCGTCGACGATGGTCCCGCCCAGCGGGACGTCGCCGCCGTTGACGCCCTTGGCGAAGGTCATCACGTCGGGGACCACCTTCCAGTGCTCCGCGGCGAACCACTTGCCCGTGCGGCCGAAGCCGGTCATGACCTCGTCGAGGATCATCACGATCCCATAGCGGTCGCAGAGCGTGCGGATCCCCTGGAAGAAGCCGTCGGGCGGGACGATGAGCCCGCTCGCGCCGACGATGGGCTCGCACATGATCGCCGCGATCTGGTCGGGCCCCTCGTACCAGATCACCTCCTCGACGTGCGCGAGCGCTTTCTGGACATCGCTACCGAACAGCGAGCGGTAGGGGTCGGGGTTGAGGAAGCGCACAACGCCGGGAATGGCCGGCTCATTTGCCCAGCGCCGGTTGTCTCCACCCGCCGTCATGGAGCCCGCGGTCTGGCCGTGGAACGAGCGCCACTGGGTCATGATCTTCTGGCGGCCGGTGAAGAGACGCGCCATCTTGATGGCGTTCTCGACCGCTTCGGTGCCGCCGGTCGTGAAGAGGGTCTTCGTCAGGTCGCCCGGCGCGACCTCCGCGATCAACCGCGCGAGCGTCGCCCGCGGCTCGTCGGTGAAACCCGGCGCGGCGTACGTGAGCTTCTGAGCCTGATCCGCGATCGCGCGGATGACCTTGGGATGCTGGTGCCCCAGGTTCGTGTTCACCAGGGTCGAGCTGAAGTCGAGGATCCGCCGGTCGCCCGAGTGGATCCACACGCCCTCGCCGCCGGTGACGACGAGCGGCGCGATGCTGCCCTGCGCGGACCACGAGATGAACACGTGATCGCGCGTGTCGCGCTTCACCTGCTCGAGGTCGACCGCGGGTCGCTTCTCCGTCAATGCCATGAGCCGGTCAGAATACGCTCGTGCTCCTCGGTATCAGCCTCTGGCCTACGCGCACGCCCTGGCCGGCCCTGCGCGACGCCGGCGTGCTCGCCGACCTCTCCGGCTTCGACCATCTCTACGCCTGGGACCACTTCTACGCGATCGTCGGCAGTGAAGAGGGCGCCAACCTCGAGGTGTCCCAGGTCCTCGCGGGCTGGGGCGTGGCGACCGAGCGCATCAAGATCGGATCGCTGGTCCACGGCATCACCTACCGCAACCCCGCGATCCTGGCCAAGATGATCACCGCGCTCGACCACTTGACGAACGGGCGGGCGATCATGGGCATCGGCGCGGCGTGGATGGAGTCCGAGCACAAGGCCTACGGGATCGCGCTCGGAACGAAGAAGCAGCGCTCCGACCGCTTCGAGGAGGCCGCGCAGGTCGTCCGATCGATGCTGCGCCAGCCCACCACCTCGTTCAGCGGCAAGTACTACAAGGTCACGAACGCGATGAACGAGCCGCCGCCGGTCCAGAAGGCGCTGCCCGTCCTCATCGGCGGCGGCGGCGAGACCCGGACGCTGCGCACGACCGCGATGTACGCCGACATGTGGCACGGCTTCGGGACGGCGGATGACATCCGCCACAAGGTCGAGGTCTTGACAGAGCACTGCAGGAAGATCAAGCGCGACCCGAAGGAGATCCTCCCCATCGGCGGTGGATGGCTGCTGGTCCGCGACAGCGCGAAGGACGCGCAGGCGTACCTCGAGAAGGTCGCGAAGCATCACGGCATCGGCGCGCCGACGCCACGCGCCAGCGGGGATCCCGACGCCGTCGCGCGCGTCCTCTTCGACTACTGGAAGGCGGGTGCGCGCGGATTCGTGTGCTCGGGCGCCTACCCGTTCGACACGGAGTCCATCGAGCGCATCGGTCGCGAGGTGAAGCCGCGGCTCATGAAGCTCATCGGCTAGCCTTGAGGCTCCCGTGAAGATCGGCGTCCCGAAAGAGACCATGCCCGGCGAGCGCCGCGTCGCGCTCGTGCCGGAGACCGTTCAGCGGCTCATCAAGCAAGGCAACGAGGTGCTCGTCGAGCGCGGCGCGGGCACCGAGGCGGCCTTCGTCGACGGCGCCTACGAGCAGGCCGGCGCGCGCATCGTCGACGACGCGTACGACGCCGACCTGGTCGTGAAGGTCCAGAAGCCGAGCGCGAACGAGGCGGCGAAGCTGAAGCGCGGCCAGATCCTGATCGCGTTCCTCCAGCCGCTGCAGGACCCGAGGTACGCGCAGTCCCTCGCCGAGAAGGGCGTCGTCGCGCTGTCGATGGACGCGATCCCCCGCATCACGCGCGCGCAGCCGCTCGACGCGCTCTCGTCGCAGGCGACGGTCGCGGGATACAAGGCGGTCCTGCTCGCGGCGGCGGAGCTGCCGCGGTTCTTCCCCATGCTGACGACCGCTGCCGGCACGATCGCGCCGGCGCGCGCGCTCGTCATCGGCGCCGGCGTCGCGGGGCTGCAGGCCATCGCGACCGCGCGCCGGCTCGGTGCGGTCGTCGAAGCCTTCGACACCCGGCCGGTCGTGAAGGAGCAGGTGCAGAGCCTCGGCGCGAAGTTCCTCGAGATCGACCTCGGTGAGTCCGGCGCAGGCGCGGGGGGATACGCGAAAGAGCTCTCGGAGGAGGCTCACCGCAAGGAGGTCGAGCTCCTCGCGAAGGCGACGAAGGAGAACGACATCGTCATCACCACGGCCGCGATCCCCGGGCGAAAGGCGCCGGTCCTCATCACGGCCGACATGGTCCCGAACATGAAGCCGGGCTCGGTCATCGTCGACCTCGCCGCCGAGACCGGCGGGAACTGCGAGCTCACCGAGCCTGGCAGGTCCGTCGTCAAGCACGGCGTGACCATCATCGGCACGACGAACCTGCCGAGCACCATGCCGTACCACGCGAGCCAGATGTACTCGCGCAACATCGCGAGCCTGCTCGCGCTCTTCGTCAAGGAGGGCACGGCCTCGCTCGACATGAGCGACGAGGTCATCAAGGGGACGGTCATCACGCAGGACGGGCAGGTCGTGCACGACGCGACGAAGAAGCTGCTCGCTCCCGCGGCGGCGCCGGCATGAGCGGCGACCTCGTCCTCGGCGCATACGTCTTCATCCTCGCAGCCTTCGTCGGCCTCGAGGTCATCTCGAAGGTGCCGACGACCCTGCACACGCCGCTCATGTCCGGCGCGAACGCGATCCACGGGATCATCGTCGTCGGCGCGATGCTCGTGGTCCTCGCGGTCCCGGGAACGCTCGGGACGATCCTCGGCTTCCTCGCCGTCGTGCTCGGGACGGCGAACGTGGTCGGCGGCTTCGTCGTGACCGACCGGATGCTCGCGATGTTCCAGCAGCGGCCAAAGCGCGCGGCCCCGCCGGCGCAGAAGAAGTAGTGGACATCGAGACCTGGATCCCGGTCGTCTACCTGATCACGGCGGTGACGTTCGTGCTCGGGCTCAAGGGCCTCACCGGACCGACGACGGCGGTGGCTGGCAACCGCATCGCCGCGGCGGGGATGCTGCTCGCGGTCGCGGTCACGTTCGCCGCGAAAGAGTTCGCGGACTATGGTGTCGCTGCGATCGGCATCACAGCCGCCGCGATGGCCACCGGCAGCGTCGCGGGCGTCGCGGGCGGCCGCATGGTGAAGATGACCGCGATGCCGCAGATGGTCGCCCTCTTCAATGGGGCGGGCGGCGGATCAGCGGCGCTCGTCTCGATCCTCGAGTACGCGCGCTCCATCGAGGTCGGAAGCGCGCCAGCGGCGGGCGCGGTCGTCAGCACCGTGCTAGGGCTGATGATCGGCGGCGTCTCGTTCGCCGGCAGCGCCATCGCCTTCGGGAAGCTGCAGGGGATCCTTTCGCCGCGCGCCTACCGCTACCCGGGGCAGCGGCTCCTCACGGCGCTCGTCTTCGGCGCGATGATCGTCCTCGCGCTCGGGCTCGTGCTCGACAACGCGGGCCTCGTCCTCGTGGAGCGCCCGACGGCCCTGTGGGCGATCGCCGGGCTCGCTCTCCTCGCCGGGATCGCGCTCGTCATGCCCATCGGCGGCGCGGACATGCCCGTCGTGATCTCGCTGCTCAACGCGTACACGGGTCTCGCGGTCGCGATGGCCGGCTTCGTCCTCGGCAATCAGCTCCTCATCGTCGCCGGCACGCTCGTCGGAGCCTCAGGCACGATCCTCACGCGCCTCATGTCGCGCGCGATGAACCGCTCGCTCGCGAACGTCCTCTTCGCCGGATTCGGCGCTTCGGCCGGCGCGGCGGTGGCCGCGCGAGCCGACGATGGCCGTACCACGCGCGAGGTCTCGACCGAGGACGTCGCCATCCTCCTCGGCTACGCGCAGAACGTGATCGTCGTGCCCGGGTACGGGATGGCGGTGGCGCAGGCGCAGCACGCGGTGCGCGAGCTCGCAGACCTGCTCGAGGCCAAGGGCATCAACGTGCGCTACGCCATCCATCCCGTCGCCGGACGCATGCCCGGCCACATGAACGTGCTCCTCGCGGAGGCCAACGTCCCGTACGACAAGCTCAAGGACATGGAAGAGATCAACGAGGACTTCAAGAACGCCGACGTCGCGCTCGTGATCGGCGCGAACGACGTGACCAACCCGGCCGCGCGGGCCGATAAGTCGAGCCCGATCTACGGGATGCCGATCCTCAACGTGGACCAGGCGAAGAACGTGATAGTGATCAAGCGCTCGATGCGCTCAGGCTTCGCGGGGATCGATAACGAGCTCTACCTCGACCCGAAGACGGGGATGCTGTTCGGAGACGCGAAAGAGGCGGTCGCGAAGGTCGTGCAGGAGCTCAAGAAGGCAGCGTAGGCCTCAGCGCACCTCGAGCCCAAGGCTTCGCGCCGCGGCCGCTTGGCCATCGTCCCGAGTGATGAAGACGAGCTCGGAGTCTGGCAGCGACTTCGCCGCCTCACTGAGGGCAGCGGCCAGGTGGATGGCGTCGAGCGTCCCGACCGGATGGGCGAGGACCAGACGCCGAGCCAAAGCAAGGATCGCGTCCCGCTCGAAACGCAGGAGCGCGATCGGCCCCTTAGCGCCGCAATCGAGGTCGAAACGATCGACGAAGGGCTCCGAGCGTTCCACGCGGCCTGCACGCGCGGCGCGATACACCGCGCCTGCAAATCCGACGCGCGCGATCTCACTCGTGACCACGACGTCATGCGACTCCAAGAGCAAGGGCCGGAGAACATCGTGATCCGGCTCGTCGGCAAGATACGCCCGGACCAGGGCGCTTGTGTCCGCGTACAGGACCGTCACCGCGAACGATCCCACCGGAGCGCATCGCTGACGGCGGTCCCGGCCCCACGCCCTCGCTTGATGATCTGGTCGAGCGACGGGACCGGGCCGCGCGGTCGCGGCGGCTCGTACAACACCCCGAGCTCCCTCAGGCGTGCGCGGACGAGCGTCCGCTGGTCGTCCGTCCGAACGCCCGCAGCGAGCAGATCCGTCACGAGCGCGTTCAGCGAGCGGCCCTCGCTGCGGGCCCGCGCCTTCAGCCTGCGGTGGAGTCGTTCGTCCACACGGGCGATGAGTTGCTTCATGCGAGAGGATGATATCGGAGTGCCCTTGAGTGCTATCCCGAGGCCATTGCGCGCTATGCGGGTGCCGGTGCGGTGGTCGTGCGGCCCTCGGGGATCGCGAATGTGAGGACTGTGAGGGCCGGTTAGTCCTCGTCGCCCGGATCGAGGCCTTTCGGTCCAAGAGCGAACCTGCGAAGCATCTCGGCACGGGCATCGAACAGTTGGATCGGTCGGCTCGGGTGATGGGCCCCGCCATGGCGGGAAGGCGATCCCCAATGCCGATGAAATTCCTCGTCGTGCCAGTGCTCCGCCCATCGTCCTGAACCCGCTGGTTCGAACCGCAGCTCGTACTGATAGCCGATCAACCGCCACCTACGGCTGATCCGTTCGAACTTCTCCTCGTACTCGAAGAGCGCCTGCCGCTTCTGGTGATAGCCGGGCACGCCCAGGAGGAGGCGTAGATAGCGGATCCTGCCGCGCGCAGTGTCCTCGACCTCGAGCTCGTCGCCGTCTGCCTCGCTCGCCTTGCGAAGGGTCACGAAGCGAGCAGCGAGGCGTGCGGCGCTGAGCGCATCCGGGCGCCAAGAAACGAGTGGTGTCGGCTCTATGCCGAGACCCTGCGCGTGCTCCTTCGCATCCAGGTCTCACCGCGGCCGAACTCCGGGATGCGACCGGTGCGCTTGATCGGCAGGTGGCGGATGCGCTCGGGGAACAGCATCTTCACGAGCGCGGCGACGGTGATCCGATACACACGCGGCGAGACCTTGATCGCAACAAGGCGCTCCGCACGGATCCAGTTCAGCACCGTGCGCGGGCTGACGCGCAGAAGTCGCGCGACCTCGGCCGGCGTGTACAGACCCGGACCTCGTGTCAGCGTCTCGAAGCTCAGTTCGCCAGTGTCCTTCATTTCGTCTGGATATGTTAACGCAACAACGGAAGTGAGGTCGGCCGGCTCGCAAGCCGACGGGGGCGTGACGTCGCCACTGGCTTCCTCACCACGCCTCCTCCCCGCTATCGCTTCCTTGCGCGCCGTAAGTATCGGGCTCGCCGTTCGCCCAGCCGGCGAACGAGGTCTTCATAGATCGTCGCTCGAGGACCGAGCGAGTTCACATCGAGCGCGACTGAGTCGAAGCGGTAGACGATCCGAAGTCTGCCCACCGGCAACCGCCAAAGGCCGACGAGCTCCCTCCCCAGTGGCTCTCCTACGAACGGATCGTCCCGCAGCGCATCGATCGCGCGCCAAACCTTCCGGCGAGGCTCTGGAGCGAGTGTGTCGAGGTAGAGCCGAGCTTCATCTTGGATATGGAGTGCGAGCCGCGCTATGCGCGTCCTCGGGGGCGACGGGTGATCGGCCGCATGCGGCGCTTCACTCCTGGGCCGATGACCGGAGCGGCCTCACCGGGCTTGAGCCCAAAGATCTGCTCGATCTCCCTCTCCGATAGGACCTTGCCTTCGTCGAGGTTGCGCACTCCCCGACGGATATCTGCCACCCATTCGGGATCGCTCAGGATCTCCATCGTCGCTTTCCAACTCTCGATCTCGCTCGGGCTCACGAGCATCGCGACGGGCCGGCCGTTCCGCGTGATGGTCACCTGTTCGTCGCGGCCCTCGACCGCATCGATGAGCTTGCTGAGCTGTGCCTTGACTGTGGAGAGCGGCAGCGTCTTCAGGGGGACCTCTCATTAGACCGAATTCGGTCCAAATGTTAATCGCCTGTGCCGATCACGACAAGCATCGCGAGCCCGGCGGCCACCAGCCCCGCGAGCGGCCCGGCGAATGCGACGATCACCCTTTGATAGCGGGGCGCCATGACCATGTCGGTCGCGTCCACGTACATGCAGGGGAAGAGGTAGTAGACCGCGACCCCCAGCTTGCGGACGCGCCGTCCGAAGTGCCTGATCGCCAGCGCGTGTCCCGCCTCGTGGATCGAGATCGCCCGGATCCGACGCGCGTGAAGAAAAGCCTGCCGCCGGCGCGATAGATGCCGTCGACGACCCGCTCGGCGTTGGACCAGGCGGCGATGTTCCACACGATCAGCCGCCGCAGGAGGAGCGATGCGCACGAGAGGATCGCGCTGCGCGCGGCGGCGCCGCAACGGCGCGTAGGCGTCGATGCCCGCCTCGCCGAAGAGACCGTTCGCCGCGAGATTCGCGGTCAGAGTGGCGAGGCGATCGAGCGCGAGGTAGCCGCGCCGCTGGAGATGCTCGACGAGGATCTCGGACGGTGCGCGCGCCGTCCATGAGCTCGTACAGCTCGAGATAGGCGGGGTCCAAACTGACGTAGGTGCCTGCCCCGCCGTCACCTCGCGGGTCCTTGAGGACCGTGTAGGGCGTGCCGTCGCGCTTGTGCAGATCGGCGCGCTCGATCCCGTCCACCGGAGCCGGCACGAACGCGGCGAAGTCGAGCCTCTCCTCGACGCGGTGCCAGATCCCTTCCACGGGCTAGCGCAGCTGGTCGGCGACGCGCAGGAGCTCGCGCAGGTTGAGCGTCCCGGAGTAGAGGTAGTACGACGCCGCGCCCTCGGTCCACCACACCAGCGCGCGCAGCGGCCCGACGTTCGACGTGAAGAATTGGCCGGGCAGGCCGCGCACCATCCCCTCTTCATAGGTGTAGGTAGCGAGCACGGGCCGGCCGCGGTTCGTCGGCGCCTGCTGCACCACGAACATGCGCCCGTCCTCGAGCCGGTATACGAGAGGGCGCGACCGGTCCGATGCCGTCAGCAGCACTTCACGCGCGGCCTCGGAGGTCGTGATCGGGACTGGCGTCGCGGCGCTCGCCGGGAGCGTGAGCAGCGGCGGGAGCGACGGGAGCGGTGTGCGCTGGGCGAGGACGGACGGTCCGATCATGCGTGAGTTCGGCAGCGGCTCCGCGGATGGCACCGCGACCGGCGACGCGGGCGCCTCGAGGACGCGCAGGCGCGAGCGCGCAGCGGACGCCGGATCGGGCGGGCGGAGCGCGATGGCGGCGAACCCGACGGCGAGCGCGCCGACGACCAGCGGCATGAGGAGGTGCCTCGCACGCCGCGCGTTCCCCGTGGGGTCGAGGTCCACGATCACGGCAGCGCCAGCATAGGCTCGGTCAAGTGAGCGAAGCGATCGCGCTCGACCACGTGAGCGTGGGATACGGGCGCGGTCCGGTGCTCGCCGATGTGTCCTTCGCCGTTCAGGACGGCGAGTTCGTCGCGGTCGCCGGACGCAGCGGGACCGGCAAGACGACGCTGCTGCGAGCCATCGCCGGGCTCATCCAGCCCGAGGCCGGCAGCGTGCGCGTGCTCGGGGGAGCGCCCGCGGAGGCGCGGCGCGCCAAGCGCATCGGGCTGGTGGCGCAGGACGCGCTCCTGCATCCGTGGCTCACTGTCCTCGCGAACGTCGAGCTCCCGCTCCAGGTCAACGAGGACGGCGATAGCGGCGGCGCACTCCCTCCGCGCGAGTGGGTCGAACGGGTCGGCCTCACCTCCGCGATCTCGCGCTATCCGCACGAGCTCTCGGGGGGCATGCGCCAGCGCGTCGCTCTCGCGCGCGCCCTCGTCACCGGGCCCGACCTTCTCCTCATGGACGAGCCGCTCGCGGCGCTCGACGAGCTCACGCGCGAGGAGCTGCGAGGTGAGATCGTCGCGCTGTGGTCGGCCTCGCGCTGCGCGGTGGTGTACGTGACGCACGACCTCGACGAGGCGGTCCTTCTCGCGGACCGCGTTCTCGTCCTCGGCGGGCACCCCGGACACGTGACGGGAGAGGTGGCCGTCGATGTGGCGAGGCCACGTCCGCTGCGGCTCACGCGCGAGCCGCAGCTCGTCTTGGCCGCCGAGTCGGTGCGGCAGCTGCTCCCGTGATCCGATCGGGGCCCCGCTCTGCGCTGATCGACATCGGCGTCGCCGCCCTCACCGTCATCGTGCTGGCGGCGATCCTCGAGATCTGGACCGCGGCGCTGCGCGTGCCGCCGTACCTGTTCCCCGCACCGTCGGCGGTGGGCGCGCGCCTCGCGCGCGATCCCGCGTTCTTCGCCGGCGAAGCGTCCGTCACTCTTGTCGAGGCGGCCGCGGGATTCGCGCTGGGCACGCTCCTCGCGTTCGCGGCGGCCAGCGCCATGACCTTCTCGCGGTCGCTGGAGCGCACGATCTTCCCCGTGGCCATCCTGGTGAAGCTCACGCCGGTCGTGGCGATCGCGCCGCTCTTCACGCTGTGGTTCGGCTTCGGACCGTTCCCGAAGATCGCCGTGGCGGGGCTGATCACGTTCTTCCCCATGCTCGTCAACGCGTTCGTGGGTCTGCGGTCGGTGGATCCGCAGGAGCTCGCGTTCCTGCAGACGCTGGGCGCCTCGGCGCGAGAGATCTTCTGGCGCCTGCGGGCTCCGAGCGCGCTGCCCTACCTGTTCTCGGCGGCGCGCGTGTCGGCGAACCTGGCACTGATCGGAGCCGTCGTGGCGGAATGGACCGGCGCGGAGCGCGGGCTCGGGCGGACCATCTTCGTCGCGAACGCGAACCTCGACCTGACCACGCTGTTCGGCGCGGTCCTCATCCTCGCGGGGCTGGGCATCGTCGTGAACGCGGCCGTGGGTGCGCTCGAGCGCCGCATCCTGCACTGGCACCCGATAACGTTGACGGCGTAGTGACGCGCGCGCTCGCCCTCCTCATCGCGATCGTCATGGCCGCGTGCACCGGTCCGGGTGCGGGCGCGCCGCCGAGCGCCTCGCCCGCGCCCGCGCCGACCCCGACGCCCGAGCGCATCGTCTTCATGGCCGGCTTCAAGCCGCAGGCCAACCTGCCCTTCGTCGCCGTCTATGTCGCGCAGGAGCGCGGCTGGTTCAAGGAGCAGGGCCTCGAGGTCGAGATCCGTCACGCCACGAGCAGTGAGCACGTGCAGCTGCTCGCCACGGGCCGTGTGCAGTTCTCGACCGGATCGACCTCGGACATCCTCAAGCGCGTCGCGACCGCGGACGTCCCGCTCGTGGCCATCGCCCAGATCGGCCAGCGCGGCGAGCAGGCGCTGGCGGTCCTCGCCGACTCGCCGATCCGCACGCCGAAGGACTTCGAGGGCAAGCTCGTCGGCTACAAGGGCACCGTCAGCGCGGACTACCTGGCCATCCTCCGCGCCGCGGGGGTCGATCGCGCGAAGGTGCGGGAGGTCTCGGTCGGCTTCGACCCGCGCGTGCTCATCGAGAAGAAGGTGGACGTCTACCCGGTCTTCGAGGCCAACGAGCCCGACACGCTGGCGCGGCTCGGCGCGCCGGTGCGCCTCTTCCACCCGAACGACTTCGGGATCCCGTCGCTGGGCCTCACGTTCATGACCACACGTGATCTCGTCGACACGCGTCCGGACCTCGTGAAGCGCTTCCTCGCGGCCGCGATGCGCGGTCTCGATGAGGCCGTCCGTGATCCCGGCGCGGCGATCGACATCACGATGAAGTACGCGGTAGGCGAGGATCCCGCGCACCAGCGCTACATGCTCGACCGCGAGATCGCCGCTGCGCAGAACGATCTGACGCGCCAGCGCGGCATCGGCGCGATCCCACGCGAGCGGTGGGCTGAGGTGTACAAGCTGCTGCTCGACTTCGGGGTCCTGCCGAAGGCCATCGACGTCTCGAGGGTCATCGACGACCGCGCCATCACTGAGGTGCGCAGCGGCCGCTGACCCCGCTCCCGCGGAGCGCCGCGGGCTGGCGCGGCTGCTGCGCTTCGCGGATCCCGCGCGCGGGCCCGGATGGAACCCGCGCACTCCCGCCGACCCGCGGCTCAACGTGCCGCGGACGCGCGCGCTGCTGGACCTCGCGGGCGCGCCCGATCGCGACATGGCGTGCGTGCTCGTCGCGGGGACCAAGGGAAAGGGATCGACCGCGACCTTCCTCGCGAGCGCGCTCGACGCGGCCGGGATCCGTGCCGGCCTCTACACCTCGCCGCACCTCCAGGGCTGGCGCGAGCGGATCCGCGTGCGCGGCGTCGCGATCCGGCCGGACGCATTCGGTCGCGCGGTCGACAACGCGCTACGGCTCATGCCCCGGCTGCGCCGCGCGCATCCTGATCTCGGCGAGCCGACCGCGTTCGAGCTCCTCACCGTCGCGGCCCTCGCGCACTTCGCGCGGTCGCGCTGTGCGGTCGCGGTCCTCGAGGTCGGGCTCGGCGGTCGCTTCGACGCGACGAATGCGGTCGACCCGGCCATTTCGGTCATCACGAGCATCGGCCTCGACCACGAAGAGATCCTGGGGCCGGGCCTCGGGCGCATCGCGCGCGAGAAGGCGGGGGTCCTGCGGACCGACCGAGCCGCGCTCGTCGCACGACAGCTCCCCGCCGCCGCTACGGCGATCCGCTTCGAGTGCCGCCGCAGCCAGGCGCGCTGCGTGATCGTCGGGCCGCTCCCGCGCGGTGCGCGCCTCGGCCTCGCCGGAGACCACCAGCGACAGAACGCCGCGCTCGCTGCCGCCGCCGCGGTGGCTCTCAGCGAGGTCGGCATCCAAGCGCGTGCGAGAGCGATCGCGCGAGGGCTCGCGGCAGCATCACTGCCCGGTCGCTTCGAGGACGTGGGCGGGATCCCCCCGGTCGTCCTGGACGGCGCGCACACCGCGGAGGCGACCGCAGCCCTCGCGCGCACGCTCCGCCAGCGGTTCCCGCGCGCGCGAGCGCATTTGATCTTCGGGTGCACGGCAGACCGCGATCCGGCCGCACTCGCCCGCCCGCTGCGGGGCGCCCGTCACTCCTTCTATGCGACGGCGGCGCCAGGCCCCCGCGCGATGCCGCCCGAGGCCGTTGCCACAGCTCTCGGACCCGGTACGCCAGCCTTCGTCGACGTCGCGGCCGCGATCGTCGCGGCCCGCAGGGCGGCCGGGCCTGGCGACGTCGTCTGCGTCACCGGCTCCCTCGCACTGGTCGGAGCGGCGCGCGACGCGCTCGGCCTGCCGATCGCCGAGCGCCTCTGGAGTGCAAGCGCGGGTCGTTGACGCGGACCCACCTATCTAAAGGAGGTCCCGCATGACGCGCCTCGTCCTCGCCAGCACCGCCGAGAACGCCGACGCCATCCTCGACGGCTCGCGCACCACCGACCGCCGCACGCACCCGCCGAAGCGCCTCCCCGCGCGCGCCTACCTCGCCGTCCCCAAAGTGGGCGTCGTCGGCGAATGCCAGCTGGGCGTCCCTGAGCACAAGACCGGGGACGGCTGGTCGATCCCGGTCACCGCGCCCAAGCGCTACGCCCGCCCGCGCTCGCTGGAGCGCTTCGGACTCGACAAGACGCCGCGCTCGTTCCGATACGTCGACGCTTAGCCGCGCGAGCGGCGACATCCTGCTCGGCGGCCCGCCTGAACACCGAACCCTGAGCGGCCGCTCGCGCTAGTCGTTCAGTTGGCGGGTCGCCAGTGGAAGGTGACGCGGGTGATGAGCGCGCCGTCCGTCTCGAAAGTCCACGTCGTGTAGTTCGCGAACATGCCCGGCGCGCGGGTCAGCCCCTGCAGGATAACCGTGTTGCCGTCCACCTTCTCGTCGCGCACGAGTCGGATGAACGGTGGCGCCATGCGCATCAGCTGGCGCGCGCCGTCCTTGCCGTGCAGCTCGTTGTCGCCGCCGGGGAGCTCGATGACGATGTCGTCGGCGCAGACGGACGCCGCCTTCTCAGGATCTTTGCCCTCGAGCGCGGCCATGAAGACCTTGGCGGACTCGAGCGGTGTCATGCGACAGCGGGCTCGGCGAGCGCGGCGATGCCCGCGGTCACCCATTCCTCGCGCATGCGGATGCCCATGACGCCGAGCGCGAGCGCGGTCGCGATACCGGCGGCGATGTGGTCGAGAGCGAGGCCGCGCGGCGCGGGGAACGAGACGTACGGCGCGTCGCGGACGACGAACGTGAGCACTCCGTCGCGCGCGTCGATGCGGTGGTCGCGCCCGGCGATCAGGGCGGGCACGCCCAAGGCCGCGAGACGCTCCTCCGCACGGGCGCGAAGCGCCGGATCGAGCGATCCGACCACGACCGGCCGGCCCTCCGGCACGAGGGAGAGCGCGGTGTCGAACGTCGCCGCGTCGGCTCCCGCGATGACCGCGAGGTCGACGAGCGGCGCATGCGCAGGGTCCAGCGCGTTCACCTCTTCATCGACGACGAGAACGACGCGCTGGCCGGACCCGGCGAACGCCGCGAACAGGAGCGTGACCTCGGCATCCCGGCGCCCGAGGTCGCCGAGGTGCGGATCGGTCCGGGCGAGCGTGTGTGCCGCGGACGCGGAGACCGTGCCGGCGCTCGCGATGAGCGCGTCGTCCAGAGGCGCCCCGTCCACGGACGACGCGGCGAGACTCCCATCGAGGATGCCGGTGCGCGCGCCGGCGCTCCGGAGCACGGCCGCGGCGACGTCGGCTATGGCCCGCGCGCCCGGGCCGCTGACGCTGGCGACGAGATAGCGCACGTCGGGGCTCTGTAACGAGGCCAGGCACGCGCGCACCCGCTCGACCGAACGCGCGTCCGGGGGCGCGTCGGGAAGCGCGTTCAGATAGGCGCGGACAAGGCGCGCGTCCACCTCTGGATGATCGCACAGCGCGGTGGGATGATCCGCGGATGCGGGTCCCCGCTCTCGCCCCGTACGCCGCCGCCGCGTTGCTCATTTCGGTCGGCTCGTCGATCGCCGCGATCCAAGGTGCTCATCCCGCGCGGCCGGCGGCGACGGCAGCGGCGAGCGTCGCGCCCGCCGCGCACCGCGTCGTGCCGGAGCTTTCGCGAACGGGGCGCCTGGCGTTCTGGCGTGACGGCAAGCTGTGGGTCTCCGATCTCAGCGGGGCGACGCGCTACGCGATCGCGTCGGTCGACGACATACGCCGTGTCTCGCTCACGCGGTGGTCAACGGAGGGCGGGAGCGTCGCCTTCGTCGACGGTGGCCTCTCGCTCGCCGTGATCGCCGTCGACGGGACGCGAGTGGATGTGGACCTGCCGTTCGACCTCAGAACGGCGCGTTACCGGGTCGCGGACATCCGCTGGTCGCCGAGCGGGCGGCGCGTCGCGGCGACACTGCTGCAGCAGGGCAGCGGGAACAGCGATGCGTTCCTGGTCGACCTCACGGCCGCGACGCCGCAGTGGACGAGGCTCACCGGCCTCGACGATCTCTTCATCGGCGATTGGATCTCCGAGGACGAGGTCCTCGCGTACACAGCGACGGGCGTCATCGGGATCGTGAGCACCGCCGGTCGCGACAAGGTCCGCCTCTTGGGCGGATCCGTCGGAGTGTCGCCGATCGTGGGGCCCGAGGGCCGCATCCACTACCTCGTCGGGCGCCTCCCGACGACGCGCGACCCGGCGCTGCCGTACGTCACCGCCAACAGCGCGAGCGCCTGGAGCGCCGCGACCGACGGCAGCGACGTGCGGCGCGAGACGACGTGGGCGATCAACGACATCCGACTCGACGCGCGGCTGCCCGATGGCCGCTACCTCGCGCATCGCGGCTCGAGCACGCAGCAGGGAACGGTCGGCGAGGACATCGATCCGCTGCCGAGCACCACCGGCGTCATCGAGCGAGTGCGCGTCGCGCCGGACGGGCGGGTGGCGTACGGGTTCACCCGGGAGCGGATCGCGCGGATCGACCTCGCGAAGATCGGCGTCCCACCACCGGCGTCACCCGCGACCGCCCTGACCGTCTTCCTCGAGACGGGCGGCGAAGCGGACATCTGGTTCCCGACGCAGCTCTCGCTCGCGCGCGGCGGCGAGCGCGTCCCCGCCGCGCTCGCGCGATCCACGTTCGCCTTCGCGTTCGGGGGGCACACCTGGAAGCTCGAAGGCGGCGTGACCAGCCTTCTCCGCGTCGCGCCGCAGCTGCGGCGCACGGCGCTCCCCCTCCCCGAGTGGTCACCGACCGGCGAGCACCTCGCCGTGGTCGAGCAGGCCGGCAGCGCGCTGTCGTCCTCGACCTTCATCGCCGTCGTACTCGGCCGCGACGGCGAGGCCACGCGACTGACGTCGACCCTGGGCGCCGCGCGCTCCTACTCGTGGGCGCCCGGCGGTCGCGAGCTCGCGGTCGTCGTCGATGGCCGCGGCCTCAGCGGGATCGCGCCAGATGCGCAGCTCGAGGTGCGCTTCCTGGACCTGGCGGGGAAGGCCACGCGGCCGGCCGTCGCGGGCACCGAGGTGGCCTGGACGGCGAAGGGGATCCTCGTCCTGACCGCGGCGGGCATCCAGCGCGTCGAAGAGGGCCGGGCGACGACGGTGTTCGCGCGCGAGAAGCTCGCGACCATCTCGGTGACGGGCATCGATCCGAGCCTTGCCCAGCTTGACGCGACGCCGGACGGCGCCTTCGTCAGCGTCCGTCTCGCCGTCCTGGAGACGGCCGGCAGTCGCGCGTATCTCGTGATCTCTCGCGGCGGTGACACCGCGCCGCTGCGAGCCATTCGCGCCGACGCGCTCAGCGACACGGCGTGGTCGCCCGTGGGAACGGATCTCGGCTACACCCTCGACATCCGCACCGCCTCCGAGCGCGCGGTCATCGAGACCGCCTCCGGCGTGACGCTGGCGACGCAAGAGGGCCGATTCGCTGGCTGGTCGGCCGACGGACGCTGGTACTACGTCGCGCGCGTGACCGGGCTGTTCGCCTACCCGATCGGCGGCGGCGCCGCCGCGCGCGTCGGTCCGGTCGGCGTTCCCATCACCGCCGCGCCATCGCGCTGAACGCCGCGAGCGCCTCGAGGTGCTCGTCGAGCGACCGGTACTTCGCGTTCATGGTGTTGAGCTCTACGTGCGTCGCGGCGTTGTCGCGCCACCAGGCGATCTCGCGGGGCCACTCCTCGCGCGGCACGCGGAACGCGTTCACGCGACCCTCGAGGCCGACCGCCGACGGGTCGCGGCCCGCGGAGCGGACGAGCTCGCGAAAGCGCTCGAGCGCGACGCGGCCCTCGTCGCCGGGCTGGACGTGCGTGAACCAGCCATCGGCGATCTTGGCGATGCGCCCGAGCGCGCGATCGACGACCGTCTTCGAGGCCGCCGCGTACCCGCCGCCCATCCACACCGGGATGGGCCGCTGCACAGGCAGCGGGTTCAGCCCCGCGCGGTCGACGCGATGCCACGTGCCACGGAAGTCGACGACCGGCCGGATCCACAGCTCCCTCATGAGCGCTATCTGCTCCTCGATCCTCTTCCCGCGCGTGTGGAAGTCCTCACGCAGCGCGTCGTATTCGACCTCGTTCCACCCGATGCCCACGCCGAGACGCATGCGGCCCCGCGATAGGACGTCCACTTCTGCCGCCTGCTTCGCGACGAGCGCGGCCTGGCGCTGCGGAAGGATGATCACGGCGGTGGCGAGCCCGAGCGTCGTGGTCACCGAGGCCAGGTAGCCGAAGAGGACGAAGGGCTCGTGGAACAGCGACTCGTGCGTGTACGGGCCGGTCCATCCGCCCGGACGATCGGGATGCGCCCCGAGGATGTGGTCGTAGATCACCAGGTGGTCGAAGCCCATGCGCTCGAGCTCGCGCGCGTAGCGCGCGATCGCGTCCGGGTCGGTGCCGATCTCCGATTGCGGGAAGACCGCGCCGACCTTCATGGGAGCGAAGCCTAAACTCGTCGCTATGCGACCCCTGGCATCGCGCATGTCGCGCCTGGGCACTGAGACCGCGTTCGAGGTCCTCGCGAAGGCGCGCGCCCTCGAGGCGCAGGGCCGCGAGATCATCCATCTCGAGATCGGCGAGCCCGACTTCGACAGCCCGCGGTCGGTCGTGGCGGCCGGTGTCGCGGCGCTCGAGCGCGGCGAGACGCACTACACGCCCTCGGCCGGCGTGGTCGAGCTGCGCGAGGCGATCGCGGGATACCTCGCCCGGCGGCGCGGCCTCACGGTGGACCCCGCGCACGTCATCGTCACGCCGGGCGCTAAGCCCATCATGTTCTACGCGCTGCTCGCGCTCCTCGAGGACGGCGACGAGGCCATCTATCCCGACCCCGGCTTCCCCATCTACTCGTCGATGATCGACTTCGCCGGCGCGCGCGGCATACCGCTCCCGCTGCGCGAGGCGAACGGGTTCGACGTCGACGTCGACGAGCTGCGCTCGCTGATCACCCCGCGCACGAAGGTCCTCGTGCTCAACAGCCCCAGCAACCCCACCGGCGCGGCGCTCTCGCCCGCGGCCGTGAGCGACATCGCGCGCATGGCGCGCGAACGCGACCTCTGGGTGCTCACCGACGAGATCTACGCCGACCTCCTCTATGAGGGAGAGCACCGCTCGCTCCTGCGCGAGGAGGGGATGGCCGACCGCGTCATCCTGCTCGACGGCTTCAGCAAGACATTCGCGATGACCGGCTGGCGCCTCGGCTACGGCGTGTTCCCGGAGCCGCTCGTCGAGCCGGTCACGAAGCTCGTGACGAACTCGGTCTCGTGCACCGCGACCTTCGTGCAGCGCGCCGGCGTGGTCGCGATGTCGACCCAGCCGCCCGAGCTCGCGGCGATGAAGCGCGCGTTCCGCGAGAGGCGCGACGCCATCGTCGCGGGGCTCAACGCCATCCCCGGGATCACCTGCACCATGCCGAAAGGCGCCTTCTACGCGTTCCCGAACGTCCGGGGCCTCGGCCTTGGCGACAGCGCCGCCGTCGCCGACCGGATCCTCTACGAGGCCGGCGTCGCGGTGCTCGCGGGCACCTGCTTCGGCCGCGCGGGCGAGGGCCACATCCGCATGTCGTACGCGAACTCCCTGCCGAACATCCGCACCGCGGTCGCGCGCATCGGCGAGTGGGCCGCGAGCGCGACGCCCGCCGCCTCGCGCGCCCGCTAGCAAAGCGGGACCGGAGCAGCCATGAGCCAGCAGGAGCGGCGTCTGGTCACCGTCCTGTTCGCCGACTTCGTCGGATCCACCACGCTCGCCGAGGAGCTCGATCCAGAGGTCCTGCAGGAGCTCTTCTCGTCGATCTTCGAAGCCTTGGCCGAAGAGGCGATCCGTTTCGACGGGACCATCGAGAAGTACATCGGCGATGCCATCTTCGTGATCTTCGGCGCTCCGGTGTCGCACGAGGACGACCCGCAACGTGCGCTGCGCTGCGCCCTCGGCATGCAGCGCGTCTTCGCCGAGCACGCTGCGCGCGTCAAGAAGGAGCGCGGCGTCGAGCTCGGCCTGCGCATCGGCATCCACACCGGCCTGGTGATCGCGGGGAACGTGCGCTCGGTCGCCCAGTACGGGGTGATGGGCGACACGGTGAATACGGCCGCGCGGCTCGAGGCCGCCGCGGCTCCGGGTCAGATCTACGTCACCGAGGAGACCTTCCGGCAGACGGACCGCGAGTTCGCGTTCCGCGAGGTCGGTCCGGTGCTGCTCAAGGGGAAGGAGCGGCCGATCATGGCCTACGCGCTCGGTGGCGAGCGCGCCGAGGACCGCGCGCGCATCGAGGTCAGCGCGCCACTGGTCGGGCGCTGGATGGAGCTCTCGCGCCTCGACCTCGCGTTCCAGTCGGCACGCCTGGGTCGCAGCGAGATCGTCGTCATCACCGGCGAGCCGGGCATCGGCAAGAGCCGCCTGGTCGAGGAGTTCCTCGGCCTCGCGGCCGGTGGAGAGGGCGAGCCACGCGGCGAGGGCGCGCCCCGCGTCATGCGCTGGACCTTCTCGCGCGTGAACCAGCGCTCGTACGCGGGCTTCATCGATCCTCTCCTGGTGGAGCTGGGGATCGACCCGACCTCGCCGGAGGCCCTCGATCGCCTCGCGGCCGTGGCGCCGTCCGCGGGCGTCGACATGCTCGCTTCGTTCCTCCACCTCAGCGGCGCCAGCGAGGTCGCTGAAGGATCCGGCGAGCGCCAGCGCTCGATGTTCATCGCCGTCTTCGACATCCTGTTCGCGCTCGCGCGCACGCGCCCGATCCTGTACGTGCTGGAGGACCTCCACTACGCGGATCCGGCATCGCTCGATCTGCTCAACTTCGTGACCGCGCGCGCGACCGGCGCGCCGATCCTCTTCCTCCTCGCGACGCGCCTCGGCGGCGGCGCCCCGGACATCCGCCCGTCGCGCGCGAACTTCAGCCAGCTCGTCCTCCAGCCGCTGTCGGAAGAGGAGGCCGCGCGGATCGTCGACGCGACGCTGGCCATGCCCGAGGCGCTCCGCGATCGCATCGTTGCCCGCGCCGGCGGCAACCCGTTCTTCATCGAAGAGTCGCTCCGGTCGCTCATCGACTCCGGCCTCGCGGAGCGCGACGACACGGGGACGTACCGCCTCGCGCGGATGCCTGCCGGGCTCGAGGTCCCGGCCACGCTGCACGCGGTCGTCGCTACGCGCATCGACCGCCTGCCCGCGCTCGCGAAGGAGGCGATCCAGCTCGCGTCCGTGATCGGCGTGCGCTTCGGCGACCGGGTGATGCGCGCCGCCGGCGCGGACCGTGTCGCCGACGCCGTGGACCAGCTCATCGCCGCCGACCTCGTCATCGACGCGGCTCCCGGCGAGCGGCGCGAGGGCCGCTACCGGTTCAAGCACGCGGTCACGCAGGAGGTCGCGTACAACACGCTGCTCGTCCGCCGGCGCAGCGAGATGCATCGGAGCGTCGCGGAGGCGATGGAGAAGGTGCTCGGCGAGGAGCTCCGCGACTTCTACCCTGCCCTCGCTCACCACTACACCCTCGGCGAGGTCCCCGACAAGGCGGCGAGCTACGCCTGGAAGGCGGCACAGCGCGCCCTGGCCATCCACGCGCACGTGGACGTCATCCGCTTCACCGAGCAGGCGCTCGAGCTGTTCGAGCAGCAGCGGGACATCGAGCACGCGATCGAGGCGCTGTACCTGCTCGCCCGCATCCGCCGCTATCGCGGTGAGAACGACGCCGCGCTCGCGGCCTACGAGCGCGCTCTCGCGCTCCTGGAGCAGCACGCGCCCGGCGACCGCGACCGCACCGCCAGCGTGCTCGCGCACATGGCGGAGCTGTGCACGCGCTGGGACGCCAGGTACCCCGACCTCGCGGGCCTCATCGCGCGCGGGCTTGACCTGGTCGGTGAGGAGCCCTCGCGCGAGCGCGTGCTCCTTCTCGCGGCACGCGCGTTCATGCCCCGCCGCGCGCCGCACGCGACCGAGAGCGACTGGGAAGAGGCGCTGTCCATCGCGCAGGAAGCGCTCGGGATCGCGGAAGAGCTCGGGCTCCTGCGCGAGGTCTCGCTGTGCCTCGACGCCGTCGGGTTCGCGTACCGCGAGATCGGCAGGTTCCGCGAGGCCTACAGCATGAACCGCCGCCGCCTGCCGATCGCCGAGTCGCTCCAGGACAACGACGAGCTGATCGACGCGTACTCGATGTGCGCGAGCGCGGCCATCGTGCTCGACGACCTCACGGACGCGATGGAGAACGCCTCGCGCGCGCGCCAGCTCGCGCTGAGCACGGAGAAGCCGCGGCTCGGTCTCAGCGCGCTGCGCATCGAGGTCACGGCCCTCCTGCTCGCGGGGCGCTTCCGCGAGGCCCTCGACCTCGCCGCGACGCGGATCCAGTTCGAAGGCGCGCAGGGGAAGGGCACGCTCGAGATCGTGCCCTACGGCATCGCCGCGGCGGCCGCGCTCGCGCTGCCTGACGAGTCGACATTGCACGACGAGCTGGCGCAGGCCGAGGCCGCCCCCGCGACCATCGCGCTCGCCGACGTGCTGGCCGCGTACTACACGCTGCGTCCGGTCGAGAGCGCGTACCACGCCGCGCGCAGCGCCGGCGTTCCGCGCGGGATCGGGGAGCTCTCGCTGCAAGGCCCGCCGATGGTCGCCGCGGCGGCGCGCTGGGGGATCGAGGACGAGGCGTTCGAGGAGCGCGTGAACGGCGCCATCGAGCGCACCAACAACTCACGCGGCAAGGCGCTGCTCGCGCACGCCAAGGCGCTCCGCGCGATGGCGCGGGGCGAGCACGCGAAGGCCGAGAAGATCCTTCTCGACGCGACGCAGGCGTTCGCGACGCTGCGGCTCGAGTTCGAACGGGCCATCGCGATGGCCGACCGGGCCCGGGCGCTCGGCGCACTGGGCCGCGGCGCGGACGCGGCGCGCGAGGTGGACGAAGCGCGCGCGATAGGTCAGCGCCTCGGCGCGGCGGCCTTCCTCGCGACGCTGCCGCTAGGCGAAGGCGCGCTTCAGCGCTGAGCGCGCGGCGTGGAAGCCGCACATGCCGTGCACGCCGCCGCCCGGAGGCGTCGCCGCGGAGCAGATGTAGAGGGCGGGGTCCGGCGTCGCGTACGGATCCCGCGAGAGCGTCGGCCGCGCGAAGAGCTGGATCCCGCCGTGCGATCCGGCCGAGATGTCCCCGCCCACGAGCGTCTCGTTGTGGCCCTCGACCCAGCTCGTGTCCATCACGTGACGCGCGAGGATCCGGCTGCCGAACCCCGGCGCGAACCGCTCGACCTGCGCTTCGATCTGCTGCGTCATGTCGACGGTCGACCCATTGGGCACGTGGCAGTACGCCCAGAGCGTGTGCTTGCCCTCGGGCGCGCGGGTGCGGTCGAAGAGGCTCTGCTGCGCGACGAGGACGAACGGCCTCTGCGGGTGACCGCCGCGCGCGACCTCGGCCTCGGCCTTCGCGATCTCATCGAGCGTGCCGCCCACGTGGACCGTTCCCGCGACGGCGCACGCGGGCGCCCGCCACGGGACGGGGCCGGAGAGCGCGTAGTCGACCTTGAACACGCCGGGGCCGTAGCGATAGCGGCGCAGCGCGGACCGGTATCCATCCGAGAGGCGATCGCCGGCGATGCGTTCGAGCTGCCGCGGCGTGACGTCGAAGAGGGTCGTCCCCGCGGAAGACACGTCGCCCATCGTCCGCACCCGGTGGCGCGTGACGATCTCGCCGCCGTACGAGCGCAGGATCGCCGCGAGCGCGTCGACGACGGTCTGCGAGCCGCCGCGCGGCAGTGGCCAGCCCACGGCATGCGCGGTCGATCCGAGCATCAGCGCGAACGTCGTCGTGAACAGCGCGTCCAGCGGAAGGAAGGAGTGCGCGGCGAGGCCGGCGAACAGGGCGCGGGCGCGCTCGGTGCGGAACGCGCGCAAGGCGAACGCGCGCGCCGGCACGATCGACATGAGGCCGAAGCGCGCGAGCGCGACGGGATGGCGCGGGAACGCGAGCGGTGGGCCGGTCACCGTGGAGCGCAGCTTCGGGAGGTCGCGCGCGACGGTCCCGACGGTACGCGACCACGCGGCCCCGTCCTCGCCGAGATCCGCGGCCGTGCGTTCGACGGAGCGGTGAACGACGGCCGCGGTGCCGTCATCCAGCGGATGCGCGACGGGCACGCCGGGCTGGATCCACTCGACGCCGTGACGCGCGAGGGGAAGGGTCGCGAAGAAGGGCGACGCCGCCGCGAGCGGGTGGATCGCCGAGCACACGTCGTGGACGAAGCCGGGGAGGGTCAGCTCCGCGGAGCGGCAGCCTCCGCCGATGGTCTCCTCCGCCTCGAGGACCGTGACGCGAACGCCGCTACGGGCGAGCTCGATCGCCGCGGCGAGCCCGTTCGGGCCGGCACCCACGACGATCGCGGAACCATCAGCGCGTACGGAAGCTCCGACGCGCGAAGCGTATAGGCGCTGCGAGCAGGTAGAGGGTCGAGCGGATCGCCGCGTTGTTCCAGATGTTCTTCCAGTTGCGCCACTGCCGGCGGTCGTCGACGAGGAGGATCTTGGCCTGGACGTCGGGCCGCGTGATCCCGAAATGCGAGGCCAGGTTCCGCAACGTCGCACGCCAGATGTCGTTCTGCATCTTCTCGCCCAGCACGGGCGCCATGAGCATCAGCTCCCAGAACGGATCGCTCGCGCGCGTCAGCTCGTGGACCTGGGCGACCGTCGCGCCATCCTCGACGAACGCGCTGAAGGTGAGCGGCCCCGCGAAAGGGTGGCCCTCCGGCGACATGAAGGAGAAGGACTCCTCGTCGGCGTAGATGACCATCACGCCCGTGTTCATGGCCGGGACGCCGGGCATGGGAGTCGCGGTGATGAGCCCGATCTCGCCGGGCGCGATCCCGGCGGCCGGGAGGAACATGCGCTGGCCCTTGGGCCAGAACTCGCCGAACCGCGCCTTCCACACCTCGATGACACGCTGCGGCGTCACCTCGGCGCCCGCGAGCCGGACGGTGAAGGTCTTCTGGTAGAGCCGGCCGAAGCCGCCGAGCGCGCCCGAAAGGCGGCGGCCCGTGACGTTGAGGTCCACCGCGCCCGCGGGGACCTCGTGCTCGGCAATGGTGCGCACGGACTTGGCCCAGTACGCGGCGTCCGACCGCCGCTCGGGTGTCTCGGTCATCTCAGTGCGCCGCCGCGACCGCTGCCTGCTCGTCGGGGTAGATCGCGATCGCTTCGTCGAGTCGGGTCAGCTCGAAGATCTGGCGGTAGTGGTCGTTCAGCCCGAACGCGAAGAGGCGTTGCTTCTGGCGGTTCGCGCGTACGAGCAGGGTGACGAGCAGCCCGATGCCGCCACTGTTCATGTACTCGAGGTTGCCGAAGTCGAGCATCACCGTCACTGTTTGCGCCGTCGCGGCCTGCCCGTACGCCTCCATGAGCGGCTTCTCGGACGCGGCGGTGATCTCGCCGCGCACCTCGATCACGCAGATCCCGGCCTTCGCGGGTCGGACGCGTACGTCGGTCTTGGATGTCATGGACATCTCCCTGCCTCCTCTTTCTAGATGCCGCGGATCGCGGCGCGCTCGTCGGGATAGATCTTCATGAAGTCCGCGAGCCGGGTGATCTCGAAGATCTCGCGGTAGTGGTCAGAAAGGCCGCTCGCGGCGACCTGGCGCCCGTCCTTGCGAGACCGCGCGAGGATCCCGACGACGAGCGCGATCCCCGTGCTGCTGAGGTAATCCACCCCCGAGAAGTTGAGGACCACGCGCGTCTCGGGGCCTCCGGCGGCGTCGGCGTACGCGGCGTTCAGCGCGGCCTCGGCGCTGGCGTCGATCTGCGGCGGGAGGTCCACGATCGCCACGCCGTCCGACCGGCGCACCCCCGCCCTAGTGGCTTCCTGCATCACCGGTCTCCTTCCTCGCGCGGCCAAGGTCGTACATCAGCTCGACGGTGTGATGCACGTCGTCCGTGGTGACCTTCATGTCGTCGACCATGTTCTTGATCAGGAAGAGGCCCCAGCCCCGCGGCTTCTGCAGTCCCGCGAGCTTCGCCTCGAGGTCGGGCGTCTGCGCTTCCGGGATCTGACGCCCGCCGCCCCGGTCGCTGATCGCGATGGAGAGCTTCCCGTCGCGCGCGGTGATCTGCACCGTGACGGGCAGGTCGGGGTCGCCCTTGTTGCCGTGCTCGATGGCGTTCATCGCGGCCTCCGAGACCGCGGTCTTGAGGCGTTCGAGCGTCCGCTTCGGGATACCGAGGGGCCGCACGATCTCCGCGACCCTCTCCATGACCTCGCGCTCCTTGCCGGGCTGGCTCGGCAGCTGGAACTTCTCAGCGAGCGCGTTCGCCGACCGCGAGACCGTGACGAGGGTGATGTCGTCCTCCTGCTCCCAGGCCGGACCGGTGAAGCGGTGCAGCGCGGACATGAGGTCGTCGATGAGCTCCTTGCCGTCCTTCTTGGACGCGACGATCCCTTTCACGCGCGGAAAGCCGAACATCTCACGGTCGGGCGCGTGCGCTTCGGCGAGCCCGTCGCTGTGCAGCAGCATCGTGTCGCCGGGCGAGAGAGTGAATTCGTGCTCGTCGTAGCGCATTCCGGGCATGAGTCCGAGCGGCATGCCGGTGGCGCGCAGCTCCTGCAGCCCCGACGCGGTGCGGACGAACGGTAGGTCGTGCCCGGCGTTCGCGAAGACGAGGCGTCCCGTCTGTGGATCGAGGACCGCGTAGAGGCAGGTGACGAACATGTTCTGGGGGATGTCCGCGTGCAGGAAGTCGTTGGCCTGCGCGAGGACCTCCGACGGCGAGCCGGCGCGCGCCGCCTGCGCGCGGATGAAGCTCCGCGTCGTCGCCATCACGAGCGCCGCCGGCACTCCGTGGCCGGTGACGTCGCCGACGACGAGACCGATCCGGCCGGCGTCGAGAGTCACGAAGTCGTAGAAGTCGCCGCCCACTTCCTGGGCCGCGCGGTAGAACGCTGCGACCTGCCACCCCGGAAGGTCGGGGACGTGCTTCGGCAGGAACTGCTGCTGGATGAGCTGCGCGACGCGCAGCTCCTGCTCGATGCGCTCGCGCGCGCGGACCTCGGCCTCCTGCTCGCGCACGAGCTGCGCGACGCGGACCGCGGGCGATGCCTGCGCCGCGAGCTTCTCGAGGAGCTGCTTGTCGTCCGTCGAGTACTCCTGCTCCGAGAGGCGCGGCCCGAGGTTGAGAAGCCCGATGAGCTCGCCCTGGCTGATGAGCGGGACGACCAGCTTCACGCCCGCGGCCTTGAGCTGCGCGAGCGCCGGTGACGCGAGCTCGAGACGGTCGATCTCGACGGCGCCGGCCGCCTGCTGGAAATACGCGAGGAGCGGGTCGCCCGGCGCAATGTCGACCGGCGCGGTCTCAGCGAGCCGTCCCGGGGCGCCCCTCTCCGCGGGCTTCGCGGCCTCGGG
>JACPOT010000019.1 GCA_016191385.1 Chloroflexota bacterium | reverse complement strand
ACCGCGGCGAAGCTCGCGAAGCGCCTGGCCGCGCAGGGTGAGCGGCCGCTCCTCGCGGCGGCGGACACGTTCCGCGCCGCCGCGATCGAGCAGCTGGAGCAGTGGGCCGCGCGTGTCGGCGTGCCCGTCGTGAGCGGACGGCCCGACGGGGATCCCGCGGCGGTGATCTTCGATGCCATCGTCGCGGCCACCGCGCGCGGCAACACGGTCGTCGTTGCGGACACCGCGGGCCGGCTGCACAACAAGGAGCACCTCATGGAGGAGCTGGCGAAGATCGTGCGGGTCGCCGGACGCGCACGCGAGGGCGCGCCCGACGAGGTCCTCCTGGTCCTCGACGGCACGCAGGGCCAGAACGCCATCGCGCAGGCACGCGAGTTCACGAAGGCGGCGATGGTCACGGGACTCGTCATCACCAAGCTCGACGGGACGGCCAAAGGTGGGGCGGTGTTCGCGATCGCCCACGACCTCGGGCTCCCGGTCCTCTGGCTCGGCGTCGGCGAGAAGGCCGACGATCTCGTGCCCATGGAGCCGCGCGCGTTCGTGAACGCGTTGCTGCGGGCGTAGCGATGTTCGAGCAGCTGCAGGACCGGCTGGCCGCCACGTTCGCCAAGCTCCAGGGGCGCGCGCGGGTCACGGACGCGGATCTCGAGGAGGCGCTGCGCGACGTGCGCGTCGCGCTGCTCGAGGCGGACGTGAGCTTCAAGGTCGTGCGCCAGCTTGTCGCGACGGTGCGCGAGCGTGCCATCGGTCAGCAGGTCGTGCAGAGCGTCACCGGCGCCCAGCAGGTCGTGAAGATCGTGCACAACGCGCTCGTCGAGATGCTCGGCGGCACAGCCGCGCCGCTCGCGCGCGCCGAGCGGCCACCGACGGTGATCGCCCTCGTGGGCCTGCAGGGGTCGGGCAAGACGACGAGCGCGGCCAAGATCGCGAACGCGCTGCGGAAGCAGGGCCGCACGCCCCTGCTGGTCGCGGCCGACGTGCACCGACCGGCCGCGATCGATCAGCTGGAGGCGCTCGGCAAGCAGCTCGCGATCCCGGTGCGACGCGTGGATGTCGCGCGTGTCGCGGAGGACGCTGCCGCCGCGGTCGCGGCGGCGACAGCGCAGGGGCGCGACACGGTGATCATCGACACCGCGGGCCGGCTTCACATCGACGAGGCGATGATGTCCGAGGTCGCGGCCATCGTCGCCGCGACCAGGCCGCACGAGGTGCTCCTCGTGGTCGACGCCATGGCGGGTCAGGACGCCGTCGACGCGGCAACGGCGTTCCACGCGCGGATCCCGCTCACCGGGCTCGTCCTGGCCAAAGTGGACAGCGATACGCGCGGCGGCGCGGCCCTTTCGATCCGCGCCGCGACCGGGATCCCGGTCAAGCTCATGGGCACCGGCGAGAAGCTCGACGCGCTCGACGTCTTCCACCCCGACCGCCTCGCCCAGCGGATCCTCGGGATGGGCGACATCGTGACGCTCGTCGAAAAGGCCCAGGAGGTCGTCGACCGCAAGCAGGCCGAGGAGCAGGCGAGGAAGATGCTCGAGGCGCGCTTCACCCTCGACGACTTCTACACGCAGCTCCAGCAGATCAAGAAGATGGGTCCGCTCGGCGACATCCTCAAGATGATCCCGGGCATGGGCCAGATGGCCGCGCAGCTCCCGAGCGGCCCCGAGGCCGAGCGCGAGCTGCGGCGCATCGAGGCGATCATCTCTTCGATGACCAGGGAGGAGCGCGCCGACCCGACGGTCATGAACGGGTCGCGCCGCAAGCGGATCGCGAAGGGCTCGGGCACCCAGGTCTCGGACGTGAATCAGCTCCTCCGGCAGTTCGAGGAGATGAAGAAGGTCATGAAGCAGATCGGCGGGATGGCGAAGGCGGGTCGGCTGCCTTACCATTGACCTCCCGCAGACCGCTTTCGGAGGAAGTCACCTGGCAGTTCACATCCGCCTGCGCCGCCACGGAAAGACGAAGCAGCCGACCTATCGGCTCGTCGCGGCGGACTCGCGCGCCCCGCGCAACGGCAAGTTCATCGAGATCCTCGGCCACTACGACCCGCGCAAGGAGCCGGTCGAGCTGGTCGTGAAGATCGACCGTGCGCGCCACTGGATCAAGAGCGGCGCGCGGCCGACGGACACCGCACGGGATCTCCTGATCAAGGCCGGCATCCCGGAGGCCGAGGTCCCGCCGGTCGCGCGATGACGAGTGAGACGACCCCGGGCCGCGAGGCGCGCGTCCTCGAGCACATCGCCAGGCAACTCGTCGAGGATCCCTCGAAGGTGGTCGTCACCCAGTCGATGCTCGGCGAGAACATCCGGCTCCACCTCGCGACGGCCGAGGCCGACGTCGGCAAGGTGATCGGCCGCGGCGGCCGCATGGCGAAGGCCATTCGCACGCTCCTGAAGGTGGTGGCGACGCGCGATGGCACCCGGATCGACCTCGAGATCGACTAACGACGAGGACGCCGGCGTCATCGTCGGCGTCGTTCGCGGCGCGCACGGCCTCGCTGGCGAGGTGCGCGTCGAGCCGCTGAGCGACGCGTCCGAGCTGCGGTTCCAGAAGGGCGCCACGCTCCTGTGCCGCGGGGTGGGTGAGCTGACCATCACCGCCATTCGCGGGACGCCCGAAGGCCGGATCGTGAGATTCCGTGGATACGACGACCGCGCCGCGGCCGAGACGCTGCGCAACAGGGACCTGCTCGTGACGATCGACGAAGCGCGTCGCGTTGCGGGCGAGGGCTACCTCTGGAGGGATCTCATCGGAATGAGCGTCACGAGCCCCGCCGGGGTGTCGCTCGGCGAGGTCGTCGACGTCTTGCGGGCGGGCGAGACCGACGTGCTCGTCGTCCGTGACGGCGAGCGCGAGACGCTGCTCCCGACGATCGCGTCCGTGATCCGATCGATCGACCGCGACGCCCGTCGCATCGTCGCGCAGCCCCAGGAGGAGGCCTGATGCGGATCGACATCCTCACGCTCTTCCCGCGGATGTTCGAGGGGCCCTTCAGCGAGAGCATCGTGAAGCGCGCGCAGGACGCGGGGCTCCTCGAGATCCACGTGCGCGACATCCGCGAATGGGCCACGGACCGGCACCGCACCGTCGACGACACGCCCTACGGCGGTGGCGCGGGCATGGTCCTGCGGCCGGATCCGCTGTCGCGGGCGATCCGCGAGGTCCGCGGCAGCGGCGGGCACGTCGTGCTGCTGTCCGCGCAGGGACGGGTCTTCGATCAGTCCGCCGCGCGCCGGCTGTCGCAGACCGGGCACTTGCTCCTCGTCGCGGGCCACTACGAGGGGGTCGATGAGCGCGTCGTCGAAGCCGACGTCGATGAGGAGCTGTCCATCGGCGACTACGTCCTCACGGGCGGAGAGCTCCCGGCGATGGTCGTTGCTGACGCTGTGGCGCGACTCATTCCGGGCGTGATCGAGGCGGCATCGCTCGACCACGAATCCCACACCGGCGGCCTGCTCGAGGGCCCTCAGTACACGCGGCCGGTGGAGCACGACGGCAAGCGCGTCCCACCGGTGCTGCTCTCGGGCGATCACCCCGCCATCGCGGCGTGGCGACGGTCCGAGGCCATCCGCCGGACGGCGGAGCGTCGGCCCGACCTCCTGGCGGCCGCCGACCTCAGTCCCGAGGAGCGCGCGCGCCTTCCGAAGGCCGCTCGGCAGGCGCGGAGGCCGACGGACGAAGAGCTCGCGCGCGCGTACCGCTCGGGGATCGGCTCGTATCGGATCGCGGCGCGCTTCGGGATCTCTCCCGGGACCGTCCGCTCGCGTCTACGCGCCACCGGCGTGCGCCTGCGGCCCGCGCGCGGCGCGCGACCCGGCCCGACCGCCGCCGACGTGAAGCGGATGCGCAAGACGGGGATGACGGTGCGCGATCTCGCGAAGCACTTCGGTGTCTCTCACGTCACCATCCTCGATCGCCTCAAGCGATAAGGCTTCGGGCTGCTATCCTGAGCGGACCCCGTGACGATGACGTTGATGATGGACGACACCCTCAAGCAGCTTGCCCGCGAGCAGATGAAGACCGAGGTACCCGAGATACGTCCCGGGGACACGGTCCGCGTGAGCGTGCGCGTCGTTGAGGGCAACCGCGAGCGGCTCCAGAACTTCGAGGGCACCGTCCTGCGCGTCCGCGGCGGCGGGCTCGACGCGTCGGTGACGGTGAGGCGCATCGCCAGCGGCGTCGGCGTCGAGCGCACCTTCCTCATGCACTCGCCGCGCGTCGAGAAGGTCGAGGTCACCCGTCACGGTCACGCCCGGCGGGCCGCGCTCTACTTCCTCCGCGATCGCGTCGGCAAGGCCGCCACGCTCAGGGAGAAGGGTCGGGGCTAGACCCGCGGTCCTCGCTCTCTCATCCTCTTCACGTGCCTTCTCTGTACCTCGAACGACAGCTGTGGGCGCGCGGGCTCACGCGCGTGGTCGGCGTGGACGAGGTCGGGATGGCCGCGCTCGCCGGACCCGTCGTCGCGGCGGCGGTCCTGGTGCTCCCGGGTGTCCGGATCATCCGCGCCGTCCGTGACTCGAAGGTCCTCACGCGGCAGCAGCGCGAGGAGCTCGTCCCGCTGATACGCGAGCGCGTCACCGCCGTGGGTGTGGGCGCGGCCTCGCTCCACGAGATCCACCGGCTGAACATCTACCACGCGAGCCACCTGGCGATGCAGCGCGCGCTGCGCCAGATCGGCGAGTTCGATCACGTCATCGTCGACGGCAGGCGCATCCTCGATCCCACCTTCGCGCCCGGCCGGCATACCGAAGTGGTCAGGGGAGACGCTCGCTCGTTCGCGATCGCCGCGGCGTCGATCGTGGCGAAGGTCACGCGCGATCGGCTCATGGCGCGTCTCGCGGAGCGCTATCCAGGCTACGGCTGGGAGCACAACTGCGGCTACCCGACCATCGATCACCGCATCGCTCTGCGCGAGCGCGGCATCACGCCGTTCCACCGCCAGGACTTCGGCACGGTGCGCATCCTCCTCGCGGCGGACCAGACCGAGCTCGGGCTCATGGACGAGGTCGCAGAGTCGTCGATCTGATATTGCGGGGGCGGGACCGATCCCCGAGACTAACGCGGCCATGACGGTCACCGGCCATAGGATCATCCGCGCCTTCCGTCCGACCGAAGAGGACTACCAGGCCCTGTCCGTGTCACAGCGGCTGGTCTACCCCGAGTACCCGTTCTCGCCCGCCGAGATGCGTCACGAGGACGAGACCTGGGATCACAAGAAGTTCTTCATGCGACGCTGGGTGCTCGAGGCGGACGGCGAGATCGTCGGGTGGGCGCAGGTCCATCACTCGCGGCACTCGTTCGTCGCGGACACCTACTGGTCCGACCTCGAGGTCGTCCCGGCGGCGCGGCGCCGCGGACATGGCACCGCGCTCTACGAGCAGATCCTCGACACAGTCCGGCAGCGCGCGGGCAGGCGTCTTCGGAGCGGGACGAAAGAGTCGATGTCCGAAGGCGTGGCCTTCTTGCTGGCGCGAGGCTTCACTGAGTCGAAACGCGACTGGGAGTCACGTCTCCCGTTGCGCGACTTCGCCTTCGGGCGCTTCGCCGGCGCGCGGGAGCGCGTCGAGCGCGAGGGCATCCGCATCTCCACGCTGAGGGACGAGCTGACGCGAGATCCTGATGCGGCGCGCAAGGCGTTCGATCTCAACGAAGAGGTCCATTGGGACGTCCCATCCTCGGACCCGCCGACCCCCGGGAACTTCGACACCTGGCGCAAGCGCGCGCTCGAGGGCCCGAACGCCCTTCTCGAGGCGTACTTCCTCGCGGTCGACAAGGACGGCCGTTACGTCGGCGTGAGCGAGCTCGAGCGCTCGGCCGAGGACCCGACCTTCCTGTGGCAAGGGATCACCGGGACGGCGCGCGCCGCGCGCGGCAAAGGGATCGCGATGGCCCTCAAGCTCGAGACCGTGCGCTACGCGAAGGAACGCGGCTTCGACCACATCAAGACCTGGAACGACCAGCGCAACCGGCGGATGCTCTCGATCAACGAGGCGCTCGGCTTCGTGAAGCAGCCGGCCTGGATCCAGTTCGCGAAGGACCTCTAGGCCCTACACCTGCCCCTCGTCGGTCCGCCTGCCTCTCGGTGTTCCCTCATATCCTCCACTGGCATGGCCACTTCGACGCCGGCGGTCCGTCTCCGGAATGTCTACAAAGCCTTCATCGGGCAGGGCCGTACGGCGCGGCCGCTGCTGGCGCTGGAGGACGTCTCGTTCGCGGCTCGACCCGGCGAGTTCGTCGGCCTCGTCGGCCCATCGGGGTGCGGGAAGTCGACGTGCCTCAATCTCCTCGCCGGATTGACCGCGCCGTCCGCCGGCTCCGTGGAGCACCACGGGGCGCAGGTCGCCGGCGTGAATACGAAGGTCGGCTACATCACGCAGGACGACAACCTGCTGCCCTGGCGCTCGCTGCTCGCCAACGTCGAGCTGGGGCTCGAGTTCCGCGGCGTGCCGCGCGAGGAATGGCGCCGCCGTGCGCTCGAGTTCATCGAGCTGGTCGGCCTCGGCGGTTTCGAGGGCCACTACCCGCACGAGCTATCGGGCGGGATGCGGAAGCGCGCCTCGATCATCCGCACGCTGGTCTACGACACCGACGTGGTCCTCATGGACGAGCCATTCGGGCCGCTCGATGCCCAGACGCGCGTGATCCTCCAGGCCGAGCTCCAAAAGCTGTGGGAGCGGGATCGGCCGACCGTCCTCTTCGTCACCCACGATCTGGTCGAGGCGATCGCGCTGAGCGATCGCATCTTCGTCTTCACCAGCCGGCCTGGAACGATCAAGCGCGAGTACCGGGTGGACCTCCCGCGGCCCCGCGATGTCTTTCGCATCCACGAGACGACAGGCTTCGACGACCTCTACGACGCGCTGTGGTCGGACATCCGCGCGGAGATCCAGCGGGCCCGGCAGGGGGAGCTCCAGGCGGTGGAGGGCTCGCGATGACGGCCGTGATCGCCCCGGGCGTCCTCGCGGACGCGCTCCGGCGTCATGAGCGATCCGTCCGGGTCGAGCGCGCGGTCGTCTTCGGCGGCATCGTCGCGCTCGGCGTCAGCGTGCTGCTCTTCTGGCAGTTCGCGCTCGGGTCGATCATCAACTTGCGTTACGTCAGCACGCCGGTCGATGTCGCGCGGAGCCTGCTCGCCCTTGCGGAGACAGGGGATCTGCTCCAGAACGCCGGAGTGACCATGACCGAGGCGACCGCCGGCTATCTGATCGGGGTCACGGTCGGGCTGGTCGGCGCGTTCCTGCTGCTGACGACCCGCCGCGGGTACGAGGTCCTCGAGCCGTACGTGCTCGCCTTCTACTCCGTACCCAAGATCGCGCTGGCACCGCTCTTCATCATGTGGTTCGGATTGGGTCCGAGCCCGAAGGTCATCCTCGCGGCGCTGATGGTCTTCCTCATCGTCTTCGTGAATACCGTCGCCGGCGTTCGGGCCGTGGACCGCGGGCTGGTCGATGTCGTGCGCGTCCTCGGCGCGCGGCGCGGTCAGCTGCTGCGGGTCGTGTTCCTGCCCGCCGCCGCGCCCGCGATCATGGCCGCGGTGCGGGTCACCTTCGCGCGAGCGATGGTGGGCACGGTCCTCGCCGAGCTGATCGCGTCGACCGAGGGGCTCGGGTATGTGATCGTCCGCGCGTCGCGCCAGTTCGACGTCGCCACGGTGTTCGCCGGCGTCGTTGTCATCGCCGCCCTCGTGATGACGGTCAACGTGGCCATGCGCGCGGTCGAACGCCGGGTCTTCCCGTGGGCATCGAGACCGGTGCACGCGTGACCGCGCTCGAGACACCGCTCGCGCTGGGCCCGGAGGCGGCCAGCGGGTCCGCCCGCGTCCTCGCGGACGAGCTCGCGCGCCGCGACAGGGCGGTCCGGGAACAGCGGCGTTTCTTGCTGATCGCGCGTGTCGGCGTGCTCGTGGCGATCATCGTCGGCTGGGATCTGGCGTCGGGACGGTTGATCCGCACGTTCTTCGTCAGCTCGCCGGGAGCGGTCGCGAGACAGCTTGCGGACTGGATCGCGAGCGGCCAGCTCCTCTACCACGGCCAGTTCACGCTGACCGCGACCGTGCTCGGGTACGTCGTGGGATCGGTCGCCGCGATCCTCCTCGCGTGGCCGCTCGGCCTCATGCCTCGGCTGTTCCGGATCACGGAGCCGTACTTCCTGGTCGCGTACTCGATCCCGGCGGTCGCGATGGGTCCGATCTTCATCCTGTGGTTCGGCCTGGGTCTCACGCCCAAGATCCTTCTTGCCGCGTACTTCGTGTTCTTCATCGTCTTCGTGAACACGGTGGTCGGCTTCCAGCAGGTGCCGCGAGGGCTCCTCGACGTTACCCGGGTCATGGGCGCCTCGCGGTCCGACCTACTCCGCGCGGTGATCCTCCCGAGCGCGGTCCCATACGTCCTCGCGGCGCTGCGCAGCACTCTGCCAGCGGCGATGATCGGCGCCGTCGTCGGTGAGTTCATCGCCTCCAACCGCGGTCTCGGCTATCTGGCGAATGCCGCGGCGTCGGAGTACGCCACCGAGGGGGTCATCGCGGCGGTCTTCGTCATGGCGCTTATAGTCCTGGCCATGACGGTCCTGCTCCGGCCGCTCAGTGGGGCGCTCCGTTGGCAGCGCGGGATCGACGCGCGCGGCGACATCGTGTGAGGATCGCGAGCCGGCGACGGGCCGGGGGAGGACAGGGTCAATGATGAAGCGAATGTCTCTCGCAGTCTCCGTTGTGCTCGCGCTCGTGATCACCGCGTGCGCTCCCGGCGGCTCGACGACCACGCCAGCGACGTCGAGCGCGGTGGCGGCATCTGCCGCGCCGACGACGCCGGCCACGCCGACCGACGTCACTGTCGTCTCGGCGCAGAACGTGTTCCTGGCTGGGCTCTACGTCGCGGACGCGGAGGGCTACTTCAAAGCCGCGAATCTCAACGTAAAGATCGTCAACGTCCAGAGCGGCAACGATTCCGTGGCCGCGCTCGTGTCCGGGAATGCCCAGTACGGCGACATCGGATTCGAGGACGTCATCGGTCTCGCGGCGAAGGGCGAAAAGAACCTCGTCATCGTCCACAACATCCTGAACCGGGTGACGCTCACCCTCGTGATGCGCACTGACGTCGCGCAGCGTCTCGGTGTGAGCCGGGCCTCGCCGCTGGAGAAGCGATACGGGGCGCTCAAGGGACTTCGCCTCGGAGTGACCCGGCCCGGCGCGCCGACCGACAAGTACATGCGGTACTACCTCCGCCAGGCCGGCCTGAATCCGGACCGCGACGCGCAGATCGTTGCGATCGGCGGCGGTCCCGCCCTCCTCGCCGCCCTTGAGTCGAATCAGATCGACGCGTATCAGCTCTCGCCGCCGACCCCATACATCGCCGCGGACCGGGGGATCGGGACGATCCTGATCGACGGACCGGCCGGCGACATACCCAAGTTCTCGAACTTCCTCTACACCGCCTTCGCGACCAACCGCGATTGGGCGAGCAAGAACCCGCAGGCCGCATCCGCGTTCAGCGCCGCTCTGCGGAAAGCGATGCAGAAAGTGAAGGCCGACCCCGCAGGGGTCGTTGCCACCGTAGCGAAATACACCGGCAGCACTGATCTCGCCACGACGAAAAAGGTGCTCGACGCACTGCTGCCGGCGCTGTCGGAGAACGGCTGCTTCACTCCGACCCAGGTCTCCGGCTCGCTTGACATCTTGCTCGAGGCCGGGCTGATCGATGCCAAGGCCGACCCCGCCGAGGGCATGCTCTGGACCACGAAGTACAACACCTGCTGAGCCCGCGGACCGCACGGCAAGGATGAAGCTCTAAGAGCCGCAAGACCGGGCCGATGGGGCGTGAGCACGCGATGGTCGCGCCTTGCTACGCGCCGTCGCCGCGTCGGTCGGAGCAACCGGCGAAAACGACGATGTCTCGGACGTCAGCTATCTGCTCTCGCAAGCCTTGCCGCACCTGCTCAGAGACTTGATCGGCACCGCGCAGTGACATCTCCGGCGCGAGCTGGAGTCCGACACGGAGTTCGACCTCCCGACCGAGCCACCGCGCGCGCACATCGTTCACGCCGGTCACGCCGGGAACTGTCGAGGCGATGGTCGCCGCTGCCCTCGCCAGCTCCTCATCGTTCGCATCCATGAGCCGTGCGGCCACCTCTTTGGTCGCATCGATGCCGATGTGGACGATCAGCAGGCCGATGGCGACCCCGGCGATCGGGTCCGCCTGGGGGAACCCGAGGCCGACACCGACCAGGCCGACCAACGCCCCCGCGGAGGAGACCGCATCGAGCAGGGAGTGCTTGCCATCAACGATGAGCGGCACGCTTTTGATCTCGCGTCCGACACGTATCTTGTAGCGGCCCGCGATCTGATTGCCGGCGATCCCGATGACGGCGGCGACCATGCCGAGGGTCAAGTGGGTCGTCGGACTGCCGGACACGAACTTCTCGTACGTCTGGTAGAAGGCGAGCGCCGCGCTCGACCAGATCGCGACCACGATGACCACGCCCGCGACGTCCTCGGCCCGACCGAAGCCGTACGGGTATCGGCTCGTGGCGGCGCGGCGGGACATCCGGAAGCCGAAGTAGATCGCCACTGTCGTGTAGCTGTCCGCCAGGTTGTGGAGCGCGTCCACCAGCAACGCGACGCTGCCCGAGACCAGCGCGATGGCCAGCTCGAACAGGCTGGTCAGCGTCAGTCCGCCGGAAGAGATGAGGTTCGCGCGCATCGCTTTTGCCCGGTTGACCTCGTCGCGAGACGCGCCCCCGCTGGCGCGTTGCTCCGTGCGCTCGGGGCTGTGCGCGCTCACCGGTCCGCCTCGGCCACGGCCGCGCGGACGAGGTCGGTGAACTTCGCCGTGTCGCCACTCGTGACCCGGATCTCGGTGCCATCGGTCGGGTGCGGCGAATACCGGATGATCAGCGCCGGATCGGCGTTGAGCGCAGCCCGCACTCGCGGCATCGCGACATCGCAGACCAGCGCCTTGTTCGAGCCGTCATTGATGGTGCACATCAGGGATGCCTCTTTCCGCTCGCGACGTGATCGGCGTGGTAGAGCGCCTCGCGATTGAAGCTCGCTACGTGGTCATCAATGAGCTCGTACTGGAGCGTGTTGCCGTTGCGCGTGAAGCGGACAACGCCCCTATCACGCAGGCGCCTGAGCTGATGCGAGATCGCCGAGGCCGAGACGTCGCACGCGATCGCGAGCGCTCCTACGGATCGCGGGCCCTCGAGCAGCTCGTGCACGAGGCGCAAGCGCGTGGGATCGGCGAGCAGGCGGAAGGTCCCGGTCGCGACCTCCACCTGCGCGTCGGTCAGGATGCTCTTCCTCCGGCGGGCTCCGATCGCCTGAGAACCTGAGCGCATATGCAGACAGTACGTGCTATCTCGGGTGAAGGGAACGACGGAGCTCCTGCGCGTGCCGCGGGGAGCGGTGGCAGCCGGCCAGCTGCCGGCCCGACTCACCGGCGTCTCGCGCATGGCACGGAGATCGGTGTACGCGGCGGCAGGTCGGCGACCAACTCACGGGAAGGAGCCGCTGCGATCCGGCGTCGTGCTGTGCGAGGGCCTCGTGAATGCGGGACGTGGCCCCGATGCTCTTTGATCGCCGTGAGCAGTGATCACGTCGCTCATCTGCGGGGAGACTAGCCGATCGCGACCATCCGCTCGATCGCGCGGCGGGCCCGCAGCGCGGTCTCCTCGGCCACCGTGATGACGTGCTGATCGCGCACCAACGAATCGCGGACGCTCTCGAGGGTCGTCATCTTCATGTAGCGGCAGATCGCGTCCTCGCGCAGCGGATCGAAGCGCTTCTCGGGCATCTCGCTGCGCAGCCGGTGCAGGATCCCGGTCTCGGTCGCGACGAGGAAATGGTCGGTCGGCGAACTCTTGGCGTGGGTGACCATCTGCTCGGTCGAGAGTATCCGCGCCCCCTCGCCCGCGAAGGCCATCGCCTGCGACGAGCAGCCGCACTCCGGATGCACCAGTAGCTCGGCGTCCGGCGCGTCGGCCCGCCACCGCTCGAGATCGGCCGGACGGATCCCCGCGTGGACGTGGCACTCGCCCATCCAGAGGGTGAGCTTGCGGCCGCTCACGCGCTCGAGCCAGGTGCCCATGAAGAGGTCGGGCAGGAAGAGGATCTCGCGGTCGCCGGGGATCGCGTCGATCACCGCCTTCGCGTTCCCGGAGGTGCAGCAGTAGTCCGACTCGGCCTTGACCTCGGCGCTCGTGTTCACGTACGAGACCACGACCGCGCCTGGGTGCTCGGCCTTCCAGGTCCGCAGCTCGTCCGCGGTGATCGAATCAGCGAGCGAGCAGCCCGCCTCGAGCTCCGGCAGGAGGACGGTCTTGCGCGGCGAGAGGATCGCGGCCGTCTCGGCCATGAACCGCACGCCGCAGAAGACGATCGTGCGCGCGCCCGTCGCCGCGGCTTCCCGCGACAGGCCGAGCGAATCGCCGACGAAGTCCGCGACGTCCTGCACCTCGGGCCGCTGGTAGTTGTGCGCGAGGATGACGGCGCCTTTCGCCGTCACGAGAGCGCGGATCTCCGCCCGCAGCGCGCTGATCTCCCTCCGTCGGTCCGGCGAGTCGAACTCGATCGGGGCCGCTTCGAGCGCCATCACGGCACCTCCAGCGACACGTCGAGCGAGCCCGCCGAGTGCGTGAGCGCTCCAACGGAGATGAAGTCGACCCCCGCCTCGGCGGCGGCGCGCACGTTGCCGAGATCGATCCCTCCGGATGCCTCCAGCGGGACCCGTCCGGCGGCGATGGGCACCGCCTCGCGCAGCCGCGACACGGGCATGTTGTCGAGGAGGATCATGTCCGCGCCCGCGCCGAGCGCTTCGCGCAACTGATCGAGCGTGTCGACCTCGACCTCGATGCGCATGCCCGGCGGCACGGCGAGCCGGGCCCGCCGGATCGCTTCGGCGAGGCCACCGGCGAACGCAATGTGGTTGTCCTTGATGAGCACGCCATCGTCGAGGCCGAGCCGGTGGTTGCGCCCGCCGCCGGTGCGCACCGCGTACTTCTCCAGCTGTCGCAGGCCGGGCGTGGTCTTGCGGGTGTCGAGGATCTGCGCTCGGGTCCCACGTACCGCGTCCACGTAGCGCCTCGTCAGGGTCGCGGTGGCGGAAAGGCGCGCGACGAAGTTGAGCGCGACGCGCTCTCCGGTGAGGATCGCGGTAGCCGAGCCTTCAATGCGCGCCACCGGCTCGGCGGCGGCGAGATGCGACCCATCCGGGCGCAGCACCGTGAAGCGGATCGGGGCGTCGAGCGCGCGGAACACCGCCGCGGCGACGGGGAGGCCGCACACGACGCCCGGGACCCTGAAGACGAGCGATGCCGTGCCCGGTGTCGCGGGGTCGACCGTCGCGCCGGTGGTGAGATCGCCCCGGCCAACGTCTTCCGCGAGCGCCGCCCTCGCGAACGCCTCGACGAGCTGGGGGCTGAGCGCGGTCAGGCCCACGCCTCGAGCACGGGGCCACCGTTCGTCCGGAACACGAAGTGTCCCGCGAGACTCGGATCCTCCGTCGGAAGATCCCTGCGGTAGTGGCTCCCGCGACTCTCGGCCCGTGCGAGCGCCGAGGTCGCGATCTGGCGCGCGAGGCCGCTCGAGTCGCGCTCGAGCGCGGCCAGCCGCTCCGGATCGCGGACGACGCCCGCGTCCTCCCAGAGCGCGCGCCGCAGCTGCGGCGTCGGTCCCACGGACTCCTGCGACGAGGCCTGTCGGGCACCGCTCTTCGGCCGCGGCTCTTGGACCGCAGCGCGCGCAGCTCGGCCGCCGAAGACCGCACATTCGAGCAGCGAGTTCGAGGCGAGACGATTCGCCCCGTGGACCCCGGTGGCGGCGCATTCACCCACAGCGAAGAGGCCTGCCACGCCGGTGCGGCCCCAGACATCGGCCACGATCCCACCCATCGTGTAGTGCGCCGCTGGTGCGACCGGGATCGGCTCGCGGTCCGGCCGATGTCCCATACGTTCGAGGGCTGCGATCAGGTCCGTGAATCGTCCGCGGTCGATGGGCCGGAGGTCGAGCCAGGCCTGACCGCGCGAGAAGATCGCGCGCGCCACCTCGTCGCGCGGAGCCAGCTCGTCGATGAAACGCTCGCCGCCGCAGGGCGCGTCGAGCAGGAGCGCTCCTTCGCCGCGAAGCGCCTCGCTGAGGAGCAGCGCCCCGGAGGCGAGCACGGTCGGGTGGAACTGCACGAGCTCGAGGTCGGCGAGCGCGGCGCCCGCGTCGTGCGCGAGCATGAGGCCGTCCCCGCGCGATCCGACCGGGTTGGTGGTGCGCGCGAAGAGCGCGGCGTATCCGCCGGTGGCGAGGATCGTCGCGCGGGCGACGGTCGTGCGGCGCTCGCTCAAGGCGCCCACGCACCGTCCATCGGCTACCAGGAGCGAGCGGACCGTCTCGCCGGTACGCACGTCGATGCGCGGATCCGCGGCGATGAGGCGCGCGAGCGCCGCAACGACCGCGTGGCCGGTGCGCGTGCCGTCGACGTGATGGATGCGTCTCCGCGTGTGGCCGCCCTCCAGCCCCGCCTCGCTTCCGAAGGGCACCCCCATCGCCGCTAGCTTCTCGATCCAGGCGGGCCCCTCGCGGACCAACACATCGACCGCGGAGGCGCGACAGAGACCGCGGCCGGCGCGGAGGGTGTCGCTCGCATGCAGCTCGGGAGCATCGTCGTCGTCCAGCGCGGCGGCGATCCCACCCTGGGCGCGCTCGCTCGAGCCGCCGCCGAGCTCGGTCGACGAGATCAGCTCCACTCGCGCTCCGGCGCGCGCCGCCTCGACAGCGGCGACCATGCCCGCGACGCCCGCGCCGACCACGACCACGTCGATGGTGCTTCCCACGGGATTAGTGTATCTGAGACACTATTGGCGAAGGAGGGCCGCGCTGCGCGTCACCGTCGACACCGTCATCTTCACGCTCCGCGAACGCGGTCTGCACGTGCTCTTGGTCCGGCGGAGCGGCGAGCCTTTCAAGGGCAGCTGGGCCCTGCCGGGCGGCTTCGTCCGCTCGAGCGAATCCCCCTCCGACGCGGCCGAGCGGGCGCTGGGCGTGGAGGCCGGCGTACGCGGCGTCTACCTGGAGCAGCTCTACACCTTCGGCGAGCCGAAGCGCGACCCGCGCGGGCGCGTGCTGACCGTCGCGTACTACGCGCTGGTCTCGGTCGATCAGGCGCTCGCCACCGGCAGCCACGCCGCGGCCGCCTCATGGTTCCCGGTGGACGCGCTCCCGCAGCTCGCCTTCGACCATCGGATGATCGCCGACTACGCGCTCGAGCGTCTTCGCAACAAGCTCGAGTACACGACCGTGGGATTCCAGCTGCTGCCCGCGAAGTTCACGCTTGGGCAGCTGCAGTCGGTCTACGAGACGATCCTCGGGCGTGCGGTCGACAAACGGAACTTCCGTCGCAAGATCGAGCTGCTCGGCATCCTCACGCCCCTCGAGGAGCGGGGTGGCGAGCGCGGCCGGCCCGCGCAGCTCTACCGGTTCTCGGCGCGGCGCTTCGAGAAGCTCAAAGACAAGGGGATCCTGTTCCCCTTCTAGGCCAGGGCAAGACCGCGCCGATGGGTGCGCGCGATGCCCGACCAGCGCCGCGCCCTCGGCGACGCCGGCGAGCGCCTCGCCGAGCGCGCACTTCGGGACCGTGGCTGGCGCATCGTCGCGCGCAACGCCCGCACCCGATACGGCGAGATCGACCTGGTCTGCCATGACGGACGCGGCTTCGTTTTCGTAGAGGTCAAGGCCCGCCGCGCGTCCTCCTTCGTTCCCGCCGTCGAGGCCGCGGGTCCCCGCAAGATCGACCGCCTCACCCGGCTCGCCGAGGCGTGGCTAGCCCTCAACCGCACGCGCGACGGGGCGTGGCGCCTCGCGGTCGTGGCCGTCAGCGTCGGCCGCACGGGCGCCGACGCGCGCGTCATCGACGTCGTCGCGTGACCGAGGAGGTCGCCGCTCCGGAAGAGCCCGCATCCCGCGTCGCGCGCGTCATGACGTGCGCCCTGTGGGGCCTCGAGACCGCGCTGATCACCGTCGAGGCGGACGTTTCCAACGGTCTGCCGAATTTCGCCATCGTCGGGCTGCCGGACACCGCGGTCTCCGAAGCGCGCGAGCGGGTCCGCGCGGCGATCCGCAATTCGGGCTACGAGTTCCCGCTCCGGCGGATCGTCGTGAACCTCGCGCCGGCGGAGCGCAAGAAGGAGGGGACCGGGTTCGACCTGGCGATCGCGCTGGCGATCCTCCGCGCGAGCGAGCAATTGCGGACGGACGTCCTCGCGCTGTGCCTCGGCGAGCTCGCCCTCGACGGAACATTGCGTCCGGTCCGCGGCGTCATGCCGCGCGTCCTCCGCGCCCGGGAGAACGGCATCGCGTCGGCCCTTCTCCCGTGCGAGAGCGCGCCGGAAGCAGCCGCCCTCGGATGCGAAGCGATCGCGCTGCCGACGCTCCGCAGCGCGGTCGACCATCTCGATGGCCGCGTCCGCCGGGCTCCCGCCCCGGTCCCCGCGGCCGCGGCGGAGCCGACGTGGGACGTGGACCTCGCGGACGTCGCGGGTCAGGACACGCCGAAGCGGGCGCTCGAGATCGTCGCCGCCGGCGGTCACAACCTGCTCATGATCGGACCGCCGGGGACCGGGAAGACGATGCTGGCGCGGGCGCTCCCGTCGATCCTCCCGCCGCTCGAGCCCGACGAGGTCCTCATCGCCAGCGCCATCCACAGCGTCGCCGGCCTGACTGATCCCGACCGCCCGCTGCTGGCGGCGCGCCCGTTCCGCGCGCCCCACCACACCGCGTCGCGCCTCGCGCTCGTGGGCGGCGGCGTGCCGCCCCGCCCGGGTGAGGTCTCCCTCGCGCACACCGGCGCGCTCTTCCTTGACGAGATCGCCGAGTTCCCCGGCAAGGTGCTCGAGACGCTGCGCGAGCCGCTCGAGGAAGGCGCGGTCACGATCTCGCGCGCGGGCGCCGTCGCGACGTATCCAGCGCGCTTCACCCTCGTGGCCGCGCAGAACCCCTGTCCATGCGGCCGCCTGGGTGACCCCGCGGCGCAGTGCTCGTGTCTGCCCGACGCGATCTCGCGCTATCGCTCGCGCCTGTCGGAGCCGCTCCTCGACCGCATCGACCTGCGCGTCGCCGTGCCGCGCGTTCCCTACAGGGAGCTGCGCGACCGGACGGAGCGCGAGGCCTCGGCCGCGGTCCGCGCTCGTGTCTGCCGCGCCCGCGCGCGGATGCGCGAGCGGCTCGCCGGGAGCGGACGGCGCTGCAACGCCGAGATGACCAAGCGCGATGTCGAGCGGTACTGCGAGCTCGACGAGGCGGGGGAGCGGATGCTCGGGCTGGCCGTGTCCGCCAAGCGGATGTCCGCCCGCGGGTTCCACCGCCTGCTGCGCGTCGCGCGCACCGTCGCGGATCTGGCCGATGCCGAGCGCATCTCGAGCGAGCACCTCGCGACCGCCCTGCTGATGCGCGGCGACGTGTGATCGAGCTGCGCCGCGGCGGCGAAGGGTACCCCGCCCGCCTCGAGCGTCTGTCCCATCCGCCGGACCCGCTCTGGCTGGAAGGGACCATGCCGGATCCGGGCGTCCCGACGGTCGGCATCGTCGGCACCCGCCGCGTGACACCGCAGGGCACATGGGCCGCGCGCGAGGTCACCACCGCTCTGGCCGCTGCCGGCGCGGTGGTCGTCTCGGGTCTCGCCCAAGGCATCGACTCCGCCGCTCACGAGGCTGCGCTCCGTTCCGGAGGGCCGACGGTCGCGGTCATCGGCGAGGGCCTCCGTGCCTTCGAGCAGTTCATACCGCTGCGCCGGCGCGGGCTGGCGGACCGCATCCGCCAGGAAGGCGCGATCGTGAGCGAGTTCGCGCTCGACCGCGTCGCGCTCGACTGGATGTACCCGCGGCGCAACGCGACGATCGCCGCGCTGAGCGACGTGCTTGTGGTGGTCGAGGCGCCCGTCGGGTCCGGCGCGCTCATCACGGCCGAGCACGCGGCGAAGATCGGGTGCCCGGTCTACGCGGTCCCGGGTCCGTTCGGCGCACCGACGTGGGCAGGATCGAACCAGCTCATCAAGAGCGGAGCAGCGCGGATGCTCGTCGATGCCTCGGAGGTCGCTCACGCGCTCGGCCTGAGGGCGCCGTCGGCGGCGCTGACGCCCGCTGGCGATGCTGCGCGGCTGCTCGAGATCCTGGCGACCGGTGCGGCCGATGCCGACGCGATCGCGGCGGCCCTGGGCATCGACCCGGGCGCGGTGCCCACGGTCATCGCGGAGCAGCTGCTGCTCGGGACGATCGTTCCGACCGGGGATGGCCGCTTCGCGCGACGCTGAAAGGGGACGTGAGCGCCCGTCCAGCTCCGCCGGCGCTAAGGCTGGCGCGCCTCGATGCGGATGATGCGGTCGTCGGAACCGGTCACCGCTCCGCGGCCGTCGCGGTTGCTTGTCGAGAGGTAGAGCGCGCCGTCGGGGCCGAACACGGCCGCGCGCAATCGGCCGTACTTGCGCGACAGCAGGATCTCCGCCGGTTTGACGCCCGTCCCCGTGCCCTCGGCGTCCGCGATGAAGCGGCGTAGGTCACTCTGCTTGAGCTGAGACGTGAAGAGCGATCCGGTCCACGTTCCCCACTGCGCCCCCACCACGAACGTCGCGCCCGACGGCGCAATGGTCACGTTGCCCGATGACCACCTCGGGTCCACGAATCGGTGCTGGGGATCCGGCCCCTCCGCGATCGGCCAGCCGTAGTTCCCGCCGGGGACGAGGACGTTGATCTCGTCATGCGTGTCTTCCCCGTGCTCGACCTCGTACATGGCCCCGGTGCCTGGCTGGATGGCGAGCCCCTGCGGATTGCGATGGCCGTAGGACCAGATGGCGCTCGGGCCGCTCCGGCCGGGCAGGACCGGGTTGTCGCGCGGGACCGACCCATCGAGCTCGAGGCGCAGCACCTTCCCGTTGAGCGAGGTGACGTCCTGCGCCAGTGGCGCCCGCCCCGATTCGCCCATCGTCACCCACAGCTTGCCGCCCGGACCGATGCGGACGGCACAGCCGTCGTGTACCTGCCCCGCCAGCATCCCCCTGCGCACGACGAACCCGTCGAGGGCGAGGTCGTTGCCGGAGGCCTTGAGCCTCAGGACCTGGTTGCGCCACTCGCCCTCGTCCTGGCGCGACGCGCACACGTACAGGAAGCCGTTACGCGCGAAGTCGGGGTCGAGCGCGATCCCCATGAGCCCGGACTCCTCGACCGCGCGCATCGAAGGGATCGAGAAGTGGCCGACCCGGCGCGCGCCGGGCGCGGCGCTCTCGAAGATGAGCACGTTCCCGGGGCGCTCGGTGACGAACATGCGGCCGTCCGGCGCGAAGGCGATGTCCCACGGCACGACGAGCCCCGTCTGCACGACCGTGTCGGTGACGATGGGCGGCTTCGGCACGGGCCTCGGAGTGGGGGACAGGGTCGGCGTCGCGGTCGCAGCCGGCACGATGGCGGCGGTCGCCGCCGGCGCGGCGGTGCGCGAGGGTGAGGGAAGGACCACGGGAGCACCGCTGCCGCAGGCGGCGAGGACCACGGCTGCGCCGATGGCGAGCGCGCGCATCGTGCGAGCCCAGGGCGTCAGTACGACGCGACCACCAACCGGAGGGGCGCGGCGCTGAGGTCGATCACCTGCGTGACCGCGAGGTCGCTCGTCGAGATCACCGCGATCCCGAGGCGGTCACCGGAGAGCGCGACGTAGGCCTCGTCGCCATTCGGCGAGACAGCAACATCGACGGCGCGACCCGGCAGCGGGATGCGCGGCCCGAGCTCCTTCTTGGCGAGGTCGATGGTCAGGAGCCCGTCTGTCGTCGCGACGTAGAGGCGCGACTCGCGGGCGTCGACCGCGAGGGCGCGAGCGTCGGCGCCGATGGCCAGCCGGCCGACCACCGCGAGCTGCTCGGTGTCGACGACCTGCACCGCGCCGCTGCCGGCGACCGACGCGTAGAGGCGCGTGCCCGAGCCGTTCATGACCATGGCGGTGGGCGGCCCGCCGAGCGGGATCGTGTAGGGGACGTGCCCGCCGCGCGAGTAGTCGTTGCCGGTCCAGCCGGTCTGGATGTACATCATGTCGATCCCGTCGCGCGTCGCGACGAACATCTGGTTGAACTTGTAAGACGGCGCGAGCGCCGTGGGTGTCCCCTCGTAGCCGAACGAGATCCGCGTTCCGGTCGCGAGCTCCACCTGCTCCGCCGAGGACGATCCGATCACGAAGGCGTTCCTGCCATCGCGGATCGGGGCGACCGCGACGCCGTCGATGGTCAGCGCCAGTGGCGCCGCCGCACGGCCGGTGGACGCGTCGACCACCGCGAGGGTGCGGCCGTCGAGCGCGTAGACCGTGCGGCCATCGGCGGCAAGGGCGATCGCGGAGGCGCGCGCTCCGCTGTCGATGGTCCGCGGGTCGCGGGGGGAGATCATCACGAGCCGGCCGTCGACGATCGCGGCGATGCGCACCTCGCGCTGCGCGCGCGGCGGCGGCGGCTGGTAGTGGTCGATGGTGCGGCTGGTCTTGTTCTTCCAGCCGTCCCGCTTCACGAACGGATACGCGTCGACGACCTGTCCCGCGCCGAGGATGGGATAAGGCGTGTCGCCGATCCCGTCGCCGTCGGAGTCCCGGCCGGCATAGTCGCCCCAGAAGTTCCCCTCCTTCGTCTGGGGGTCGAACCACTGGTTGAGGTCGTTGCTGTCGGCGACCTGCGGCCTGTTGCCGGCGACGGTGTTGTGGAAGATCAGGTTGCCCTTAGCCTCCGAGAACCAGATCCCCCAGTTGACGTTGTTCTCGATGGTGTTCTCGAGGATCCGGTTGCGCTGGCTCGCGTAGAGGTAGATCCCGTAGCCGCCGGGGCTGTTGTAGGTCTGGTTCACGAGCCGGTTCCCCTGGACGAGGGTGTCGTTCGCGTTCTGGAGGTGGAGGCCGTAGATGTTCGCGTCGGCCGTGTTGCCGCGGATGGTGTTGCCGTCGGCGTCGTGCATGTAGATCCCGAAGCGGCTCTTCGCCGACACGATGTTCTCGATGAGGCTTCCCTTGACCTTCACGAAGTAGACGCCCGTCGAGAACTCGCTGATCCGCCCGTTGCGCAGGGTCAGGCCGGTGCGGCCTTCGGCCCGTACGCCGACGCTGTCGAGCTGCGGCGCCGGCCACGTCTGCGGACCCATCCCCGGACCCTTGAGGAGCTTCCCGTTCAGGTCCACGGTGATCCCGTCGGCCACGATCACGAGCGCGTCGCCGGTGCAGGTGAGGTCGTTGGCCAGCGTGAAGCTGCGATCGATCTTCTGCCCGCACGCGGCGGTCTCGGGCACGGGTGTCGGCGACGGTGACGGGCTCGGTGTCGGCACGGGGGTGGGAGTGAACGTCGCGACCGCGGCGGTCGGCAGAGATGCGGCGCTCGGCTGGCCGGCAGGCGCGGCGGGCTGCTGACAGGCGGCGGCGAGGACCGCGGCCAGGCAGAGGGCGAGCGCCGGGCGCATCGTCATCTAAGGGTAAGTACCGACGGGAGGCCTGATGGGTTCCCTCAAGGACTGCATGGCGGAACGCCAGTTCGCCGCGAGCGCCGACCCGGCGTGAGGGAGGAGGCGCAGCGCATCGCGGGGCGTCTCGAGGGGACGCTGCGCATCCCCGACGGCGACCCGAGCGGGATCGTCGTCATCGCGCACCCGCTGCCGACGCACGGCGGCACCATGCGCAACCCGCTGATGGCGACGCTGGCGCGCGCTGCCGCCGACCGCGGCTGGTACGCGCTGCGCTTCAACTTCCGCGGCGTGGGCGAGAGTGCGGGGGAGTGGAGCCACGGCCGGGAGGAGCCGGCGGACCTCGGTGACGCGGTCGCTCACGCGCGCCGGATCGCGCCCGGCCTGCCGCTGGGGATCGTCGGCTTCAGCTTCGGCGCCCGCACCGCCGCGAGGTGGGCGGCATCGGGCGGGAAGGCCGACGCATTCGCGCTCCTTGGCCTGCCCATCCGCGGTGCCGATGGCCGCCGTCATCAAGAGGTGCCGCCTGTCCCTCGGGCCGGCGTGGTCATCAACGGCGAGAACGACGAGTTCGGGACGCCCGAGGAGCTGCGCCACGTCTATCCGAGTGCGACGGTCATCGCGATCCCCGGCGTCGACCACTTCTTCACCGGCAAGCGCGATGAGGTCGCGCGGATCGCGATGGAGCGCCTCCAACTAGCATTCGCTCCCTCATGACCGCCGGAACGACGACGCCGCACGCCGCGACCGCTCCGCCGAAGACGCGGAAGCGCATCCTCACGGGCGACCGCCCGACGGGGCGGCTGCACCTCGGCCATTACGTCGGCACCCTCGAGAACCGCGTCAAGCTCCAGGAGACGTACGACACTTTCCTCCTCGTCGCTGACCACCACATGCTCACGACGCGCCTCGACCGGCTGGACGAGATCGAGACGAACATCCGCGACGTCGTCCTCGACAACCTCTCGGCTGGGATCGACCCGGACAAGGTCACGATCTACCTGCAATCCCTCGTGCCGCAGACGGCCGAGATCCACCTGCTCTTCTCGATGCTCGTCACGGTGCCGCGGGCACAGCGGATCCCGACCCTCAAGGAGACGATGCGCGACTTCGACATCGCGCAGCCGTCCTACGGCCTGCTCGGCTACCCGATCCTCCAGGCGGCCGACATCCTGTGCGTCAAAGGCGATCTCGTGCCTGTCGGGCGCGATCAGGAGTCGCACATCGAGCTGACGCGGGAGGTGGCGCGGCGTTTCAACGAGCTCTACGGCGACGTGCTCCCGGTGCCGCAGGCGCTCATCCCGTCCGAACGCCTGCTCCCCGGGACCGACGGGAGCACCAAGATGAGCAAGAGTCTCGGCAACGCCATCGACCTCGCGGACGACCCGGCCAGCGTGAAGCGCAAGGTCATGGGCATGTACACCGACCCGGCGCGCGTCCGCGCCACGGACCCCGGCAAGGTCGAAGGGAACCCGGTCTTCGTCTATCACGACATGTTCAACACCGACGCCGCCGAGGTCGCTGACCTCAAGGAGCGCTACCGCGCCGGCCGGGTGGGCGACGTCGAGGTGAAACAGAAGCTCGTCAGCGCGCGGGCGGAAGCGGCGCGGACGCTGCACGAGATGCGCGCGGCCATGAAGCTCGACTACTTCGGGACTTAGCTGCCCAGGCTCTACGCGCTCATCCTCTCCGGCGGCGCGGGCACGCGGCTCTGGCCGCGGTCCCGGCGCGCAATGCCCAAGCAGTTCCTCGACCTCGTCGGCCAGCGGACCCTGCTCCAGGACACCGTCGACCGCATCACCGAGCTGGTCCCGCGAGAGCGGACGTTCCTGGTCGCGCCCCCCGAGCACCGCGAGCTGATCCACGAGCAGCTGCCGGACCTCGCGCGCGATCACGTCGTCGTCGAGCCGTACCCGCGCGGCAACGCGGCCGCGGTAGCGCTGGCGATGGCCGCCCTGCACGCGTTCGATCCCGAGGCCGTCGTGGCCGTGCTGCCGTCCGACCACATGGTCGAGAAGCGAGCGCGCTACCGCGACGTACTGATCGCGGCGACCGCCGCAGCCGAGGCGGGCTACATCGTGACGATCGGGATCGAGCCGGCGGGCCCCGAGACCGGGTTCGGGTGGGTCGAGTCCGGCGACGCCCTGAACACCAAGGGGCCGGTCCCCGTGCGCGAGGTCCGCCGGTTCGTCGAGAAGCCGGACCGCGCCTCGGCCGAGCGGATGCTCGCGGCCGGGGGTCACTACTGGAACGCCGGGATGTTCGTGTGGAGCGTCGCGACGATCCTCGACGCGTATCGCGAGCACCTGCCCGGAACATCCCGCGCGATCGAGGCGCTCGCTTCGGCCCACGGGACCGAGCGCTACGAGGCGGTCCTGGGCGAGGTGTGGGAGCAGACCGATCGGACGACCCTCGATTACGGGATCGCCGAGAAAGCCAGGAACGTCGCCGTGGTGCCCGCCGACATCGGCTGGCACGACGTGGGTAGCTGGGAGCGCCTCGCCGAGATCGTCGGGGGACGCGACACTTGGTCGGCAGGCGACCACATCGCGGTCGAGTCGGGCGGCGTCTACGCCTGGGCGCCCGGGAAGGTCATAGCCTTGATAGGTGTGCACGATCTTATCGTCATTGACACCGGAGACGCCCTGCTGGTAGCGGCGAAGGACCAAAGCGAGCAGGTGAAGGCCGTCGTGGAGCGCCTGAAGCAGGAGGGTCGCGAGGACCTTCTCTAGCCGCGTATCTTTGAAAGCGGGGAGGCGCCCGGGAGCCGGGCGCCTTCGGCGTTATCAAAAAGGAGTGACGTTGGCGAAGCAGCGCGTCAAGCGCGCCACGGTGGCGAGCGGCAACGGGGCGGTCACCAATGGGAAGGTCGACAAGCCTGCCCGGAGACAAGCGCCCGCGACCTCTCGCAGAAAGATGACGGACCTCGTGATCGTCGAGTCGCCGTCGAAGGCGCGCACCCTCGAACGGATGCTCGGCCCGGGCTACACGGTCGAGGCCTCCTATGGCCACATCCGCGATCTGCCCAAGTCACAGCTGGGCATCGACCTCGAGACGTTCGCGCCGGAGTACGTCGTGCCGGACGACTCCGAGAAGGTGGCCCGCCTCCTGAGGCGCGACGCCAAGAGCGCCGAGCGCGTCTGGCTGGCGAGCGACCTCGACCGCGAAGGCGAGGCGATCGCGTGGCACGTGGCGCAGGTCACCGGGGCGCCCAAGTCGAAGCTGCGGCGCGTCACCTTCCACGAGATCACGCCCGCAGCGATCGCCGAGTCATTCCGCAAGCCGCGCGACATCGACATGGATCTCGTCAACGCGCAGCAGGCGCGACGGGTCGTGGACCGCCTCGTCGGCTACAAGCTCTCGCCCCTGCTGTGGAAGAAGATCCGCTACGGGCTCTCGGCCGGCCGTGTCCAGTCCGTCGCGCTCAAGCTCGTCGTCGACCGCGAGCGCGAGATCAAGGCGTTCACTCCGGAGGAGTACTGGACGCTGGATGCCGTGCTGCGCACGGCGCACGGCGACGTCTTCCCGGCAGAGGTCGCGACGCACAAGGGCCACAAGCTCCACGTCAAGGACCAGGCCGACGCCGACCGCCACCGCGCTGCGCTCGCCGACGTCGTGTACAAGGTGGCGAAGATCGAGCGCCGCGAGAGCGCGCGCAACCCCGCGGCGCCGTTCACCACGTCGACGCTCCAGCAGGAGGCCTCCCGGAAGCTTGGCTTCTCGCTGAAGCGGACGATGGTGATCGCCCAGCAGCTGTATGAAGGCGTTCCGCTCGGCGCGGCCGGCGAGGTCGGCCTCATCACATACATGCGCACCGACTCGCTGCACCTCGCGGAGGGCGCGCTGAAGCAGGCGCACAACGTCCTCGCGCGCGAATACGGACCGGAGTACACGCTCGAAAAGCCGCACCACTACCGGACGAAGAGCAAAGGTGCGCAGGAGGCGCACGAGGCCATCCGGCCGACGGACCTCTCCCGGACGCCGGCCTCGATCAAGCGCTATCTCAGGCCGGACCAGCTCAAGGTCTACACGCTCATCTGGCAGCGCACGCTTGGCTCGCAGATGCCGCCGGCGCGCTACCAGTCGACGCGAGTGGACATCGAGGCGGATGGATACGTGCTGCGCGCGACGGGCCGCAAGCTCCTGTTCGACGGCTACCTGCGCGCCTATCAGGAGGGATCCGACCAGCCGGAGCGCGAGGTCGCGCCGCTGCCGGACGTGAGCGAGGGCGAGGAGCTCAAGCTCCTGGGTCTCGACGCGACGCAGCATTTCACCCAACCGCCGCCGCGTTTCACCGAGGCGTCGCTCGTGAAGACGCTCGAGGAGCACGGGATCGGCCGCCCCTCCACCTACGCGCCCACGATCTCGACGCTCATCGACCGGAAGTACGTCCGCAAGGAGGATCGCGCCCTCGTCCCGGAGGACGTTGCCTTCACCGTGATCGCCTTCCTATCCGAGCACTTCGCCGACATCGTGGACACCGGTTTCACGGCGCGGATGGAGCTCGACCTCGACCGCATCGCGGAAGGCGAGGTCGAGTGGGCGCCCGTCGTGAGGGATTTCTTCACGCCCTTCATCGCGCGGGTCGAGGAGAAGACGGAGTCCGTGAAGCGGTCGGACGTCGTCGAGGAGGCCACGGACAAGACGTGCCCCAAGTGCGGACGTCCGGTGATCATCAAGCTCGGCCGCTACGGCCGCTTCTATTCGTGCACCGGATTCGTGCGCGGGAAGAAGGGCCAGCCGCTGCCTCCGGGAGCCTGCGACTACTCCGCGCCGCTCGAGGGCGAGGCCGGCCCGCAGATGGAGATCCTGGAAGGCGAGATCTGCCCCGACTGCGGTAAGCCGCTCGCGCGCCGGCGCGGCCGGTACGGACCGTTCATCGGCTGCACCGGCTACCCCGACTGCAAGTACATCAAGAAGACGCAGGTGCGCACGGGCGTCACGTGCCCGCTGTGCGGGCAGGGCGAGCTCCTGCAGCGTCGCGGCAAGTGGAAGAGCGTGTTCTTCGGATGCGAGCGCTATCCGGAGTGCACGTTCACGGCGAAGGAGCTGCCCGCGTCGGCCCCGCGCGAGCCGGTCGAAGCGACGCCCGCCTGACCAGCGCGCGTCTCGCGACCCCCGCGGAGGACGCGGCCTGGGACGACCTCGTCCAGGGGACGCATCGGGCGCACCTTCTTCAGACCAAGGGTTGGGCGGCGGCGAAAGAGCTGACCCGCGCTCCTGTGCGACCCCGAAGTCCCCGACTCCGAAGACCTGATGGGCTCGCTGCGGAGAGCAGGCGTGAGGCGGTCGCCCGTGCACGTGCAACCCAAGCGCACTCTGCTGATCAACCCGGAGATCGATCCCGACACGCTACTGGCGCAGATGCGCAAGAAGACGCGCCAGTACATCCGCAAAGCCGAGCGGGCGGGCGTGCTCACGGAGGAGACCGACGACCTGGGACGCTTCCACCGGCTGCTGCGGACGGTCGGCCAGCGGGACCGCTTCGAGGTCCGGTCGCTCGAGTACTTCGAGCGGCTGCGATCCGGCCTGGGCGATCGGCTTCACGTGTTGATGGCGAGGATCGGATCTGACGACGTGGGTGCCCTCATGCTCGCGCGTATCGAGGATCGCGCCTGGGAGCTCTATGGCGGGTGGAGCGGCACGCACTCCGAGGAGCGGCCCTTCTACCTCCTCAAGTGGCGCGCCATCCAGCGCATGCGCCAGCTCGGCGTCAACAGGTACGACATGTGGGGGATCACCGAGGGCACAGATCGCGCGGATCCCCTGGCGGGTGTGGAAAATTTCAAGCTCGGATTCGGCGGCGAGGTCGTCACGTGGCTCGGCGCTCTCGAGACGCCGGTGCGCCGTCCGCTCTATCCGATCTGGGCGCTGGTCGGGCGGCGCCGGCTCGCGCGCGCCGGCCTGTGACCGGGGCGCCGGCGAGCTGGGACGACAGCGCGGTCCGATCCCCGAACGGGCATGTCCTCCAGTCGACCTCATGGGCGTCGATCCGCGAAGCGCAAGGGTGGACGGCGGAATACGTCCGGATCGGCGATCCGCTGCCGATCGCTCTGGTCCTGTGGCGCGAGCTCCCGGTCCTCGGTCGCATGGGCTACTGCCCGCGGGGTCCCATCGCCGCGCGGGGGGACGCCGACGGTCTGACGCATGCTTTGGAGACCCTCGCGGCGCTCGCTCGCGAGAGGGACGCGGTGCTGCTGAAGGTCGACCCCGAGCTGGTCGCCGCGGATGCGGCTGGCGCGCTCGCGCACGCGGGTTACGTCCGAGGGCCGGACATCCAGCCGGTGCTCGCCACGCTCGCGTTCGATCTCGCGCCGGACGCCGATGCGCTCATGGCCGGCCTCGAGAAGGACACGCGCTGGAGCGTGCGCCAGGCCGACAAGCGCGGCGTGACGGTCCGGGCGGTCAGCGACGAGTCGTCGCTCCGGGCGTTCTACGAGCTGTACCGCGTCACGGGCGAGCGCGCTCACTTCATCACGCGGACGTGGGACTACTACGCCCTGGTGTGGCGCACGCTCATCGGCGCAGGCCTCGCGACGCTGCGACTCGCGTACGTCGACGAGCGCGCGGTCGCGGGCGCGATGACCTGGCAGTGCGGCGATCGCGAGCTCTACATGTACGGCGCTAGCAACGACCAGGGCCGCAAGGCCTACGCCTCGTACGGGCTGCAGTGGGCGTGCATCGTCGGCGCGAAGGAGCGTGGCGCGGCGCGCTATGACCTCGGAGGCATCCCGCTCGACCCGACGCGGAGAGATGACCCCATGTACGGTCCGTACCTGTTCAAGAAGGGCTTCGGGGGAAGGGCGATCGCGTACGTCGGAGCGCACGACACGGTCCCGCGACCACTCCGCTATCGCGCGTTCCGCTGGGGCGAGCCGCTCTTCACGGGGGCGCAGCGGATGCTCGGCCGGATCGCGCGGTGAAGCTGGCGCCCCTGCTCGCGGCGGCCGGCGCGTCGGTCAAGGGCAAGGCCGCGGACCTCGAGGTGCGCGGCGTCGCGTATGACTCGCGCCGCGCCGAGCCCGGGTCGCTCTTCGTCGCCATCAGGGGCTTCCACCGCGACGGCCACGACCACGCCGCCGACGCCGTGGCCCGCGGCGCGGTCGCCGTGGTCGCCGACCGCAAGCTCGACCTGCGCGTTCCGGTCGCCGTCGTGCCCGACACGCGCGCCGCGCTGGCCGACATCGCCGCCGAGCTCTACGACCATCCGACGCGGCGGCTGCGGATCGTCGGCGTGACCGGCACGGACGGGAAGACGACGACGGTGCACCTCGTGTCGGACGTGCTCCAGGCCGCCGGGCAGCGGACCGGCTACGCCACGACCGTCGACTTCAGGGTCGTCGACCACGAGTGGCTCAACGAGACCCGGCAGACCACACAGGAAGCGCTCGAGGTCCAGGAGTTCTTCGCCGAGCTGGCGGTGGCGGGGGCCACCTGGGGCATCCTCGAGGCGACGAGCCACTCCCTGGCGCTGCGCAAGCTGCGCGGCTGCGACGTCGACGTCGCCGTGTTCACCAATCTGTCGCCCGAGCACCTCGACTTCCACGGCACGCTCCAGGCGTACCTCGAGGCGAAGGCCATCCTCTTCGACGAGCTCCTCAAGGGCGAGGACAAGGGCGTGCAGAAGACCGCCGTCCTCAACGCCGACGATCCGCACTGGTCGTACCTCGCGGGTCGCGCGCAGCCCGC
>JACPOT010000033.1 GCA_016191385.1 Chloroflexota bacterium | reverse complement strand
ATCTCCGGCGAGGGCAAGGAGGTCGCCCAGCTGGCCCTCGCGCATGAGATGCGGCCGGGAGACTGGCGGTCGGGGTACTACCGCGATCAGACGCTGCACTTCGCGACCGGCCTCGCGACGCTGCGGCAGTACTTCGCGCAGCTCTACACGGACACCGACATCGACCACGACCCCTTCTCCGCCGGTCGCCAGATGGTCAGCCACTTCTCCACGCGCACCGTCGACGGCTCGGGGGAGTGGCTCCCGCTGGTGCGGACGATCAACAGCGCGGCGGACCTTTCGCCGGTGTCGGCGCAGATGGGCCGCGCGCTCGGCCTGGCGTACGCCTCGAAGCTCTATCGCGAGCACAAGGGCTTCCGGGAATACGGCCGCGGTCGCTTCACCGAGGACGGCAGCGAGGTCGCGTTCGCCACCGTCGGCAACGCCGGCTGCGCCGAGGGGGTCTTCTGGGAGGCCCTCAACGCCGCGGGGGTCCTGCAGGTGCCGCTCGCGGTCTCCGTATGGGATGACGGCTACGGCATCTCCGTCCCGAACGAGCTGCAGGTCACGAAGGCCTCGATATCGCGTGCCCTCCGCGGCTTCGTCCCGGAGAAGGACGCGCCGGGGGTAGACGTCCACGCCGTGCGCGGCTGGGACTACGTCGCTCTGCGCGACACGTACGCGACCGCGATCGAGAAGGTGCGTCGCGCTCACGCTCCCGCGCTCATCCACGTGACCGAGATGACCCAGCCCCAGGGCCATTCGACCAGCGGGAGCCACGAGCGCTACAAGACGGCGGAGCGGCTTCGCTACGAGACCGAGATGGACCCCATCTCGCGGATGCGCGAGTGGATGATCCGCGAGGAGCTCGTCACCGCCGCGGAGCTCGACGCGTTCGAGCGCGAGGACCGTCGGGCTGTCGAGCGCGAGCGCGAGGAGGCCTGGGACTCGTACGCGTCGCCGATCCTCGCCGAGCGCGAGCGGGCCGTCGCGCTCCTCGACCGAGCGGCGAAAGAGTCCGGAACGCCGGCGATCTCCGAGATCGCGGGGGAGCTGCGCGCGCAACCCGAACCGGGACGGCGCTTCGCGGACATCGCCATCGCGAAGGCCATCGCCGAGCTGCGGTCGAGCGACGCGCCCGTCCGCGACGACCTTCGGGCGCTCCTGCGGTCGTCGCGGGAGGAGAACGAGCGCCGTTTCCGCAGCCACCTGTACAGCTCTTCCGCACGCTCGCCGCTCCGGGTGCGCGAGGTGCCGCCCGAGTACGGAGCGGACGCCGAGCAGGTCGATGCGCGAATGATCCTGGTGCGCGCCTTCGACGAGCTGTTCGCCCGCGACCCGCGGGTCTTCGTCATCGGCGAGGACATCGGCGTCCTCGGTGACGTGAACCTCGTGTTCGAGGGCCTCCAGGCGAAATTCGGTGCTCTGCGCGTGACCGACACGGGGATCCGCGAGGCCACGATCCTGGGTCAGGGCATCGGCGCGGCGATGCGCGGACTGCGCCCCATCGTGGACATCCAGTACCTCGACTACCTGCTCTATGCGCTCCAGCTCGCGTCGGACGACCTCGCCACGCTGCGCTACCGCACCGCCGGGGCGCAGATCGCGCCGGTGGTGATCCGGACGAAGGGCCATCGGCTGCAGGGGATCTGGCACACCGGCTCGCCGATGTCGCTCCTCCTCGGCGCCCTGCCGGGGATCCGCATTTGCGTGCCGCGGAACATGACCCAGGCGGCCGGCATGTACAACACGCTCTTCGCCTCCGATGACCCGGGACTCGTCATCGAGGTCCTCTCGGGCTACCGGCTCAAGGAGCGGATGCCGCGGAACCTCGGAGCGACGCGGGTACCGCTCGGGGTCGCGGAAGTGATCCGCGACGGGAGCGACCTCACCCTCGTCACCTACGGTGCGACCTGCCGCTTCGCGCTCGAGGCCGCTGGTGAGCTCGACCGCCTCGGGGTGAGCGTCGAGGTCGTCGACCTTCAGACCCTCGACCCGCTGGATCTTCGCCGAGCCATGGGCGCGTCCGTCGCGCGCACGCACGGTCTGCTGGTCGTCGACGAGGACATTCCCGGAGGCGCGTCGGCGCACATCCTCCGCGAGGCGCTCGAGGTGCAGGGCGCGCAGGACCACCTCGATGTCCCGGCGCGGACGCTCACGGCGCCGCAGAACCGAAGCCCCGTCGGGCAGGACGGCGACTTCTATACCAAGCCCAACACGCTCGACATCGTCCGCGAGGCGTATGCGATCGCGCGTGAGCGCGACCCGGGGCGCTACCCCGAGCTGTTCTAGTGGAGAAGAGCAATGTCCAGGCGGTGCACGACACGCTGCTCGAGGAGTTCCGGCGTGACGAGCGCGTGACGATCATCGGCGAGGACGTCGGGAAGCGCGGTGGCGTCTTCCGCGTGACGGACGGGTTCATCGAGGAGTTCGGGCCGTATCGCGTCCTCGACGCGCCGCTGGCCGAGTCGGCGATCGTCGGGGTCGCCATCGGCATGGCGCTCGCGGGCTTCCGGCCCATCGCCGAGATGCAGTTCGCGGACTTCTCGACGCCCGCGTTCGACCAGATCGTGCAGGAGGCGGCGCGCATCCGCTACCGGTCGAACGGTCAATGGGGCGTACCGCTGGTCATCCGCATGCCCTGGGGCGGGGGAGTGCGCGGCGCGCTCTACCACTCGCAATCGCTGGAAGCTTTCTACGCGCACGTGCCGGGGCTGAAGGTCGTCGTGCCCAGCTGGAGGACGGCGACTGGACCATCCCGCTCGGCCCGGCGGACGTGAAGCGCGACGGGAAGGACATCACGGTGTTCGCGTACGGGCTGATGCTCCACCACAGCCTGCGGGCCGCCGAAGCACTTGCGGCCGACGGGATCGAGGTGACCGTGGTGGATGTGCGCAGCCTGCGGCCGCTCGACGCGGCCACGATCCTGCGCGAGGCTCGGAAGACCGGGAAGTGCCTCGTCGTGTACGAAGACAATCGCCTGTTCGGCGCGGGCGCGGAGATCGCCGCCCTCATCGCCGAGGAGGCATTCGACGACCTCGACGCACCGGTCATGCGACTCGGCGGCCCCGAGGCGCCCGCGATGCCGTTCAATAAGCCGCAGGAGGACTGGTTCCTCCTCGACCCGGAACGCATCGCTACGAAGATGCGCGAGCTGGCGCGGTACTAGTTGATCCCTACTCGTTTCGCCGCCTATGGCTGCTCCACTCGTGGGGACCCAGAGGACGGTAGGCTCGGTCAGGCGAAGCCTGACCTCGCTTGGAGGTATGGATGGCAGTTTTCGAGCTCAAGATGCCGAAGCTGGGCGAGTCGGTGACCGAAGGGACCATCGGCAAGTGGCTCAAGCAGCCGGGCGAGAAGGTCGAGAAGTACGACCTCCTCGTCGAGGTCCAGACCGACAAGGTGAACACCGAGATCCCCTCCGAGGTCAGTGGCACGCTGAAGGAGATCAAGGTCAAGGAAGGCGACACCGTTCCGGTGGGGACGCTGCTCGCGGTCTTCGAGACGGCGGGAGCCGAGGCCGCCGCGGAGGCGAAGCCTGCACAGCCGGCCACTGCCGCACCGGCATCTGCTCCCGTTCCCCCTCGCCCCGCGCCCGCGCCGGCGCCCGCGCGATCCGGTAACGGCCAAGCCGCGGCGGCCGCCGCGTCGATGACCGCGCCTGCCCCCCTCGCGGCCGCGGCGCGCGCTGGACCGAGCGTCGACGCGGCCGACATCCGCGCGACGCCCGCGGTGCGCAAGCTCGCGAGCGAGAGCGGGATCGACCTCGCGTTGGTGCAGGGGACCGGGCTCAACGGCCGCGTCTCGCGGCAGGATGTCGAGAGCGCCATCGCGCGGGGCACCGCAAAGCCCGCGACCGCGCCTGCGCGTGCGGCCGCACCGGCAGCGCGCCCGGCTCCGGCGATGGCCGCGCCGATCAAGGGCGACCAGCCCGTCGCGCTCACGCAGATGCGCCGCGCCATCGCCGACAACATGACGCGCGCGTGGGCAGCGCCGCACGCGCACGCGGTCATGGAGATCGACATGACCAACCTGATGAAGTACCGCGATCAGGTACGCGGCGACTTCGCCACGCGCGAGGGCTTCGACCTGTCCCCGGCCGCGTTCATCGTCAAGGCCGCCGTGCAGGCGCTCCGCGCGGTCCCGCTCGTCAACGCCAGCTGGAGCGACCAGGGCATCGTGCTCCATGGCGACGTCAACGTGGGCTACGCGGTCGCGCTGGGCGAGGAAGGCCTGGTGGTCCCCGTGATAAAGGAGGCCGACGCCAAGAGCATCGCGGAGCTGATGCGTTCGATCCGCGACATCGTCGATCGGGCCAAGGCGAAGAAGCTCACCTTCGACGACTTCGCGGGCGGCACGTTCACGGTGAACAACACCGGCCCGCTGGGGACGATCGTGTCGAGCCCCATCGTTCCGCCGGGGCAGGCCGCGATCATCTCGAGCGAGACCATCGCCAAGCGTGTCGTCGTCCTCGAGGACGACTCCATCGCGATCCGGCAGCGCATGAATCTCGTGATCGGGTTCGACCATCGGGTCATCGACGGCGCGACGGCCGCGCGCTTCCTCCAGACCATCCGTGAGTGGCTGCAGTCGGTCGGACCCTCGGTGCCCGTGTACTAGTGGCGGACCTCGTCCCCATCGTCTTCGAGGTCCCGGGCGAGGTCGAGCGGCCGCGGTCGCGCGGCCGCGGCTCGCCGAACACGTCGGTGCCGATCGACCTGAAGCGCCCCGAGTGGTTGAAGGTCCGGCTGCCGATGGGCCCCGAAGTCGAGGAGCTGCGCCGGCTCATGCGATCGAAGTCGCTCCACACCGTCTGCGAGGAGGCGCACTGCCCGAACATGGGCGAGTGCTGGGGCGCCGGCACCGCGACGTTCATGATCCTCGGCGACACATGCACGCGGTCGTGCGGATTCTGCGCGGTGAAGACGGGCCGCCCGACGGAGCTGGATCACGCGGAGCCCGCACGCGTCGCGGATGCGGTGGCCGCCATGGGCCTCGGGCACGCGGTGGTCACCAGCGTCAACCGCGACGAGCTGAGGGACGGCGGGGCCGCCATCTTCGCCGCGACGATCCGCGAGATCCGCCGCCGCTCCCCGGGAACGACGGTCGAGGTGCTGATCCCCGATCTCCGGGGGTCGTCCGAGGCGCTCGACATCGTCCTCGACGAGCGGCCGGAGATCCTCGACCACAACGTCGAGACCGTGCCGCGCCTCTATCCGCGCGTCCGGCCGCAGGCGGTCTACGCGCGCTCGCTCGAGGTGCTGCGGCGCACCAAGGAACGCGCTCCCGACCTCGTTTGCAAGAGCGGGATCATGGTCGGGCTCGGCGAGACGCGCGACGAGGTCATCGCCACCATGCGCGACATCCGCGCGCAGGGGACCGACATCCTCACCGTCGGCCAGTACCTCCGGCCGTCGCCGGTGCACCTGCCCATCGAGCGCTATTGGACGCCGGACGAGTTCGCGTCGTTCCGCGACGACGGCATGGCCATGGGCTACCGGCACGTCGAGTCGGGACCGCTGGTGCGATCGTCGTATCACGCGGAGCGGCACGTGAGTGTCTGATCCGCTGGTCGCGACGTGGCTGGGACGCGTGCCCTATCTCGAGGCGTGGCGGCTGCAGGAGGCCGTCGCGACGCGCGTGCGCGCGGGCGGGCCGGGCCGTTTGCTGCTGCTCGAGCACGATCCGGTCTACACGATCGGCCGGCGCGGGACGAGCGACAACCTCATCGCTCCGCCATCGGAGCTGCGCGCGCGCGGGGCGAGCGTCTATCGCGTCGACCGCGGCGGCGACATCACCTACCACGGGCCCGGCCAGCTCGTGGGCTATCCGGTGCTGAGCCTGGGTGACGCTCCCGACCTCGTCGGCTACGTGCGCGCCATAGAGGACGCCATCGTCGATGCGCTCGCCACGTACGGGGTGAGCGCGAAGCGCGTGGACCGCAAGACCGGCGTGTGGGTGGACCTCCCCGACGGCCGTCCCGCGAAGATCGCCGCGATCGGCGTTCGCGTCTCTCGCGGCGTGACGACGCACGGGTTCGCGCTCAACGTGTCGACCGACGTCGACGCGTTCTCGCGGATGATCCCCTGCGGCTTCGTGCACGAGGTCGCCTCGCTCGCCCGGGTCGGGGTCCGCGCCGAGGCGCGCGAGGTGGGGGAGCGCGCCGCGCGCGCGCTGGCTCACCGGCTCGGCCGGGAGATGCGCTGGGAAGCGCGCGTCGACCCTGCCCGCGACGACGAGGTCCCCGCGGACGCGCCCGTGCGGAGCGCCGAGGATCTCGTCGCGGAGGCTGTGGCTTAAGCAGCCTCCTCATCCGCGAGGGTCCGGCGAACGAGCTCACCGTGGCGACGCGGATCCTCGCTCACCTGAGGCTTCTCGCGCCCGGCGGTCGCGTGGGGATGCTCGTCGGGTCCGAGGTCGTGTACCTCATGGCGCGGACGGCCACCGCGCCGACGATGACCCCGTATGACGTCGCCGCCGTCCGGATGGACGGGCTCGCCCTCGCGGGCGACCCGCCCGATGACGTGACGCGCTACCTCGCGGCGCTCCGGCCGCTCGGTCTGGAGCGGGCGGTCGCGGACACGATCGGCGGGGTCGTGACCGCGTCCGACGTCGTCGTCCTTGTCGAGCGGGTCACGCATCTCACGTGGGCCGAGGCAGAGGCGCAGGCGCGCGCTGCGGGAGCGCTGGTGGGGGCGTTCGCGACCGAGAGCTAGTGTCGCGTCCGCGAAGTCGTGTTAATACCGCGGCGCACGGCTTTCTTGATGATGTCGGCCGGATCCTTGGTCCAGACGAAGGGCGTGGGGTGCTCGTTCCAGTGTGCGAGGTACTGCTGGATGTGCCGGACCAGCGCGCGGACCGTGTCGAAGGAGCCGCGGCGGATCGACCGCCGGGTGAGGATGCC
>JACPOT010000018.1 GCA_016191385.1 Chloroflexota bacterium | reverse complement strand
GCGCAGGACCGCGGTGCGCTCGACGATCGTGGCGTAGGTCTCGGCATGCATGACCGAGGGGACGTTCTGGATCAGCCCGACGAGGAACTGCGCTCCGCCGATCGCGTCGAGCTCGTCGGACGCCGCGAGCTCGGACCGGACCGGCGGGTGGTCGATGGCATCGCCGCGCGCGGCCACGCGCGCCAGCGCGCCGAGGACGATGCGGTGCGCCGCGCGCGAGAGGTCGCTCGGCGCGAGCCGACCCTCGATGTGCAGCCCATAGAGCGACCCGTCGAGGAGGACCGAGCCGAGGAGCGATGCCTCGGCCTCCGGCTTCTCCGGTGGCGGCTGGGGAGCGGTGCGCTCGAGCTCGAGCGTCATACCGGCAGGTCGTCCTCGCGGGCGCGGCTGAAGAAGCGCGCCTGCTCGGCCTCGAAGTAGAGCTCGAAGATCCCGGTCGGGCCGTTGCGGTTCTTCGCGACGCTGCCCTTGATGAGCTTCGGCGCGCCCGGGATGGTCTCTTCCTTGTCGCGCCACAACATGATCACCTGGTCGGAATCTTGTTCGATGGCACCACTGTTGTGAGAGACGATTCCATCCGCGAGCCAGGACGATGTGCTCGGGACGGTCATGTCGAAGACCTCTTCGTCGCCCGCAACAGTTATGGAGACGACTCGGTCCCAGAACAGGTCACTGCTCGCGATCTCTCGCAGCTCTGCGCTGTCGAGTACTTGAGCGTATTCGTTGAGCAGTCTTCGGGACGGGGAAAACTTTTGAAACTGCGTCCGCCCGCCGTGGCGAAGACCGCGCAGCGAGGAGAGCTCCTGGTAAGTGATCCCACTCGTCGACACCGCCGTTCGAACGAGGTCCAGGGCTTCGATCGGGAACGTATCGACGTTCGTATTCGCTACACGACGCTCCAGTACCGCTGCGAGTTCATTCGCCGGGCCAACGCGCGGGCCGAACGCGCCGACGTCCTTCAAGAACTGTCGCTGGTCGACTGCGCCTGAGACCTCGACGTGGAACAACGGTCCATATGGATCCTGTGCGACCCGGAAGATCCGCGCGACGATACCGAACCGGAGCAAGAGGGCGGCGACGTCCAACGCGAGGCCATGGCTGTTGGTCGCGTAGTAGACGTTGTCACCGCCACGGCCCACCTTTCGCACCGAGATCGTTCCGTCCGTGGCCCACATGTGTCGCAGCAAGGTGCCTATGGAGGCATTCGAAAGGCTGAACATCGCGCGCGGAACGCGCTTTTGGTGCGATCTCTGTCCGAAGATCCCCAAGTCGCGTAGCCACGCATTAACGCCGGCCGGGTGCCAACGGTTGCCGTTACCTGAGATGAGTAGTTGCGACCACGGACCGTGTTGCGGATAGCTGTACCTGGTGATCTTGGCGCCGAACTCCCGTTGTGCCGCCTCAGTGACCATCGCGAGGTTGTCTTCATCCTCGTTCGTGTATCGCATCGGTTGGTTGCTGAGATAGCTGCCGTCGCCGATCAGTTGTCCGAGTAGGGCCAATCGATCCGCAGGACAGGGTGGCGGCGAGGCAGGCTCGGGAAGTCGACGAGCCAATGCGACTCGGTCGCCGCGCGCCAGTGACGCGATAGTTCGCCAACCTCCGAACCCGAGGAGGCGATGTTCAGGGGTTGCGCGAATGGACCTGCCGCTCGCGAAGCGAACCGCGATCACGGGGCGGACGCCTGCGCTCCAAACGGCGTCGCTTGGTGCGGTCGTGAGCTTCCCACCCGGTGTGATCGAGGCGACCGCGGGCATCGTGCCGACGAGCTCCCCTATCGGCACCCGACGCCCATCCGCGAGCAAGACCACTGTGTCGCCGGTGACGCACTCGCGAAGCGTCGAGAGCTTCGGCTCGTGGCCGAAGTCACCCGCCGCGCGAGACAGCTGTGAGAGCGCGACGACCACCACGTTCAGCTCGCGCGCCAGTGACTTCAGGTTCCGCGTGATGGTCGAGATCTCCTGGACGCGGTTCTCCTCCTTCTCTCCCGTGCGCATCAGCTGGAGGTAGTCGACGATGATCACGCCGATCGACGTGTGCGACATCGCGCGCCGCGCCTTCGTGCGCAGCTCCATGATCGAGATGCCGGGCGTGTCGTCGATGAGGATCGGCAGCTTGAGCAGGGCGTCCGCCGCACCGGTGTCGAGGACGTCGGAGCCAGTGCGGAGGGTGAGGATATTCGCCTGCCCGGTGAGCCCGAGGAATCGCGTGACGATCTGCTTCACGTCCATCTCGAGCGAGAACACGAGCACCCCGGTGCCCTGCCGCGCGGCGTGGTACGCGAGCGCGAGCGCGAGGCTGGTCTTGCCGACCGACGGCCTCGCCGCGAGGACCACGAGATCGCCGCGCGTGAATCCCTCGGTGTAGAGGTCGATCTCCTTGAACCCCGAGGGGATCCCGCTCAGCTCGCCCCGGTGATCGCTCCGCTCGCTGATCTGCTCGTAGTTCGCGTCCAGGGCGTGCTTGATGTGGCGGAGCTGCGCGTTCTTGGCCTCATCACGCAGCGCGAACAACCGCTGCTCTGCCCGGTCGAGGGCCAGCGCGATGTCGGTCGGCTCGTCGTACGCATCCGCGGCGATGTCCTTCGCCGCCCCGAGCAGCCGCCGCAGCAGCGAGCGATCCGCGACGACGCGGGCGTGCCGTTCGATGTCGAGGCTGACCGGGACCGCTTCGGTGATCTCGCGCAGGTAGGCCGCGCCGCCGGCGCGGTCGAGCTCCTCGCGGCGCTCGAGCTCGAGCTGGACCGTGAGCGGGTCGATGCGCTCCCGCCGCTCGAGGAGGGCCAGCGCCGTCGCGTAGATCCTCTGATGGCGCGCGACGTAGAAGTCCTCGACCCGCAGCGAGTCAGCGACCTTGAAGATCGCGCCGCGGTCGAGCAGCACGGAGCCGAGCACGTACTTCTCCGCCTCGCGGTCATGCGGCGCGGCGCGCTCCGGCAAACTCGGAGCTAGCACCATGGGAGTATAGAACAGATGTTCGCGATCGCCACAGCGCCGACATTCGGCACTGGCTTGCGAATTGCGTACGGATATGGAGCGACCCCGCTTCTCACGCGGTCAAGACTTCGGGTCTGGAAGGTCCGTTTCTAGGCTGGGACCCTCTCCGTCGTGTCCTCCACAAGCTTTGGGCAAAGGGGGTACTTCTCACGAATGTTCTCCACATGGCGTCGTCTAAGTCCAACTTCGGAGCTTTTCTGGTGGGCCCGTGTGGATAACGACTGGGGAAAGCACGGTAAAACGCCGGATCCTGTAGATAACGGCCCCGTCTTCGTTCGTAAGTCTGGGCCGTCCGTGGATGATCCATGGATGGATCTCCAGCCCGTATCCACAATGGCTCATCTGTTCCCAACATGGCCCATGACTGACCGCGCATGACACAGCGGCGCGTGCTCGTCACCGGAGGCGCAGGGTTCATCGGCAGCCATGTCGTCGACGCGCTCCTGGCGCGCGGCGACGAGGTCCTCGTCATCGACGACCTGTCGACCGGAGCCCGCGGGAACCTCGGCGACGCCGTCGAGTGCCGCACCGTCGACATCTCCGACGGACCCGAGCTCGGCCGCGCTGTCGAGGGCGAGCGCTTCGACTCGGTCGTCCACTGCGCCTCGCGCACCAAGGTCGTGGAGTCGCTCGAGAAGCCGGACCTCTACCGCCGCGTGATCGTCGACGGCACGCGCAACGTCGTTGACGCCGCGCTCGCGACGGGCGCGCGTGACCTCATCAACCTCTCGACCGGCGGCGCGATCTACGGCGAGACGCCGCAATGCGCCACGGAGGAAACGCCGCTGCGGCCCGCGTCGCCGTATGGCGAGTTCAAAGCGGACGCCGAGAGGATCGTCGGCGATGCGGGTCTGCGCAGCGTGACGCTCCGCCTCGCCAATGCCTACGGCCCCCGCCAGCGGCGCGACCTCGAGGGCGGCGTCATCGCGATCTTCCTCGGCGCGTGGCAGCGGCACGAGCCGCTCACCGTCTATGGCGACGGCACCGCGGAGCGCGACTACCTCTTCGTCGATGACATCGCCGCCGCGGTCACGGCCGCGCTCGATGCGGACGTCATGGGCGTCTACAACATCGGGACGGGCGTCCCGACCTCCGTCCTCGCCCTGATCGAGGTCATGTCCGAGGTCCTTGGTCCGCCCGCCGCGGTCCGGCACGCTCCGCGTCGCGAGGGCGAGATCCAGCGGTCATGCGTCGACGTGTCGCGCGCCGGGCGCGACGGGCTGTGGCGTCCGCGGACCTCGCTGCGAGAGGGGATCGAACGGACCGCGCGTGCCTAACGGCGCGGACCGTGCATAGAGAAGGACATGCGTCGCTTCTTCGTCGGCTTCCTCGCGGGCTCAGCGGCCACGGTCGTTCTGGCGATCGGCGGGCTCGTCTGGATCGGCCACGCGCTCGCGGTCACCGACCCGCTCGTCCAGAGCGACGTCATCGTCGCCATCTCCGGCGACACCGGACCCCGGGTCCGTGCGGCCGTCGACCTCTGGCGCCGCGGCTACGCCAGGACCATCCTCTTCTCCGGCGCGGCTCTCGACCCCGAGTCGGTCTCGTCCGCGGAGCTCATGAAGCGCGAGGCCGTCGCGCTCGGCGTGCCGGAGGACAGGATCCTCGTCGAGCCCGACTCGGTGACCACCGACCAGAACGCCGATCTCGTCGCGCGCCTCATGACGGAGCAGGGGCTGCGCTCCGCGATCCTTGTGACGAGCCCCTATCACCAGAAGCGCGCATCGCTGCACTTCGCGCGCGCCTTCGAGCGGTACGGCCTCACGTTCCGCAACCGTCCGGCGAACGATCCCGACTGGGATCGGGACCTGTGGTGGCTGAACGAGCGCTCGCGCCAGCTCACCCTGGTGGAGCTCGTGAAGATCGCCGCGGAGTCGTTCGGCGGCCGTCTGCGGCCCGCCGCCCTCGTCGCCGCGCCGTAGAGGAGCCCCGCCGCTAGCATCACCACACGTGCCAGTCACCGCGGTGGTCGGCGCGCAGTGGGGCGACGAAGGCAAAGGCAAGATCACCGACTACCTGGCACAGCACGCCGATGTCGTGATCCGCTACCAGGGCGGCAGCAACGCCGGCCACACCGTCGTCAACGAGCACGGGACGTTCAAGCTGCACCTCGTCCCCTCCGGTGTCTTCAATCCGAACGCGCTCTGCATCGTCGGCCCGGGCACCGTGGTCGACCTCCCGGCGCTCGTCGAAGAGCTCGCGATGCTCGAGAAGGCCGGCATCTCGACGGCGAACGTCCGCGTCGCCGACCGCGCTCATCTCGTCCTGCCGTACCACATCGCCCTCGACCGGCTCGACGAGCGGGAGCGGGGCCGTCAGAAGCTGGGCACGACCGGCCGCGGTGTCGGTCCCGCGTACTCGGACAAGGTCGCGCGGCACGGGATCCAGGTCTACGAGGTACGGGACGAGCGGCGGTTCCGCGAGCGCGTCGCTCACGAGCTCCTCACCAAGAACGCGATCCTCGAGCGCTTCGGTGACGCGCCTCTCGATCCGACGGAGGTCGCCGATCAGGTCCTGACGGCCGCCGCGCGGCTGGGCGACCGCATCGTCGACACGCTGCCGCTGGTCGAGGACGCGGTCGCGCGTGACGCGAGCGTGTTGCTCGAGGGGCAGCTCGGCGCGATGCGCGATCTTGACTGGGGCATCTACCCGTTCGTCACGTCGTCGAACCCGCTCGCGGGCGGTGCCGCCGTCGGCGCGGGGATCCCGCCGCGCTACATCACGCGGGTCATCGGTGTCGTGAAGGCGTACTCGACCGCGGTCGGCGAGGGGCCGTTCCCGACCGAGCTGCAGGGCGCGGACGCCGACCGCCTGCGCGAGCACGCGAATGAGTACGGAGCCACAACGGGGCGCCCGCGGCGGGTCGGCTGGTTCGACGCCGTGGCATCACGCCACGCGCACCGGCTCAACGCCTTCACCGAGATCGCGGTGACGAAGCTCGACATGCTCGGCGAGTACGACCTCATCCCGCTCTGCGTGGCGTATGAGATCGACGGGCGCCGAACGACCGACATGCCGCCGACGGCGATCCTCGAACGCGCGCGACCGTGCTACGACGAGCTGGCGGGGTGGGGCTGCGGCCTCGCCGGCGTCACCGATCGCGCGGGCCTGCCGAAGAACGCGACGGCGTACCTGAAGCGGATCGAGGAGACCGTCGGTGCGCCGATCGGGATGGTCGGGATCGGCCCCGAGAGAACGGCAACGCTGCTCTAGACCGGGGCCGATCCCACGCCGCGACAGTCGCAGCTCGCGGCGCAAGGCGGCCGCGAGGTGGCCATTTAGAATAGTAATACTAGTCTCACTCCGCTCGCCGCTTCGCCCGCATGACGGGCACGGGAGTGGAGGAAGACATGTCGCGCCTCATTCGCACCGCACAGCTCGCGATCTTCGCGCTCGCTATGGCGGTCCTGACACTCGCGCTCCAGGCACGCGCCGCCGCGGGCCCCTGCTGGGGAGGCGACATCGGCTGCTAGCCGACGACCGGGGCGGCCGTGCGACCGAGCACGGCCGCCCTGGCGCTTTTCTTGCTATCGTTCCCCTACTGGTGCCAGTCGCAACTAGACCCAAGCGCGTCGTCCATCAGAAGGCCAAGGGGCCGATCGACCCGAGCGTCGGGGAAAGGGTCCGCGAGCTCCGCGCTGCCCGGGGAATGACGCAGGCCGCCCTCGCCGGCCCTGACTTCAGCAAGGGTTTCATCAGCCTGCTGGAGACCGGAAGGACGCGAGTCTCACTTCGCGCTGCGCACGTCCTTGCCGGCCGCCTCGGCGTCGACGTCACCGACCTTCTTTCCGGTGCGTCGGGCGATCGCCAGGATCAGGAGTTCATCCTTCTCCGTGCTGAACAGGAGCTGCGCTCGGGGAACGCCAAGGGGGCTACGGAGCTCGCCTCCGCGTGGACGAAGCGGTCGTCGGGGATCACGAAAGCTCGGTTCCAGCGGCTTCTGGCGCGCGCGATGATCGAGACCTCGCGTTCTCCGGACGCGGTGAAGCTCCTCGACGACGCACTCAGGGCCTTCCGCGCGTTCGGCGCCAAGGAGTTCGTCGCACGCACGCTGTACGACCTTGCGCGTGCCCACGTGCGCCTCTACGCCTTCGGCGAAGCCGTCCGCTACGCCCTTGAGGCAGAGCAGGCGATCGCGCGGGGTGACGTCGTGGATCGCACCCTCGAGCTCGAGATCCACCAGTTCTTGGCGAACGTTCATCTGGCTCTCGGCGACCTCGCATCGGCGGAGATCCGCGGCGAGCGAGCCCGCCAGATCGCCGAAGACGCCGAAGATCCAAGTGCGGTCGCGAAGATGTACCAGGCTCTCGCCTTGACGCGTTACGAGCAGGGCGACCCGGAGGCGGCGCTCGCGTACGCGCGGAAGAGCGTCGAGCAATGGGAACAGCTCGGGCAGTCGGAGAAGCTCGCCGAGACGTGGAACACGCTGGGCTGGCTCTTCATCAAGCGTGAGCACTTTGGCAAGGCGGATGAAGCCCTGGATCGGGCAGATGCGATGGCCAAGGAGCACCGGCTGGAGCGGCTCAACCCTTTCATCGCGGTGAACCGCGCCGCTCTCGCGCTGGCTCGGGGTAGTGCCCGCGAAGCGGCGCGGCTCGCGAATGCCGTCGCGACCAGTGCGGACGCAGCCGGTGAGGCGCGCGCGCGGGCGGTCCTGCTCGAGGCGCGCGCCCTGGCCGCGGCGGGTGCGCCTCTCGCGCAAGTGACCAAGGCGTTCGACGCCGCGATCAAGGCGCACGCCGACGCGACGCCGCGCGACAAGGCCAGGGCGCATCAGGCCTACGCCGACGCGCTCAGCGCCAGGAAGCAGCCGGCCGACGCGTACGCCGAAGCGCGCAAGGCGCTCGATCTGGTGGGCCCGAAGATCTAGCAAGACGCGACCGTTCTCCAGCCTCGCCGCCGGCAACGGGGCGAGTGACGGAGGAGATGGTGCGTTCGGAGCGATCCATCAACGCGCTGGCCATCACGGCCTTAGGACTCCTCGCTCTCGCCGCGATGACCGGCGGCACCAGCGCCAACTTCACGGCCACCACCGGTACAGGGCGATGAGCCGTATCGAAGCCGCCGCCGCCATCGTCGTTCTCGCCCTCCTGGCCACGGTCATCGCGCTCGATCTCAGCGGCCATCGTCTCCTGGTCCTCATCGGGTCCTCGATGGAGCCCGCCACCGCCAAGGGCTCGCTGATCGTGGTCCGCGCCGCGGATCCCGGCGCGCTCGCGGTCGGCGACGTCATCTCCTTCGACCGCAGCGGCCACTCCGTCACGCACCGCATCGCTGCCATCGATCGCGCCGACGGCGTCCCGGTCTTCACGACGAAAGGCGATGCCAACGAGACCGCCGATCCGGACCGCGTGACCTTCGCCGGCAGCGTCGGGCTCGTGGAAGCCGCCATCCCGTTCGCCGGCTACGTCCTCGCCATCACGCAGTCGTACGCGCGCTTCGCCTCGTTCGGCCTCGCGGCGATCTTCGCCGGTCTCGCGCTCCGCCACGCCCGTCAGGCCCCGCCGATACCAGCGAACGCCTGACAGGCGGTCACCCGTCACCCTCCGGCTCGCGGTCATCCCCTTCCTCCTCCTCTCCCCACTGACCGTGAGCCTGCCCGTCGTGTTGCGGCGGGCCGCCGTGTCCGCATTTTCGAGCGCGAACAGCGACATCGCGCAGGCTTCGATCCCCTAGACTTGGCCCGTGGGGGCGGAGGAGAAGTTCGGGAAAGAGGGCCTCACGTTCGACGATGTCCTCCTGATCCCCGCCAAGAGCGACGTCCTCCCTCCCCAGGTCTCCACGGCCACCCTCCTGACCAAGAACATCCCCCTCGAGGTGCCCATCGTCTCCGCGGCGATGGACACCGTGACTGGATCGCGCATGGCCATCGCGCTCGGGAAGCTCGGCGGCATCGGCGTCATCCACCGCAATCTCGCCGTGGACGAGCACGTCGCCGAGGTCCAGGCCGCGAAGGCCGCGGGCGTTCGCGTGGCCGCCGCCGTCGGGGTGGCCGGCGACGCCGATGAGCGCGTCTCGGCTCTCGTCGCCGCCGGCGTGGACGTGATCGTCGTCGATATCGCCCACGGGCACAGCACGGCGGTCACGCGGATGGTCGAGAAGATCAAGGCGCGCCACCGCGTGCAGGTGATCGCCGGGAACGTCGTCACGGCCGAGGGCACGGAAGACCTCATCGCCGCGGGCGCGGACTGTGTCAAGGTCGGCGTCGGGCCCGGCGCCATCTGCACCACGCGCGTCGTGGCGGGAGCGGGCATGCCGCAGATCACCGCGATCTTCGACTGCGCCGAGGCCGCCGCGAAGCACGGCATCCCCATCTGCGCGGACGGCGGGATCCAGGAGTCCGGCGACATCGCGAAGGCCATCGGCGCCGGTGCGCACACCGTGATGTTGGGCGGCCTCCTCGCGGGCGTCGATGAGTCGCCCGGCGAGGTCACCGAAACGCCGGAGGGCCGGTTCAAGTCGTACCGCGGCATGGGCTCGATGGGCGCGATGAATGCGCGCCGCTCGCGCGACCGCTACGGCCAGGCGGACGTCGGCGACTTCTCCAAGGTCGTTGCGGAGGGCGTCGAGGGGCAGGTGCGCTCGGTAGGGCCGCTCGCGCCGTTCATCCACCAGCTCGTCGGCGGTCTGCGCGCCGGGATGAAGTACGCGGGCGCCGCGACGGTCGACGACCTGCGCACCAAGGCGCGCTTCGTCCGCATCAGCGGCGCGGGGCTGCGCGAGTCGCACCCGCACGACATCCAGATAACGACAGAGGCTCCCAACTATCGGATCCGCGCCTGATGGCGTTCGCGGCCGAACGCGATCTCGCCCGTCGCGGGGTGGACACCGCGAACATGCGGGGGGCGAGCTACGCCGACACGCGCTTCGTACGGCGGCAGGTCGAGGACGCCGCGGTCAAGAACGGGAACGTCGACACCATCGACCGCAGCGACACGTTCGGGTTCGGCGTTCGCGTGCTCGCCGATGGCGCGTGGGGATTCGCCGCGTCGCAGGTGATCGCGCCGGCTGAGGTCGACCGTGTCGCGGCGCTCGCGGTCGAGATCGCGAAAGCGTCGGCGACAGCGAAGCTCGCGGACGTCCGCCTCGCGCCCGTCGCGGCGGCGCGCGGCACGTACCGCACCCCCATCGAGATCGACCCCTTCTCCGTCTCGTTCGAGGATCGCGTCGGTCTGCTCGTCGCCGCCGACGAGGCGATGCGGCGGACCAAGGGCCTGCGCACCACGCGCGCGGCGTACGAGATCTGGCGCGAGGAGAAGCTCTTCGTCTCGAGCGAGGGCGCCGACCTCGAGCAGACCCTCTACGAGAGCGGCTGCGGCATCTCGGCCGAAGCCGTCGGCGACGGCGAGCTTCAGATCCGCTCGTACCCCGCCGCGGGCGGTCGTACGCAGAACGCGGCCGGCTGGGAGTTCGTGCGCGACTGGGATCTCGTCGGGCACGCGCCGCAGATCGCGGAAGAGGCGGTCGCGCTTCTGACCGCGAAGCCCTGTCCCCAGGACGTCCGCACGACGGTGATCATCGGCAGCGCGCAGCTGATGCTCCAGGTCCACGAGAGCTGCGGGCATCCCATCGAGCTCGACCGCGCCCTCGGTACCGAGGCCGCCTTCGCGGGGATGTCTTTCCTCACGACGGACCGCCTCGGGTCGTTCCGCTACGGCAGCGACAAGGTGAACATCCGCATCGACTCGACCACGCCGGGCGGCCTCGGCACGTTCGGCTGGGACGACGAGGGCGTGCCCGCGAGCGAGGGCTGGGCGGTGAAGGACGGCATGTTCGTCGGGTACCTCATGAGCCGCGAGACCGCCGCAGCGCTCGGCAAGACCTCGAATGGGACCGTGCGGGCCGACGGCTGGGCGCGGCTGCCCTTGATCCGCATGACGAACGTCTCGCTGATGCCCGGCGAGTTCGGCACGCTCGACGAGCTCATCGCCGACACCGACGACGGGATCCTCATGGACACGAACCGCTCCTGGTCGATCGACGACAAGCGGCTGAACTTCCAGTTCGGCACGCAGATCGGCTGGGAGATCAAGAACGGCAAGCGCGGCGCGATGCTCCGCAACCCGACCTACACGGGCGCGACGCCCGAGTTCTGGGGGTCGTGCGACGCGGTGTGCGACGAGAGCGAGTGGAACATGTGGGGCACGCCGAACTGCGGCAAGGGACAGCCCGGGCAGATCGCGCACACGGGCCACGGCGCTCCGCCCGCGCGATTCCGGAACATCCGCGTGGGCGTCATGAAGTGAGAGCGAGCGAGGATCTGGCCAGCATGAGTGGAAGGCTCTTTAGCGAGGCGGAGCTGAAGCGGATCTGCCAGGAGGCCGTGCGCGCCGCGGGCGGCGAGGCCGAGGCGGCGGTCGACGCGAAGACCCTTGCGCTCACGCGGTTCGCGAACAACGTCATCCATCAGAACGTCGCGAGCCGCGAGGCCGAGCTGCGCGTGCGCGTCGCGGACGGCAAGCGCGTCGGGATGGTCACCACGAACGACCTGAGCAACGCGGGGATCGCCCGCGCCGCGGCCGCGGCGCGCGACGTGGCCCAGCGCACGCCCGAGAACGACACGTTCGCGGGCCTCCCGCCGGCGTTGCCGATCGCGAACGCGCCGTCCGCGTTCGCCGACCGCACGAGCTCGGCGACGCCGCTCGACCGCGCCACGCGCGTCGAGATCCTGTTGCGACACGCGCGAGAAGGGAAGCTCACGGCCGCGGGCTATCTCTCGACCAACACCTACGAGAGCGCCGTCGCCAACAGCCATGGCGTGTGGGCGTACACCCCGTCGACGATGGCCGCGATCGAGACGGTGGTCATGGGGGAGGGCGGATCGGCCTGGGCGGAGCGCAACGCGACGGACCTCGACCGGATCGACGTCCCGAGCGCCGCCGACGAGGCGATCGGCAAGTGCGTCGCGGCGAAGGCGCCGCGCGATCTCGCGCCGGGCGCCTATGAGGTGGTGCTCGAGACCTACGCCGTCAACGACATCGGGCAGTTCCTCGCGTCGGTGCTCACCGGCGAGGCGGTCGAGGAGGGCCGCTCGTTCGTGGGCGGGAAGATCGGCCAGAAGGTCACCGGTCCCCTCACCATCGTCGACGACCCCTTCGACGCCGAGCTCGTCCCGAAGCCGTTCGACGCCGAGGGCCAGCCTTCCCAGAAGGTCACGCTCATCGCGGACGGGATCGCGCGCGCGGTCGTGTACGACCACCAGACCGCGGCGCGCACCCGCAACACGAGCACCGGCCACGCGTTGCCGCCGAACCCGTTCCAGTCGGCGTCGCCGCAGCACCTGCGCATCGAGCCGGGGACGAAGACGCGCGATCAGCTCATCCGCGAGGTCGACCGCGGGATCCTGGTGACCCGCTTCCACTACACGCGCTGGGTCCACCAGCTGCGCACGATCGTGACCGGCATGACCCGCGACGGCACCTTCCTCATCGAGAAGGGTGAGATCGCCCACCCCGTCAAGAACTTCCGCTTTACGCAGTCGTACCACGAGGCCCTCGGCGGGACGCTCGGGATCGGGCGCGACCTGCAGCTGTTCGCCGCGGGCGAATGGACGACGGGACAACGGCGCGTCCCCGCGCTGCGCCTCGCGTCCTTCAGCTTCACCGGGGCGACGAGCTTCTGATGCGGCCGACCATCGCCATCCTCGACTTCGGATCCCAATACACGCAGGTCATCGCGCGGCGAGTGCGCGAGTCACGCGTGTACTGCGAGATCTTCCCTCACGACATCACCGCGAAGGAGCTCGAGGAGCATGGCGTGGTCGGCGTGATCCTCAGCGGCGGACCCGCGAGCGTGTACGAGGCCGGCGCGCCGGGCATCGACGCGGCGATCCTGCGCGGGCGCTGGCCGGTGCTCGGCATCTGCTACGGGATGCAGCTCATGGCGCACGTGCTCGGCGGCGAGGTCGCGCTCGAGGGCAAGCGCGAGTACGGGCCCGCGACCCTCGAGGTCACGCAGCGCGCCGCCATCTTCGAGGGCCTCGGCACGAGCGAGCGGGCCTGGATGAGCCACGGCGACACGGTGCGGCGCCTGCCGGACGGCTTTCACGCGATCGCCAGCACCGAGCGGCTCGCGGTCGCGGCGATGAGCGACGGCGCCAAGCGCTTCGGCGTGCAGTTCCACCCCGAAGTAGCGCACACCCCGCGCGGGGGCGAGGTCCTGCGGAACTTCCTGTACCGGGTGGTCGGAGCGAAGGGCGACTGGACGTCGGCGGCGTTCGTCGACGAGGCCGTCGCGGAGATCCGATCGGAGATCGGCGCGGGCCACGCCATCTGCGCGCTCTCCGGCGGCGTCGACTCCGCCGTCGCGGCCGCGCTCGTCGCGAAGGCCATCGGCGACCGCCTCACCTGCGTCTTCATCGACACGGGCCTCATGCGCCTGAACGAAGGCGCCGAGGTCATCCGCATGTTCGGCACACGCCTCCGCCTCGTGCACGTCGACGCGTCGGAGCGTTTCCTCCGCCGTCTCGAGGGGGTCGAAGACCCCGAGCGCAAGCGCGCGATCATCGGCGAGGAGTTCATCCGCGTCTTCGAGGAAGAGGCGGCGAAGATCGCGCGTTCGTTGGGGGTGAAAGGGGGCGGAGCCCCCTTGCTCGGGCAAACCAGCAAGCTCGACCACATCGTCCACGGCACGATCTACCCCGACGTCATCGAGTCGAAGTCGCGCGACTCCAAGACCTCGGCCCGCATCAAGACGCACCACAACGTCGGCGGGCTCCCCGCGGACATGACCCTGGTGAACGTCGAGCCGCTGCGCCGACTCTTCAAGGACGAGGTGCGCCGCGTCGGCGCGGAGCTCGCGATCCCCGAGGACACCCTGTGGCGCCATCCGTTCCCCGGCCCGGGCCTCGCCGTGCGCGTGCTCGGTCCCGTCGACCGCGAGAAGCTCGACATCCTCCGCTGCGCCGACGCCATCTTCCTCGAGGAGCTGCGCGCGGCCGACCTCTACCGCACCGTCGCGCAGGCGTTCGCCGTCCTGACGCCGGTGCGCAGCGTCGGAGTGCAGGGCGACTACCGCACCTACGGGTATCTCGTGGCGCTGCGCGCGGTCACGACCGACGACTTCATGACCGCCGACTGGGCGCGCCTGCCGTACGACCTCCTCGAGCGCGCCTCCGCGCGCATCGTCAATGAAGTGCCCAGCGTCAACCGCGTCGTCTACGACGTCTCGTCGAAGCCGCCGGCGACGATCGAGTGGGAGTAGCGCCGTAGTGCTGCCGGGCGACCGGATCCCGCGGACGATCCTCGAGCACCGCCGGCAGCGCAGCCCCGGGCGCGCGCCCGGCGCGCCGGGCCTGCACACGCTCGTGCTCGGCGGCGGCGGCCGCGAGTACGCGATCGCCTGGGCGCTCGCGCGCTCGAACAGCGTGGCCACCATCGACGTGATCCCCGGCAACGCCGGAATGGCGATCTTCGCGCGTACCCTCGACATGGACCCGACGGACATCGGGCGACTCGACCAGCACATCGCCGCGTCGCGCATCGACCTCGCGATCGTCGGACCCGACGAGCTCGTCGCGCGCGGCCTGGGCGATGCGCTTCGGCGGACCGCCATCGCCGTCGTCGGTCCGTCGAAGGAAGCCGGACGCATCGAATGGAGCAAGACCTTCGCGAAGGAGCTCATGGCCGAAGCGGGGGTGCCGACCGCGACATGGCGCGCGTTTCCCGATGCGGCGTCCGCCGCGGCGGCGCTCGGGGACGGGCCCGTCGTCGTGAAGGCCGACGGTCTCGCCGGGGGGAAGGGCGTCGTCGTCGCTCGCGACCGCGACGAGGCCCGCAGCGCGCTCGGCTCCGCCTCGATCTCGCATGGGAGCGTTGTCCTCGAGGAGGTGCTCGCGGGCGAAGAGGCCTCACTGCAGGCGCTCGTCGACGGTGAGACCGTCGTGGCGCTCCCGCCCGCGCGCGATCACAAGCGCGTCGGCCAGGGCGACACTGGGCCGAACACCGGCGGGATGGGCGCCTACTCGCCCGCGGAGGTCCTGCCCGACGACCAGGCGCAAGGCCTGGCGGACCGGCTCATCGCGCCGGTCGCCCACGCCCTCGCCCGCCGGGGGACCCCATACAGAGGAGTGATCTACGCGGGGCTCATCAGGACGAGCGACGGCTGGAAGGTCCTCGAGTACAACGCCCGCTTTGGCGACCCCGAGGCGGAGGTCACGCTGCCGCGGATCGAGGGCGACTTCGGCGCGCTGATGCTCGCGCTCGGAGAGGGCCGGCTCGCGGCGTACGTCGCGGAGCGGCCGCTGCGCTTCAGCTCGCGCGCGTACGTGAGCGTCGCGCTCTGCAGCGCGGGCTATCCCGGGAAGCCCGAGACCGGCGCGGCCATCGAGGGCCTCGAGCATCTGCCCGAGGGAGCGTGGGCTTTCCACGCGGCGACGAAGCGGGTCGGAACGCGAACGGTGACGAGCGGCGGCCGCGTCATCCACGTCGTGGGCGGGGGTGACACGGTGGCGGACGCGAGGCGCGTCGCCTACATGGGCGCCGAGAAGATCAGCTGGCCCGGCCGCTTCTATCGTTCGGACATCGCCGCCCAGGGAGTCGCCGTATGAGCGCGCGCGTAGCCATCGTGATGGGCTCGGCCTCGGATCGCCCGACGATGGAGGCAGCCGCGACGGTGCTCGAAGAGCTCGGCGTCGGGGCCGAGGTGAAGATCCTCTCGGCGCACCGCACGCCCGAGGCGCTCCGCGAGTGGGCCGGCGGGCTCGACGAGCGCGGGATCAAGGTCGTGATCGCCGGCGCCGGCGGAGCCGCGCACCTCGCGGGAGCGGTCGCGGCGCACACGACGCTGCCGGTGATCGGCGTTCCGCTCGCGGCGCCCAACGCCATCGGCGGCGGCCTCGACGCGCTCCTCTCGACGGCGCAGATGCCGCGCGGCATCCCCGTGGCGACGGTCGCCGTCGGCGAGCCGGGCGCGGCGAACGCGGGGATCCTCGCCGCGCAGATCCTCGCGACGTCGGACCCCGAGCTCGCGGCCCGCGTGCGCGCGCATCGCACGGCGATGGCGGACAAGGTCCTGCGCGGATGACCATCGGCTCGCGGTTCGACGCGGTGAGCCCGCTCGACTCGCGCTTCTACGGCGGGGACCAAGCCACGTACGACGCCCTGCACCCCTATCTCTCCGCGGCGGCGGCCATCCGCTACCAGGCGCGCGTCGAGGCCGCGCTCGCCGCCGCCATGGCCGAGGTCGGCATCTGCGACCGCGCCGTCGCGACGGCCATCGCCGGCGCGGCTGACCGCGTCACCCCCGAGGCCGTCGCGGCCGAGGAGGCCATGACGCGCCACGACGTGCGCGCGCTCGTGAACGTGATCCGCGACAACGTGCCCGACGAGGCGAAGCGCTTCGTTCACCTCGGCGCGACGTCGTACGACATCGTCGACACCGCCAACGCGCTCCGTTACCGCGAGTGCGTCCAGAAGGCCATCGTCCCCGCCGTCGCGAGCGCGGTCGCGCGATGCATCGCCATCGTGGAGGCCGAGGCCGATACCCCGCAGATCGGACGCACCCACGGGCGGCACGCGGAGCCGGTCACGTTCGGCTTCGCGATGGCCTCGTACGTGTCGCGCCTCGGCGACCGCATCGGCCGGCTCGAGTACTTCTCGCGCCGCCTCCCGGGCAAGCTGTCCGGCGCCGTCGGTGCGTACAACGCCATGGGCCTGCTCACCTCCGATGCGCGCGACCTCGAACAGCGCTTCCTCACTTCGCTCGGGCTCGAGCGCCGCAGCACGTCGACGCAGATCGTCGAGGCCGAGGGCTGGGCCGACCTCGCGCACGCGTGCATCACGACGCTTGGCGTCATGGCCAACCTCGCCGACGACATGCGCCACCTGGGACGCACGGAGATCGGCGAGGTGGCCGAGGCCTTCGCGGCCGAGCAGGTCGGGTCCTCGACCATGCCGCACAAGCGGAACCCCGTCTCGTTCGAGAACGTGAAGAGCATGTGGAAGGCGATGGCGCCGCGGATCCTCACCACCTACATGGACCAGATCAGCGAGCATCAGCGCGACCTCACCAACTCCGCGTCGCAGCGATTCCTCGGCGAGATCCTCGCCGCCACCGCGTACGCGGCGCGGCGCCTGGCCTCCTCGCTCGAGGGGATCCGCGTCGACCGCGACCGCCTCAAGGCGAACCTGGCGCTGACGCGCGGCGCGATCGTCGCCGAGCCGCTCTACGTGCTGCTCGCGAAGTACGGCCACCCCGACGCGCACGAGGCCGTGCGCCGCCTCACGCTCGAGGCCGACCGCACCGGACGAACGCTGATGGAGGTCGCGACGGTGGACGCCGACGCGCGCGCCTACCTTGGAAAGATCACCGCCGACGAGCGGCGCATCCTCGAGCGACCTGAGGAGTACCGCGGGCTGTCGGTGGAGGTGGCGCGCGACGTCGCCGCGACGTGGCGCGAGCGGCTGAAGGGCGTGCTGCCCGAATGACCGTGACGGTGACCGAGACGAGCGTCCCGGGCGCGACGCTGTTCCGCCGCGGCAAGGTGCGCGACGTCTATGAGGCGGGTGAGGGGAACCTGGTGATGGTCGCGAGCGACCGGCTGTCGGCCTTCGACGTCGTGCTGCCCACGCCGATCCCGCAGAAGGGCCGCGTGCTCACGCAGCTCTCCAACTTCTGGTTCGCCAAGACGGCGCACCTCATCCCGAACCACCTCGTCGAGACGGAGCTCGGCCACTTCCCCGAGCCGTTCCGGTCGACGCGGTCCCTCGACGGGCGCGCCGTCCTGGCGAAGAAGTGCGACCGCGTGGACATCGAGTGCGTCGCCCGCGGCTACGTGAGCGGGTCGGCGTGGGCCGAGTACCGGAAGGACGGGACCATCGCCGGGGAGCGCGTGCCGAAGGGGATGCTCGAGTCGCAGCGGCTCGACGAGCCCATCTTCACGCCCGCGACGAAGGCCATGACCGGCCACGACGAGAACATCTCGCGCGCGCAGCTCGCGGCGCTCGTCGGACGCGACCTCGCGCGCAGGCTCGAGGACGTGACGCTCGCTCTGTACCGCTTCGCGCACGCGTACGCCCTCGGGCGCGGGCTGATCCTCGCCGACACGAAGTTCGAGCTGGGCTTTCACTCCGGCACGTTGACGCTCATCGACGAGGCGCTCACCCCCGACTCATCCCGCTACTGGGACGCGGCGCGCTACCGCGCCGGCGAGACGCCGCCCTCGTTCGACAAGCAGTACGTGCGCGACTTCCTCACGGACGCGGGATGGAACAGGGAGCCGCCGGCGCCGGCCCTGCCGGCCGAGGTCGTCGAGGGGACGTCGCGCCGTTACGTGGACTGCTACGAGCGCGTGGTCGGGCAGCCGCTCCCGTGACGAAGGCCGCCGGATCGAAGGCGATAACGACGCGCGGTGTGCTCGACGCGCTCGAGACACAGGGGGCGCGGCTCCTCAAGGTCGTCGAGGGTCTCGGTGAGGAGCGCGCGTCGAAGCCGATCGTGGGCGAATGGTCCGCGCGCGACGTGCTCGCCCACTGCATCTACTGGACGGGGATGCTCGCGCGGATGATGGGCGTGCGCGGCTACCCGCCGCCGGCGTGGATCCCGCGCTGGCAGGCCGAGGCGCAGCTGGGCACCGACGAGCTCAATCGGCTCACCGTCGAGCACTACCGCAAAGGCCCGTTCCAGACGGTCGTCGACGACTTCCGCTTCACCAAGGGCCTCGTGCGCGACGTCGTCGACTTCATGAAGGAGGAGAACCTCCTCCTCCCCGCTGGCGCTCCGTGGGGCGAGGGGACGAAGGTCTGGGAGGCGATCGCCAGCGAGACCCACGACCACTGGCGCCAGCACGCCGAGGAGCTGGAAAAGGCCCTCTCCCATTGAGGTACCGCGCGACGATCCACGTGCGTCCGAAGCCGGAGGTGCGCGATCCCCAGGGCGACGCCATCCTCGGCGCGCTCAACTCGCTGGGTCTCGGCGTCACGGGCGTGCGCACGGGCAAGGAGATCGTCGTCACGTTCGACGCGGCCGATGAAGCCGCCGCGAAGAAGGCGACCGACACGATGGGGCGTGAACTCCTAGCTAACCCGGTGATCGATGACTTCGCGGTCGAGATATCAAGAGCCGATCCGGTCGTCGAGGACTTCTCCATAGATCTCGCGACCCCGTAACATTCGCTTGTGGTGAGGGTCGCGATCCTCCGCTTCCCCGGAACGTGGAGCGAGCGCGACTTCGAGCACGCGTTCTCCCTCGTCGGCGCCGACACCGAGATCCAGTGGCACGAGGACGTCGACCTCCGCGGTTTCGACGCGGCGATCGTTCCCGGCGGCTTCTCCTACGGCGACTACGTCCGCGCCGGCGCCATCGCGCGGCTCTCGCCCGCGGTGCGCGAGCTTCGCCGCTTCGCCGATGAAGGCGGTGCGGTCCTCGGCTCGTGCAACGGCTTCCAGATCCTCTGTGAGGCGGGGCTCCTGCCCGGCGCGCTCACGCGCAACACCGGCCTCGAGTTCCGCTGCGACTGGGTCATGCTGCGCGTCGAGAGCGACGCGACGCCATTCACGCGCGGATTGCGCGGACGATCGCTGCGAATGCCCATCGCGCACGGCGAAGGCTGCTGGACCGCGGATGCCGAGACCCTCGAGCGTGTAGAAGCGGACGGACTCGTGGTCTTCCGCTACGTCGAGAACCCCAACGGCTCGACGGCGGACATCGCGGGCCTGCGGAACGAAGCGGGCAACGTCGTGGGCCTCATGCCCCACCCGGAGCGCTGCTCGGAAGAGCTCCTCGGCGGAACCGACGGGCGGGCCGTTCTCGAGGCACTCGTGAGTTCGGTCGGTACAGAGCCTGCATTGGCGGCCGTGTCATGAACATCTTCGAAAAGCAGGCCGAGCTGACGAACCTCTTCCAGACGAATCCCGTCGACGCGGCGTACGCGCTCGGGATGTCGACCGGGAAGAAGGTCGTCGGTAAGTACTCGGAGCTCGACGTCGCGCTCCTGCTCCTCGACCAGATCCGCGCGAACGAGTTCTTCGACTACCAGGTCTACTTCGTCTCCCAGCTCTCGAAGGCGCTCGAGATCAACGACATCGACGTCCTGATCCTCAACCAGGCCTCGCTCCTCCAGCGCGCCCAGGTGGTCCGCAAGTACGGCCTCGTGTACCAGCGCGACCAGAAGCGCCGGGTGGTGTTCGAGGCGCGCGCGGTGATGGAGTTCATGGAGTTCCAGAAGTTCGAGGAGGTCCAGTCGCGCGCTCTGTCGGAGCGCACGCGCGGCGAGCGGTTCGCGGTGGATCAGGACTACGTCCGCGCGCGCCTCGCCCGCCTTCGCGAATACGTGCGCCTGCTCGATGACCTTCGCCTCATCGATCGTGACAAGTTCCGCGGTGACCCGAAGCTGTACGGCCTCGCCCAGTGGTACCTGCAGCAGGCCGTCGAGCTCCTCTTCGGCACCGGCGCGTACCTCGTGATGGCCCTGGCGCTGCCCAAGCCCGACGCGTATCACGACATCCTCGACGCGATCGCGAAGCACGGGATCATCGACAAGACGCTCGCGTATCGCCTCGAGGCCGTGGCCGACCTGCGCAACCTTCTCGCGTACGACCGCGAGCAGACCGACACCGCCGAGGTCTATCGCCTCATCCAGGACCGCGTAGCCGACCTCGCGACGTTCGCGGACTCGGTCGAGCGTTTCCTCGGAGAGCCTCTGTCGTGAGATCGTCCCCGACGATGGCGGGGACGGCGACGGCGCAGCCTGACCACACGGCAGATCGCGACCGGATCCCGCGCGAGGCGGG
>JACPOT010000017.1 GCA_016191385.1 Chloroflexota bacterium | reverse complement strand
GGGCTCGGCAATCGGAGCTGTGACCCGATGCCGACGCCCTGCGGGAGGATGAACGACGAGAGCGTCTGCCCGCCGCCGAAGAGCCAGCGGTTGTCGTCGCTGAACGCGAGGTACGCGACGCCGGCGTTGAACTTGGGGAGAGAGCGCAGCGTGCCTTCGCCGGTGAAGATCGCGATCGTGCCGTCGTCGGATCCCGTCGCGAGCCATGCCGCGTTCGTCGCGACGGCCACGCGCCGCGCGGATCCCCAGGTGTCGAAGACGCGCTCGGGCTCGCGCCACAGCTCGACGTCCGGCGCCGGGCCGCTGCGCGCGAAGGTGTAGCGGTCCTCCTGTGTCGAGATGCCGGTGAAGCCCTTCGCGCGGATGGAGGCGATGGCCGCGTCGGCCGCGGCGCTGTCGGCGTACGTGCCCGCGCGGACGATGAAGGGCGCGACGCGAGTGACCTGCTCGACCGTCCCGATGCGCTGGCCCGCAACATCTGCCTCGCCCGCGGTCGCGAACGGACCCACGGTCACGATCCAGACCCGAGCAGGCGCGGCGGTCACCGCGATAGACGAGCCGCGGTCGATCGTCTTCGCGAGCTCGTCGTCGGCCGGCTTGAGGAGCCGGTGCAGCGCGCGGAGATCCTCCCAGCCCTTGGCGACGCCGGCGACGAGGCGCGCCAGGAGCGCGGTGTCGCCGCCGTCGGCATAGGCGTTCGCGTCGCGCGAGACGTCGACGAGGCCGTCGGCGAGGGCGACCAGGCGGTCGCGCACGGGGCCCTGCGCGTTGAGCGTGACCGAGAGCGTCGCGCCCGTGAGCTTCTGGATGTTGGCGGCGGATGCGCGGACGACGCTCGCGTACCGATCGGGCGCCACGACGTAGGTGCGCTGTCCCGCCAGGGTGCCCGCGATCGCGTAGTCGTAGGCGGAGAGACGCAAGAGGAGGTCGCCGGCGTCGCGCGCGATCTCGTGGGCGCCGACGACGTCCGAGGCCTCGGTCGGCCGGGGAGCGGACGTGCAGGCAGCGAACAGAACGACCGCGGCCAGCGCCGCGGCCAGGAGACGGCCGGCGCTAGTCGGGCTCTTCGTCCTCGTCGTCGTCGTCGGCCTCGACGGGAAGGCGCTCTTCCGTGAGGTCTTCATCGGCGGCGACGGCCGCGATCGCGGGTGTGACCTCTTCCTCGTCTCCAGCCTCTTCCTCCTCATCGCCTTCGGCCTCTTCGCCGTAACGGAAGAAGGTGCCCTTGATGTACGCCCGCTCCTTCGTTTCGACAGGGCGGTGATGCCCCGGGAACGAGATGCGGTGGGCGTTCTCGGCGCTCTGCAGCGTCTCGCGAATGGCCACGCGGGCGTCGTTCGGGAGGTTCGTGACGATGGCGACGACGTACTCGTTGCCGGCGTTGATGAGCTCGAGCAGCCGGCGACCGACCTTCGGGTCGAGGAAGCCGAGCAGCATCCCGTCGCGGGCGTGCACGGCGAGCAGGCCCTGCTGCTCGCGCAGCGTGGCCTCGGCGCCGGGCGAGTAGCGGGCGAGGACGTTGGCCGGGGCGGGATTCATGAGGCGCAGGATCCCGGTCTTGCCCATGTCCTCGATGAAGAGGCGCGTCTGCGTCTTGGAGCGGGTCGTGTCGGCCTTGTGCTTGTCCTCGAGCAGCAGCCCGATGCGCGAGACCTGTCGCAGCGCGATGGGATCGTGCGGGTAGGACTTCAAGGTCTCCTGGTACGCCGCGCGCGCCTCTTCCAGCTTGCCGAGCTCGAGGAGCGCGCGTCCGTACCGGTTGCGCGCCTCGACGTCGTCGGGCGTCCCCTCGAGGATCTGCTTGTTCAGGTCGGCGGCCTTCTGCCAGTCGGAGTCGAGAGCGGCCGAGATCGAAGGCTCGGCGAGCGCTCGCACGCGAAGAGAGACCTCAGGTGGTGTGGCCAAGATGTCCTCCACAGGAGCGGGCGCGGATGCGCACCGACAGGGTCAATGCTAGCAGGTACGCTCCGGCCGGATGCCCTACCTGAGCGAGATCCTCTATCGCCGCGTCCTCGACGCCAGCGGTGACATGGTCGGCCGCGTCAAGGACCTGGTCATCTCCCCGAGCGAGCAGTTCCCGCCGGTGCAGTGGGCCATCGTGGGGACGGGAACGGGCGAGCGTGTCCTCCGGTGGAACGAGATGGCCATCGAGTCGGCGCACGTGCGGCTCCGCCGGCGCCTCGAGGGGATGCCTGCGGAGCGGATCCCCGCCGACGCGGTCCGCCTCGGGCGCGACGTCCTCGACCAGAACGTGACCGACACCGCGAGCGGCCGGACGCTGCAAGTGAGCGACGTGCAGCTCGAGGAGACGGGCCGTCAGCTGCGCGTGATGGGCGCCGACGCCTCAGGGCGCGGACTGTGGCGGCGCGTGGGCTTCGAGGCGCTCGCCGCGATCTTCGCGCGCGGAGGCCAGGAGCGCATCGTGCCCTGGCACCAGGTCGTCCTTCAGCGCGGCTCGGGGAGCACTCCTCCGCTCGCATCCAAATAGCGATCCGGGTTCTCCTGAAAGATGCGCTTGCAGCGCTCGGTGTTGAAGGAGTACGTGCGCATCTCGTAGCGCAGGGTGATCGGCCGCTCGGGCAGCGGCTCGTGACAGATGGGACAGGTCCGCTCCATCATTCGAGCTCGACGAGCGGCTCATGCGCGCGCACGAGCTTCCCCGTCTCGGCGGGGATGCGCTTCACGCGGCCGGTCACGGTGGAGCGGACCTCGTTGAAGAGCTTCATGGCCTCGATGAGGCCGATGACGTCGCCGGGTCTCACGACCGTTCCCACTTGCACGAACGGCGGTGCCTGCGGCGAGCCGGAGCGGTAGAAGACGCCCGTCAGGGGCGCGACGACGGTCTTGGCGTCCGCCTTCGCGGTCGCCGGCGCGCGAGCGGCGGAGAGGTCACCGCGGGCCGCGTCAGCTCCGCCGGTGGCCGCGGGGCCCGACGGCTCCGCGACGACGGCGGCAGTGGCCTTCGACACCTTGACCCGCAACGCCCCTTGCCGCACCTCGAGCTCCGTCAGATCCCCGTCGCGCAGGCGCGCGAGCAGGTCCTTCACCAGGTCGAGCGCCGCGGTGCGCGTTCCCTCTGGGCCGGCTATGCCGCTCGGTCCCAGCGCGAGATCACCAGAGCGACGTTGTGCCCGCCGAAGCCCATCGAGTTCGAGAGCGCGTGGTCGGCTTGCATCTTTCGCGCGGTGTTCGGGATGTAGTCGAGGTCGCACTGCGGGTCCGCGACCTCCTGGTTCACCGTCGGCGGCAGAACGCCGTCGCGCATCGCGAGCACACAGATGATCGCCTCGATGGCGCCCGCCGCGCCGAGCGTGTGCCCGGTCATCGACTTCGTGCTCGACACCGGCACCTGGTATGCGTGATCGCCGAACACGGTCTTGAGCGCGTCGGTCTCGGCGCCGTCATTCGCCTGCGTCGACGTGCCGTGCGCGTTCACGTATCCGATCGCGCTGGCCGGCAGCGACGCGTCCTCGAGGGCCATGCGCATCGCGCGCACCGCGCCCTCGGCACCCTCGGGCGGCGCGGTGACGTGGTACGCGTCGGCGGTCGCGCCGTAGCCCGTGACCTCGGCCAGGATGCGCGCGCCGCGCGCCTTCGCGAAGTCGAGGCCTTCGAGCACGAGGCAGCCCCCGCCCTCCGAGAACACGAAGCCGTCGCGCTCCTTGTCGAACGGTCGCGACGCTTTCGCGGGCGCGTCATTGCGCCGCGACAACGCGTGCATCGAGTTGAACGCGCCGATCGCGACCTTGATGAGCCCCGCCTCCGCTCCGCCCGCGAGCATCACGTCGGCCTGCCCGCGGCGGATCGTCTCCGCCGCGAGCCCGATGGCGTGTGCGCTCGACGCGCACGCCGATACGGTGCCCAGGTTCGGGCCCTTGGCCTGGAACTTCATCGCGACCTCTCCCGCGGCCATGTCCACGATCATCATCGGGATCAGGAACGGCGATACCCGCCGCGGATCCTTGTCGTGGGAGATGATGTTGTCGACGAGGGTCGACACGCCCCCGATCCCCGACCCGAAGGCGACGCCGACGCGCGGCGCGAGATCAGCGGTGACCTCGAGCTTCGCGTCCCGGAGCGCCTGCGCCGCGGCGCCGACGGAGAACTGCACGAAGCGGTCGGTGCGCCGGACCTCCTTGCGGTCCAGGTATTCGAGCGGGTCGAAGTCCTTCACCTCGCCCGCGATCGTCGTCTCGAGGCCTTCGGGATCGAAGCGGGTGATGGGTCCGATCCCGCTCTTGCCCGCCTGCAGCGCCGCCCACGACGTGTCCACGTCCTTACCCAGAGGACTGATCAGTCCGAGCCCGGTGATGACGACGCGACGCCGGTCTGGTGTGTCCATCCGTCAACGAGTCTAGGTCGCGAGGCGTCGCGTTCTAGAGGATCGTCTGCCCGAGCGCGCTCGCCACGAGCTCGACCGCGAGCTCGGCGGTGCGGTTCCCGCGGTCGAGGATGGGGTTCACTTCGGTCACCTCGAGCGAACGCAGCTTCCCTGATGCGGCCAGCATCTCCATCGCGAGCTGCGCCTCGCGGTACGTGAGGCCGCCGCGCACCGGCGTACCGACGCCGGGCGCCTCATCGGGGTCGATGGCATCCATATCCAAGGAGAGGTGGATGCCGTCGCCCTTGCTCGCGACCGCGATGGCCCGCTCCATGGCCGCGGCCATGCCGACGCGGTCGATGTCGGCCATCGTGATGGCCGTCACGCCGGCACGCTTCACGTTGTCTCGCTCGCCTTGGTCCACGCTGCGAGTGGCGAGCAGCACCGCGTTCTTCCCGTCCACGGACCCGCGCAGCTCCTCCGCGAACGGCGCGCCCGCGATCCCGGTCGCGACAGCGAGAGGCATGCCGTGCACGTTCCCCGACGGCGTCGTCTCGGGCGTGTTGATGTCGCCGTGCGCATCGACCCAGATCACGCCGGGCCGCCTGCCTGCCTTCGCGATGCCCGCAAGGGTGCCCATGGCGAGGGAGTGATCGCCTCCGAGCACGAGGGGAATGGACCCGGCGCGCGCGATCTTCTCGACGACGCGCGCGAGCTCGAGGCAGGCACGCTGGATCTCAGCGGCGTGATGTGCCTTCCCCGCCACCGTGGCGCTGCCGTCGCCCTCGGCGCGATCCGCCACGCGCACGTTGCCGTGATCGCGCACCGTGAAGCCGAGACGCTCGAGGCTGCGGTGCAGGCCGGCGTACCGGATCGCCGAAGGCCCCATGTCTACGCCCCGGCGATCCCCACCGAGGTCCATCGGGACGCCGACGATCTCGACGACCTTGGTCAACGCGCTTGGAAGATCGCGAGGATCGTGCCCTCGGCCGCGAGCTCCTCGCCGACGAGCGCGCGCACCTTCACGCGCGCGAAGGAGCGGCGGAACTTCTCCATGACCGCCTCGAATCGCCCTGTCTCACCCGGCTTCACGATCCGCTTGAAGCGCATGTCCTCGATCCCCGCGAAGAGACCGAGGCCCTGGCGGTGCTCCGGCATCGAGAGGGCCATGACGGTCGCGGCCTGAGCGCAGCTCTCGACGAGGATCACGCCGGGCACGATGGGCTCGCCCGGGAAATGACCTTTGAGGTACCACTCCTCGCCGGTGAAGTCGTGCTCCGCGACCGCGCGCACTCCGGGCTCGAGCTCGACGATGCGGTCGATGAGGAGGAACGGGTCGCGGTGCGGGATGATCGCTTCGATCCCGGCCCTATCCAGTTTCATGCGAGGGAGGGCTTTGCCCGACCGAGCCGTACCAGTGGGCCCCCACGAGCGCAGCGAGTAGGGATCAAGTGAGGCTTTCGACGCCGACGGTGTCGATGAGGTGCGTCGTGACCTTGCCCTCGCGGAAGAGCTCGCTGGCGAGGATCTTCTTGTGCGCGGAGATGTTCGTCGTGACGCCGACGATGGTGAATTCGTCGAGGGCGCGCTGCATGCGCGCGACGGCCTCGGGGCGGTCGCGGCCCCACGCGATGACCTTCGCGAGCAGCGAGTCGTAGTACGGCGGGACCTCGTAGCCCTGGAAGCAGTGCGAGTCGAGGCGGATGCCCGGTCCCGACGGCGGCAGGTACGTCGTGAGCGTGCCCGTCGACGGCGCGAAACCGCGATCGGGGTCCTCAGCGTTGATCCGACACTCGATGGCGTGACCGCGCACCCAGATCTGCTCCTCCGAGTACGAGAGCGGCTCCCCTGCCGCGAGCGCGATCTGCTCCTTCACCAGGTCGACGCCCGTGACCATCTCCGTCACGGTGTGCTCCACCTGGATGCGCGCGTTGACCTCGATGAAGTACGGCTCGTCGTCGCGGTCGACGAGGAACTCGAAGGTGCCGACGTTGCGGTAGCCGGAACGCAGCGCGGCATCGACGGCCATGCGTGCGATCTTGTGCTGCAGCTCGATCCCGATCGACGTCGACGGCGCCTCCTCGATCATCTTCTGATTGCGCCTCTGGATGGAGCACTCCCGCTCGCCGAGGCAGATCGCCGCCCCGTGCTCGTCCGCGAGGATCTGCGCCTCGATGTGCCGGACACCCTCAAGGTTCCGCTCGAGGTAGACGCCCTCGTCGCCGAACGCGGCCTTGGCCTCACTGCGCGCCTGCTCCCAGAGGCGCTGCAGGTCCTTCGCGGACTCGGCCTTGCGCATCCCGCGCCCCCCGCCGCCCGATCGCGCCTTCAGCATCACCGGGTAGCCGATGGCCTCCGCGACGCGCAGCGCCTCGGACAGCGTCTTCACGGGACCGTCGGACCCGGGCACCACGGGCAGGCCGAACCTCTTCATCCATGTCCGCGTCGCGGCCTTGTCGTGGAAGCGCGCGAGGACCTCGGGAGGCGGACCGATGAACACGAGGCCGTGCTCGCGGCAGACCTCGCTGAAGTCGGCGTTCTCGGAGAGGAAGCCGTAGCCCGGGTGAACGGCCTGCGCGCCCGAGATCAGCGCGGCGCTGATGATCGCGGGGATGTTGAGGTAGGACTCACGCGCGCTCGGCGGCCCGATGCAGATGGCCTCGTCGGCCGAGTGCACGGGCAGCGAATGCGCGTCGGCCTCGCTGTACACGAGCACGGTCTGGATGCCGAGCTCCCGACAGGCGCGGATGACGCGCAGAGCGATCTCGCCTCGATTGGCGATGAGGACCTTGTCGAACGACAAAGTGGAAGCCTCCCCTCGAGAGCGACCACTGTAATCGGATAGCGCTCGGCGGCCTCCTTCTCGCCGTCGCTGCCCGCGGACTGGTCGGCGGGCCGGCCTTGGTCGTCTGCAACGTCCATCGTGCGCACCGATGCGTCCGGCCACGCCGATGGAGCCCGCCTGGCAGCGACGGCTCGCGTCGTCCGCCTCGCTCCTCTCTAAGTCGTCCCCTTGGTCCTCTCGAGGGTCGCCGCGAGAGAGCTTGCGTCGGCCACATTGAAGGTGCGCGCATCGGGGAGGATCCGCTTCACGAGACCCGTGAGGACGTTGCCGGCGCCGAACTCGATGAACGTCCTCACCCCCATCGCAGCGGCACGCTGGATGGATGCGACCCAGCGCACCGGCGACCACACCTGCTTTTCGAGGAGCGCAGGGAAGTCGCGCACGTGCTCGTGCGGCTCGGCATCGACGTTCGCGATCACCGTGTAGCGCAGCTCGGCCCACGTCGCCGCGTCGATCGCGCGGCGCAACGCCGGCGCGACCGCCTTCATCGCCGGCGAATGGAATGCGCCGGAGACGCGCAGCGGAAGGACGCGCTTCGCGCCGGCGGTCTTGAGCGCGACCGTCGCCGCGGCCATGGCGGCGAGCGGTCCCGAGATCACGACCTGGCCGGGCGCGTTGTCGTTCGCGACGACGACGCCGCTCCCCTCGAGAGCGCGCTCGATGGCCCGCGAGTCGAGGCCGAGGACTGCGGCCATCCCTCCGCCGCTGTCGCCGGCCTGCATGAGCTCGCCGCGCTTTCGCACGAGGCGCGCGGCGTCCGCGAGGCCGAGCGCGCCCGCGGCGACGAGCGCGCTGTACTCGCCGACCGAGTGGCCGAGACAGATCGGATCGTCCACGGGAAGGCCGGCCTTGAGCGCGGCACGGAGCGCGGCGACCGAGGTCGTCACGATCGCGGGCTGGGCGTTGACCGTGAGGTCGAGCTGCTCGGCAGGCCCGTCCGCGGCGAGCGCGCGTAGATCCCATCCCAGCGCCGTGGTCGCCTCGTCGAACGCCGTGACCGCGGCGGGATGGCGCTGCGCGAGCTCGCGGCCCATGCCGACGTGCTGCGAGCCCTGACCGGGGAAGAGCCAGGCGACGCGCGGCACCTAGAGCGCGCCGATCGCCAGGAGGAGGCCGTCCTTCTTGATGGCGGGACTGGTGACCGTGAAGAGCACGACCCCCGACACCGTCGCCGTGATGGTCGCGAGCGGCTCGCCGACAAGATCGGTCAGGTCGCCGACGCGGTCGCCGGCCCTGACCCGCTGATCGACCGCGACAGCGCGGTGGAACATCCCTTCCGCCGGCGCGCGCAGCCATTCGAAGGACCTCACCACTGTTGGCGGCGCGACCGGGTCCGGGTCGCCGTCGATCGAGCCGATCGCTTTGAGGATGTTGGTGACGCCACGGACGTGGCGGACGACATCCTCTTCGACCAGCAGTCCGTTGCCGCCCGACTCCGCGAGCATGGCCGCGACGCCGTTGAGGGCCGCGACCGCGTACAGCGAGCCGGGCCGCTCGCCCGTGGGTGCGCTCTTGACCGCCCAGCGCGCGCCGTACGCGTTGGCCATGCGGACAATGCGCCCATCGAGCGTCGCGTCGCCGGTGTCGCGGTAGATGACGAAGGGCACCAGGTCCTCGATGAGGTCGCCGGCGTGCAGGTCGATGGCGTGGTCGCACTTCGTGATGATCTCCGTCAGCAGCCGGTGCGCGAACCGCTCGCCCCACGTCCCGTCAGCGCGTCCGGGGAAGAGGCGGTTGAGGTTGTCGTTGTCCTCGGGGTTCACGTAGATGCTCCGCTCGTAGAACCCGGGCCGGTTGAGCAGCAGCAGGATGAGGATGGTGCCGCGCGCCTGCTTTGGATCGAGCGTTCGGCCGAGGCGGATCGCGGCCTCGATGCCCGTGTACTCGGCGGCGTGGATGCCAGCGGTGATCAGGACGGTCGGCCCGTCCGAGCGGGCGCGGATCGCGAAGTAGGGCCACTCGTACTTCGCGAGGCCTTCGTCACCCGAGAACGTGAAGCGGCCCGCGATGCGCTCGCCCGCGGCGGGGATCGTCAGCGGTCCGATCACGACGCGCGGTCCCCGATCTCCCAGGCGTGATCGAGTGCATGCCATCCGAGACGCCGCGCGAAGAACCGCGGCTTCCAGCGCTTCCCGCCGCGCGGCCCGAGGGCGGGGATCTCGCCGCGCGCCGATGAACCCATCCCCTCGATCACCGCGTCGCGCACCTCCTCGATGGATGCGTTGCTCGGCGGCGCCTTCGCCCCGAGCGCCGAGAGGTAGCCGCGCTCGGCCTCGACGACGTGATCGACGATCCTCTCGAGCGACCGGCCACCGCCCCGTGGACCCGGTGCGAGCTTCTTGCCTCGCGCACTTTCGACCGCCTCATCGAAGGCGCGCCAGTAGGCGCGGAGCATCGCGCGGTAGCGCCGGAGGTCGGCGTCGCGCATCGGCTTCTCATCGTCTGGCGGCACGGCACCGGGAGCGCCGAAGTCCGTCGTGGCGTTGCCCTTCACGCGGCGCACGACATCGACCGCCTTCGCGTCGCGGGGTTCGGTGAAGCCAAGTCGCGCGCCAGTCAGCGCTTTCGCGTACCGCGGTCCGCTCTCGACGAGCGCGGCGATCGCGCTCTCCTCGTCGCGTCCGCTGCGGCACCACCCGGGCCAGTCGACGGCGCATGACCGCTACATGGGCCTCGAGTACCTGGCCAAGATGACGAGCAGCGAGGAGGCGATGACGGCGCTGGCGATCGCGGGCTAATGTGCCCGGTCAGAGGAAGGCGCGGTGGCCTTCACGTACACCACGCGCTTGGACGTGGCCGAGAAGACTTCTTTGCTGAGGTCTTGCGCGCTGCACTCGAGGTCGATCAAGAGCTATCCCGCGCGTTCGTCTCCTACATGGCGGGCCCAGCCATTGATGGGATCGACCTGGCGGGAGCCGACATCGTCGCTCGAACCCAGCAGGCTTTTGACCGGCCGAGCCCGACGGAGAGTGGAGAACCGCAAGTGGTCGAACACTCGAGTATCGACCTCGTGCTCACAGTGAATGACTCGATCACTGTGGCGGTCGAGCACAAACTGCTGGCCCATGAGAATCCAGGTCAGCTTGTGAAGTACCTGCGAACCAACCAGCGCGTTGCTTTCGTCACCAGGAACGAGGAGCGAGTCAGTGACGAAGCGTGGAAGCACCCTCTTTACCTCAAGCCTCGCAGTGGTCGACGCCACTTCGTGTGGCAGGAGATGTATCCCTTAGTCCGCGCTTCGGCGCTACGCGGGCACCCCCTCTGCGGGGGACTTTTGGACTTGTACGCCCACCTTGGGCTGCAGCCACCCGACGACGAGTTCGGCGATCCACTCGACCGCGACGAGGATCGTCGCCAGGTCGCGAGAGAGAACTGGGCCCGCGCATGGACGATGTACGTGACGCCAGACCTGGCTTCGCGGAACTGGCAGACGAGCGCGGGATCGGTCTCGCAGATCTACGCGAAGCGCTCGGGACATCCGGTTTACATGCTTCTTGCGGACCCGAATGGAGAACGCGGGATGCTTCGCGTTCGCTTATACGTGCGGCCTGCAGAATTGCGCGCACGTCTAGTCGCATCGCTTACAGATGCGGACCTGCCGGGCGACGTCGAGGTCCTGGCGCGATGGACTGCGCCGGCGACACCTCTAGAGCGTGGGGCCCACGTTCCTGCTAGACAGCGCGCGCTCGGATCCGGAGCTCATTGGGGTCCCATCCTTTCAGCTTGAGCAGGCTCGGGCGATGCGCGTAGAAGATCGAGGCCGGGGTCCGGCCGGCGGTGCGGTAGCCGCGGT
>JACPOT010000016.1:7256-11423 GCA_016191385.1 Chloroflexota bacterium | reverse complement strand
GGCTACAGCGAGCCGGTCGATCGCGGGATCATGCGCGCGCACCGCGATGGGATCGTGCGCTCGACATCGCTCCTGGTGACGTTCCCGCGCAGCGCCGAGGCCGCCGAGCTCGCGCGAGCGGAGCCGGCGCTCGAGATAGGTCTGCACATCGACCTGGTGGAGGGCCGGCCGGTCTCCGACCCGAGGAGTGTCCCCAGCCTCGTCGACGGCGACGGCCGCTTCCGCGGCCTCGTGGGGCTGCTCCGCGGGATCATGACCGGCCAGGTGCGCCTCCGGGAAGCGGCCGACGAGGTCCGCGCCCAGGTCGACCGCGCGCGAGCGCTGGGCACTCCCGCGCTGGCCTGGGATTCGCACCGGCACGTCCACCTGTTCCCGCTCCTCGCGCGCGCCATCGCTGCGGTCGCGCGCGAGAAAGGGGCCCGCTGGATCCGCCGCGCCGGACCGCCGCCACCCGTGCGCGCGCTCAAGGCCGGCGTCCTCGCCGCCGCCACCGCCGGCAGCGCCCCCTTCCTGCGCGGCATCCCCGGGAACGCCTGGTACGTGGACCTGACCGCGAGCGGCCGCGACGCCGCCTGGGTGGGTCTGCTCGCGACGCTCCCGGGGCTCGGTGAGATCGGCGCGCACCCCGGCTACGACGACGGGGCGGGGGACCCGCTGCGCGCGCGCCGGCCGCGCGACCTCGCGCTGCTCACGGACCCGGTCCTGCGTCGCGCGCTGGGCGACGACACGGTCCGCTGGCGCGTCCCTCTGAGGCCGGCCTGATGCCGGGCTCGACGACGACGGCCGCTCTCGAGCGGGCCGTCCACCGCTACCGCCAGGCGCCGCTGCTGGCCCGCTGGCTGGTGCACGGCCGCGCGTTCCTCGCCGACCTCGCGCGCATCGAGCAGTACGTGCCGCGCCACGGCTTCATCGTCGACCTCGGGTGCGGCCATGGGCTGTTCGCGAACCTGCTCATGGAGTCGAGCCCGCAGCGGCGCGTGCTCGGCGTCGATCTCGACCCCCGCAAGGTCGAGGTCGCGCGCGCCACGGTCGGCGACCGGGAGGGCCTGCGCTTCGAGGTCGAGGACATCGTCGCCGTCCCACCGCCGCGCTGCGACGCGGTCACCATCGTCGATGTCCTGTATCTCATGCCGCCCGACGATCAGGAGCGCGTCCTCCGCAACGCCGCCGGCGCGCTCGCCGAAGGGGCGCCGCTGCTGGTGAAGTCGCAAGAAGCGCGGATCGACCCGCGCTACGGGCTCACGTACGCGCAGGAGGTCGTAGCGGTCAGCCTCGGCCTCACTCGTGGCGTGCGCCGGCGGTTCCACTTCCCGGCGCGCGAGGAGGCGCTCGCGATGTTCCAGCGCGCCGGATTCCGCGCCGAGGTCATCGAGATGCCCCGACGCCCGTACACCGACGTCCTCTACCTCGCGCGGAAGGCCCCCGCGACGCAGTGAATGTCATCATGGTCGGCGGATGATCGACACCCTTGCCTCCATCGCCGCCGAGATGCGGGAGTGCAAGGCCTGCCCCCTCTGGAAGACAGCGCGCCAGGTGGTCCCGGGGGAGGGGAGCGGCGACAGCGGGATCCTCTTCCTGGGCGAGGCACCCGGCTTCAACGAGGACCAGCAGGGCCGTCCCTTCGTGGGCGCCGCGGGCCAGCTCCTGGACGAGCTCCTCGCCGGGATCGGGCTGGACCGCACGAAGGTGTTCATCACCAACGTCGTCCGGCACCGGCCACCCGAGAACCGCGACCCCGTGCCGGAGGAGATCGCCGCCTGCGAGGCCTGGACCGTGCGCCAGGTCGCGGCGCTCGCGCCGCGCGTGGTCGTCACCCTCGGCCGCTTCGCCATGGGACGGTTCTTCCCCGGCGAGTCCATCTCGCGGATCCACGGGCGCGCCCGCGTCGTGGGCGGCGCGACCGTCTTCCCGATGTTCCACCCGGCGGCCGCGCTCCGGTCGCCATCGCTCCGGCCGGCGATGGAGGCGGACTTCAGCGCGCTCGCGATCTTCCTCGCGACCGTCGCAGCGCCGATCCCGGAGACACCGAGACCGGCCGAGCAGATGACGCTCCTTGGCTAGTGCTCCCCTGAAGATCGTCCCGCTCGGCGGCGTGGGCGAGATCGGCAAGAACATGATGGCCATCGAGCTCGGCGACGACATCGTCGTCATCGACGCGGGCCTCATGTTCCCGGACGAATCCATGCTCGGGATCGACCTCGTCATCCCCGACATCAAGTTCCTCACCGAGCGGCGCACGCGCGTGCGCGGCATCGTCCTCACCCACGGCCACGAGGACCACATGGGCGCCCTGCCGTACGTCCTGCGCGAGCTCCCCGACGTCCCGGTCTACGGCACCAAGCTGACGCTCGGGCTCCTGCGCACCAAGCTGCGTGAGCATCGCCTGGCCGAGCGCACGGACCTTCGCGAGATCGCGCCCGGGACGCCGTTCCAGGTGGGCCGCTTCACCTGCGACGCCTACGCCGTCTGCCACAGCATCCCCGACGCGGTCGGGCTCACGATCGAGACGCCCTACGGGACGATCGTGCACTCGGGCGACTGGAAGTTCGACCACACGCCGGTCGACGGGCGCCAGACGGACTTCGCCCGACTCTCGGCCATCGCCGCGAAGGGCGTGCTCCTCCTCATGTCCGACTCGACGCGTGCGGAGACGGCCGGGTACACGCCATCGGAGCGCCACGTGGGTGAGCTCCTCGAGGGGATCATGTCCCGCGCGCAGGGTCGCGTCATCACCACGACCTTCGCCTCGAACATCTCGCGCATCAAGGCGATCGTCGACGTGGCGAACGCCTGGGGCCGCAAGACGGCGATCATCGGCCGCTCCATGGAGAACTACACGCGCACCGCGCGCGAGCTGGGCTACCTCGACGTCCCGCCGGCCGCTCTCGTGCATCCCGGCGACATCGGGAAGCTGCCGGACAATGAGGTCTGCATCATCACGACGGGCAGCCAGGGCGAGCCCACGAGCGCGCTGTCACGGATGGCGCTCGGCGACCACCGCCACGTGAGCGTGAAAGAGGGCGACACCGTGGTCATGTCCTCGAGCCCCATCCCCGGGAACGAGGAGCTGGTGAGCCGGACCATCGACAACCTCTTCAAGCTCGGCGCCGATGTCGTCTACGAGCCGGGCGTGCGGCCCCACGTGTCGGGTCACGCGAGCCAGGAGGAGCTGAAGCTCCTGCTGAACATCCTGCGGCCCATGCATTTCATTCCTATCCACGGCGAGTACCGGATGCTCGTCCGGCACGCGCGCCTGGCGATCGACCTCGGGGTGGCCCCCGAGAAGACCTTCGTCATCACGAACGGCGACGTCGTCCAATTCGACGAGAAGGGCGCTCGCCTGGCCGAGCGCGTTGCCGTGGGCCAGGTCTACGTGGATGGGCTCGGGGTGGGGGACGTGACCCAATCGGTCATGCGCGACCGCTGGTCGATCGGCAGCGACGGGATCTTCCTCATCGTCGTCTCCATCGACCGCGGCACCGGCCACGTGGTGGCCGGCCCGGACATCGTCACCAAGGGCTTCGTGCCCGAGGGGGAGGCCGCGGAGCTCATCGAGGGCGCCAAGCAGCGGATCGTCGAGGGGCTGGCGGAGGCTCAGACCGGGGATCACCTCGCCGAGGTCGCCGCGCTGCGCGACGAGATCCACGGCACGGTCAGCAAGTACCTCTACGACAAGACAAAGAGACGCCCGATGGTCATTCCCGTATTGATGCAGCTATAGGACACTGACCAGATGAGGAACGGAAAGGGCGCGTCCCGGCGTGGCGCCGTGCGCGCGTCAGCAAGGCCGGAGCGCGATCTGCGCGGCGAGGTCGGGGCCATGGCCATCGTCGCCTTCGCCGTCCTGTCGGGCGTGGCGCTCGCGACCGACCAGGGCGCGATCCTCCAGTGGTGGCGCGGACTGCTCATCGGCACCCTCGGCGCCGGCGCCGCGCTCGTTCCCGTGGCCCTCCTGACGGGAGCGGCGGCGTTCTGGTGGCCATCGCTCCGCTCACGGCTCCTCATGCCCGCGGTGGGCGCGCTCCTCACGGTCGTCGCGCTCCTGGCGATCGCCGAGGTCGCCTTCGCCGACCCGGCGACGACCGGGGCGGGCGGCGGGCTGGGCCGGCTCATCGGCCGCGGCCTCGAGGGTCTGCTCGGCACCTGGGGCTCCCTCGTCGCTCTGCT
>JACPOT010000016.1:0-7235 GCA_016191385.1 Chloroflexota bacterium | reverse complement strand
ACCCGCGCGCGTCCCCATGGCGCCGGCGTCGCCGATCGCGGGACTGCCCTCGGCGATGGTCGCCGCTGAAGGCGTCCTGCACGCGGAGCCACCGGATGTCGCCTGGAAGCTTCCCTCCGTCGCGACGCTCGAGTCGGGCCTGGCCGCGCGCTCCGCGCGCGACGAGGTGCTACGCAATCAACAGGTGATCGAGGACACGCTGGCGCACTTCGGGATCGCGGCGAAGATCGTCGAGGTCTTCGTCGGCCCCGTGGTCACCCGGTACGAGCTGAAGCCGGCTGCCGGCGTGAAGCTCTCGCGCATCGAGGCTCTGTCCGACGACCTCTCGCTCGCGCTGGCCGCGAGAACGCTGCGCATCGAGGCGCCCATCCCCGGGAAGAGCGTGGTGGGCATCGAGATCCCCAACATGGCCATCGGCCTCGTGTCGCTGCGCGACGTGGCCGAGAACGTCCTGTTCCACGGTGCCGCGTCGAAGCTCACGGTCGCCCTCGGGAAGGACGTCGCCGGCCAGCCCATCGTCACGGATCTCTCGAAGCTGCCGCACCTCCTCATCGCCGGGCAGACCGGATCGGGCAAGAGCGTGTGCATCGGAGCGATCCTCTCGAGCCTTCTCCTCGAGGCGACGCCCGACGATGTGCGCATCCTGATCGGCGACCTCAAGCGCGTCGACTTCCCCGGCTTCAACGGCGTCCCGCACCTCGTCGTCCCGGTCATGCACGACGCCGCGCAGATCCTGAACGCGCTGCACTGGACCACGGGCGAGATGGACCGCCGCTACCGGCTGTTCGCCCGCGCCTCGGCGCGGAACATCGCGGCGTACAACGAGGCGCGCAGCGGCCCCGACCGCGTCCCGTACGTCGTGTTCGTCATCGACGAGCTCGCCGACCTGATGATCCAGGCGCCCATCCAGGTGGAGAAGCAGATCACGCGCGTCGCGCAGCTGGCGCGCGCGACGGGCATCCACCTCGTGCTGGGCACGCAGCGCCCGTCGGTCGACGTGATCACCGGTCTCATCAAGGCCAACATCCCCGCGCGCATCGCATTCGCCACGGCCTCCGCGGTCGACAGCCGCACGATCCTCGACATGACCGGTGCGGAGAAGCTCCTGGGCCGCGGCGACATGCTCTGGCTCGCGCCCGACTCGCCGAAACCGGTCCGCGCGCAGGGCGTGTTCGTCTCGGATAGCGAGATCGAGCTCCTCACGCGTCACTGGAAGCAGCAGCGGGAGGCTACGTACCACGACGGCGTCACCGAGCAGCCGGACCGCGGGAGCGCGCGCGGCGACGATGACGACGACATGGACGACGACCGCTACCAGGAGGCCGTCGAGATCGTGCAGCGCGCGGGTCAGGCCTCGGTGTCCATGCTGCAGCGCAAGATGACGGTCGGGTTCGCGCGCGCGGGAAGGCTCATCGACATCATGGAGCGCCGCGGGGTGATCGGGCCGCCCAAGGGTCCCGGCAAGATGCGCGAGGTCTACGGCGTGACCGCGCGGAATGACGCATGAGCCAGGTCGAGCCGCTCGGCGACATCCTGCGGCGCCGCCGCGAGAGCAAGGGCATCTCGCTCGAGCAGGCCGCGGAGGACACCCGCATCCGCGAGAAGTTCCTCGCCGCGCTCGAGGGCGGCGATCAGCAGGCGCTGCCGGGGGCCGTCTACACGAAGGGCTTCCTGCGGAACTACGCCGACTACCTCGACCTCGACAGCGCCGACCTCGTCGCTCTGTACACCGCGGAGCGGAGCGTCGCGGAGCCAGCTCGCCGCTTCGAGCCCATGAAGCCCGTGATGAAGAGCGGCCTCTTCATCTCGCCGACGATCCTCGTGCCGGTGCTCGTGCTCGCCGCGGTCGTGCTGTTCGTCGGCTACCTCTCGTACCAATTCGCCTCGTTCGCGACGCCGCCGCGCATCGAGGTGCTCGAGCCGGCCGGCGACACGATCGCGCAGACCGCCGGATACACGGTGCGCGGACGGACCGTGGCCGAGGGCCGCGTCACCATCCGCGTCTTCCCGGGGCCCGAGACGTTCCCGGACATCCGCCCCGCCGCCGATGGCACCTTCACGGCGACGATCCAGCTCCGCCCCGGTGCGAATCACATCGAGGTGGAGGTCCTCGACCCGTCGGGCAAGGTCAGCCTGGTGTCGCGCAGCGTGCGCCTCGAGGTCGCGGCGTCGGGTACCCCCAGCGTCGAGGCGCCGCCGCAGGTCGTCGTCGAGCAGCCGGCGCAGTCGACGACGTACACGAACTCGGCCGTGCCCGTGTCGGGACGGGTCGAGAAGGGCGTCACGAGCCTGCTGGTCAACGGCACGCCCACCACGATCGGGGCCGACGGACGCTTCTCCTACACGATCACGTACCCCGCGGGGACGCACGCGATCCGCATCACCGCGCGTACCGCGGCCGGAGCGGAGTCGACCGAGATGCGCACGGTGACCGTGGCGTTCACGTCCGCGGTCGTCTCGGTGCGCGTCCAGGGCGGCGAGGCGTGGCTCCTCGCGACCGTCGACGGCGTGCAGGCGCCGGGGACCAACCGCATCTTCGCCAACGGGGCGAACGTCACGTTCACAGGAAAGACGGTCGCATTGAAGACCGGGAACGCCGGAGCCACGCAAGTCACGTACAACGGCGAGCTGCTGGGCACGCTGGGAACGACCGGCCAGGTGGTGGAGCGCACCTTCACCTTCCAATAGCGTGCCGCCGAAGAAGGCGCCGACCTACGATGATCTCGTCGAGCGCGTCGCCCGCCTCGCCCCGAGGCTGAGGCGGAAGAAGGTCACCGTCGCGACGGCGGAGTCGTGCACCGGCGGGCTGCTCGCCGCGGTCCTCTCCGAGAACTCAGGGTCCAGCGACCATTACCTCGGCGGCGGCGTCGTCTATTCGAATGGCGCGAAGACGGAGCTCGCGGGCGTGGCGGCCGACCTCATCCACGCGCACGGAGCCGTCTCATCCGTGGTGGCCGCGGCCCTCGCCCGCGGCGCCCGCGGGCGGCTCGGTGCGAGGATCGGCCTCGGGATCACCGGCATCGCCGGCCCGCTGGGCGCCACTGCCGGCAAGCCGGTAGGCCTCGTGTACGTGGCCATCGACAGCGACGCGCTCTCGAGCGTCAAAAGGAACAAGTTCCCCTTCGATCGCGCGGGGAACCGGCTCGCCAGCGTCGGCGTCGCGCTCGACCTCCTCGAGCAGGCGGTCGAATGACGAGGGCCGTCGGCGTCGGACTCCTGGGTCTCGGCACGGTCGGATCGGCCGTGGCGCGCGCGATGGGGGAGCGAGGGGAGGGCCTGAGCGCGAGCGCGGGCCGCGATCTCCGCCTCGTACGCGCAGCCGTGCGTGACGCCTCCAAGACGCGGGACCTGCCGGTCGAGGTGACGGCGAACGCGTTCGACGTCCTCGACGATCCCGACGTCGACGTCGTCGTCGAGGTCATCGGCGGCCACCGTCCCGCGATCGACCTCCACCTCGCGGCGTTCGAGCGGGGCAAGCACGTCGTCACGGCGAACAAGGAGGTCGTCGCCAAGGAGTGGCGCGCGCTGCACGAAGCCGCGCGCGGGGCGAAGCGCGAGCTGCGGTTCGAGGCAGCGGTCGCGGCCGCCGTTCCGGTCGTCGCCGCGGCGCGGGCGCTGGGCGCGGCCCGGGTGCGGACGATCCGCGGCCTCCTCAACGGCACCACCACCTACATCTGCTCGCGCATGGAGGCCGGCGCCTCATTCGACGACGCGCTGCGCGAGGCGCAGGCCGCTGGATATGCCGAGGCGGATCCGAGCGCCGACGTCGACGGCTGGGATCCGGCGTACAAGCTGTCGATCCTCATCAGCCTCGCCGAGGGACGATGGCACGACCCCGCCGCTGTGTCCCGCACGTCGCTGCGCGGCGTCACAACCGCCGCGATGAACGACGCGGCGGGGCGCGGAATGCGTATCCGCTACATCGCGACCGCCGAGTTCGGCCAAAAGGGGACGACGGCGCGCGTGGCGCCCGAGGAAGTCGAGGCCGCGTCGCTCGAGGGTCAGGCCACCGGACCGACGAACGTGGTCCGCTTCGACACCGATCTCGCGGGCGTGCTGACATTCATGGGACCCGGAGCGGGCGGCGACGCGACGGCCAGCGCCATACTCGGCGACGTGATCCAGATCGCGCGCGGCATGCGATGAGCGTCGTCCTCAAGTTCGGCGGGACATCGGTAGCGACGTCCGATGCGGTCGGCCATGTGCCGCGTGTCAGTGCCCTTGGCACGCGCATCGGAAGTGGTCAGTTGACGTCGTGTTTAAGGCGCGAGCGACGGACGGCGTATTGTCAACAAGAGAACCACGCCCGAGACGACTAGGCTAGCTGCGCCTGCCACATACCCGGTCGTATCAGGTAATGCACAGTCGCCGCCCCTCGCCAGAGCGCTAGCGCAGCGTTGATAGGCGAGCGCGATCAGCACGAGCGCCGTCGCTCCTGCGGCGATGAGCAGCCAGGCAAGTCGGAAAGCTCGTTCTTTCGACAAGGCCGCCCACGCAATTACGAGCGCGATCACGACAAGGGCAGGCCTTCCGAGCGTGAGGTATAGGAATGGAGCCGCAATGCCCAGAACGACCAGTACGGAGATCTTCGCGATGTTCATGAGGTCTTGACGACTATTGCGTATCGGTAAAGTGGGGCGCACTCGTAGAGCGTGTCGCTGCTCGACGATCCGCCGTAGGTGCCGTCGAAGTAGCCGCGGAACTGAACGTAGTAGTAGTCGGTGAAGACCGTGTCCGGGCCGCAGAAGCTATTGTTGCGGAACTCCGAAGTCGTCTCGCCCTGATGGCGATAGCACGTTGTGTCCTGAGTGCCGCCGGACGTGTACAGGTACCACCCCGTGCTGTCCCGCCAGCGCCACCACGCGTCCGTCGCGCCGCCGATGGCACACGACCCATCCCAATCCCACGTTACGAGGGTACGGTCGCCATTGACAAGAGCACCGACGACGTCCTCCCACCACACGTCGGTGTAACCGCTGGATCGGATGGCTGAGGTCGGCCGCTGCTGGCCGGGTCCTCGCTGTGATCGGGGAATCAAGCCGGATGAGCCGATGGTGGCGGTCAGGCTTCGCTCCGCGAACGGTGACTCGGCGCGCGTCGGTATGCCCTCGACCACGAGTTTGATGCACCGGGCCGGATCCACTGCGACGTCACGTATGGCCCATGCCTGTACGCCTGGTGGACTTTCGAAGACCGGATAGCGGTAGGCACAGGCGGCACCCACACGAGACCCGACGACTCTGGACGTCCTGTGCACCTCGATCGGCGCTCTCTCAACCTGCTGGTACTGAAACCCCGGCTCCTCGGCTGAGACGCGTGGCGCAGGCCCAATAGCGGTCATGAGAACAGTCAGCACCGCTGCAACAACCGCTGACATGCGCACCGCTCGACCACTCATCGACGTTTCTCCTCCCAGTGGTGGCGCGTGCCTCGTGCAAACGTCGTGCCGGTTGTCTCGCAAGCGGTCATGGGCACTAGCCAGTAATTTGCACTCCTCCGGCGACCGGGACGTTAGTCGAAAGCCGCGAGGGTCGTCGCGGCGCGCGCAACCGAATTGGGCCAGGAGCACCCTGCCGCAACGCCGCCAGCGCGGTCGGCCGCGCACCAGGCGCACGACCCGCGACTCCCGAGCGCGGGAGCGCGACGCATCTGCCGCGCGCTGCCTTCATGGGCCCCGGAGCGGGGGCGACGCGACGGCCACCGCCATACTCGGCGACGTGATCCAGATCGCGCGCGGCATGCGATGAGCGTCGTCCTCAAGTTCGGCGGGACCTCGGTGGCGACCACGGATGCCATCGAACGCGCGTGCCGCATCGTCTGTGACGCCCCGGGCGAGCGCGTCGTCGTGGTCTCGGCGACCGCCGGGACGACCAGCGCGCTGATCGCGGCGGCACGGACCGCCGCGGCGGGCGACCCCGTCGGAGCGGAAAGCGTCATGACGCGCCTGGCGTCGGCGCACGACGAGCTGCTGCGGAAGGCAGCGCGCGGCGACGAGGACTCGGCCGCCGCCCTCAACGACCTCGCGCAGCGGGCCAAGGCGCTCGTCCGCAGCGTCGCGATCCTCCACGAGTGCACGCCGCGCTCGCAGGACGCGATCGTGGCATACGGCGAGCTGGCGTCGTCGGTGATCGTCGCCGCGGCCCTTCGAGCGCACGGGCTCGAGGCCGAAGCCGTGCCGGCGACGCGCATCGTCGTGACCGACGACGCGTTCGGGAACGCCGCGCCCGCGTTCGAGGAGGCGTACGCGCGCGCGCGATCGGTGCTGGGGCCGCTCCTGGCCGGGCAGCGCGTACCCGTCGTGACCGGCTTCATCGGGGCGACCCGCGAGGGGGTGACGACGACCCTCGGCCGCGGCGCTTCGGACTACACCGCCGCGATCCTGGCCGCGGCCCTCGGGGCCAGCGAGTGCCTCATCTACACGGACGTGAGCGGCGTCATGAGCGCGGATCCGCGGATGGTCGAGGGCGCGCGCCCGCTCGCGCAGCTGTCGTATTCCGAGGCCGCGGAGATGTCGTACTTCGGCGCGAAGGTCCTGCACCCGCGCGCGGTGCTGCCCGCCGTCGAGGCGGGCATCGCGGTGCGCATCCTCAACACGTTCGCCCCGCTCGAGCCCGGCACGACCATCACCGCGCGCGCCATCCCGGACGGGAGCGTGGTCAAGGCCACGACCTCGCTCGGCGGCCTGGCCCTCGTGACCGTGCAGGGCGCTGGCATGAGCGGCGTCCCGGGGTTCGCCGCGCGCGTCTTCGACACGACCGCGGCCGAGCAGGTCTCCGTCCTCATGATCAGCCAGTCCTCGAGCGAGAACTCCATCTGCTTCGTCGTCCCGGCCAACACCGGCGACAGGCTCAAGGCGGCACTCGAGCGGATGCTCGCGAAGGAGCTGGCGCACCACGACGTGGAGCGCGTGACGGTGGAGCGGCCCATCGCCGTCGTGGCCGCGGTGGGGGAGGGCATGCGCGGAACGCCCGGCGTCGCGGCGCGCATCTTCGGCGCCCTCGGGCGCGCCGGTGTGAACGTCATCGCCATCGCGCAGGGCTCGAGCGAGTTCAACATCTCGCTGTGCGTGACCGAGGCCGAGCAGGTCACGGCGGTCCGCGCTATCCACGATGAATTCCAGGACGCTCCAACGACCAGGCCGACCGCGCCTCGCGCGACCGCTGCCCGGTGACCGACCTCGAGGCAGTACGCGAACCGGTCCAGCGTCGCGCGCAGGACGGAAGCCCCATCGACCT
>JACPOT010000056.1 GCA_016191385.1 Chloroflexota bacterium | reverse complement strand
CCGACCTCGCGACGTTCGCGGACTCGGTCGAGCGTTTCCTCGGAGAGCCTCTGTCGTGAGATCGTCCCCGACGATGGCGGGGACGGCGACGGCGCAGCCTGACCACACGGCAGATCGCGACCGGATCCCGCGCGAGGCGGGACTCACTCCCTTCGAGGCCGCGCGCGTGCGCGATCTCGCCGGCCGCGAGCCGAACGTCGTCGAGTGGGGGATGTTCGGCGCGATGTGGAGCGAGCACTGCGCGTACAAGCACTTCAAGAAGTTGCTGCGCACGTTGCCGACGGCGGGCGCGCGCGTCGCGCTCGGCCCCGGCGAGAACGCCGGCGCGGTCGACCTCGGCGGCGGACTGCTGTGCGTGTTCAAGGTCGAGAGCCACAACCACCCGAGCGCGGTCGAGCCGTATCAGGGCGCCGCTACCGGCGTGGGCGGGATCCTGCGTGACGTCTTCGCGATGGGCGCGCGGCCCATCGCGCTGCTGAACGCGCTCTCGTTCGGCGATCCGGCCGACGCGCGCACGCGCCGCCTCGTCGGCGGCGTGGTCGGAGGGATCTCCTTCTACGGGAACTGCGTGGGCATCCCCGACGTCGGCGGGCACGTCTCGTTCGAGCCGTGCTACGCGGACAACCCGCTCGTGAACGCGATGTGCGTCGGCATCGTGCAGCGCGATCTGCTGCGCGTGTCCGCGACGGCCCGGCCGGGCAGCGCCGTGTACCTCGTCGGAAGCGACACGGGGCGCGATGGCATCGCCGGCGCGTCGCTGCTCGCCTCGTTCGAGCTCGGCGCCGCTGATGACGCGAAGCGGCCGTCGGTGCAGGTGGGCGATCCCTTCACCGAGAAGCTGCTCCTCGAAGCGACCATCGAGCTCATCGAGCGCGACGCCGTCGAGGCCGCGGGGACAGCGTTGTCGCAGTGCTGGCGCCAAAGTGGTTGGCTGAGGACGCACCCGAGTACGACGTGAGGGAGTGGGCTCGTCCGCCCGCGCTGAGAGGGTTTCGGTCCGCGGGCTCGCCGCCCACTCACAAGATCGGTCTTGAGCTCCTCGAGGTCCTGTCATCGCCCCAGGTCGCATCGCGGCGCGTCCTGTACCGGACGTACGACCAGATGGTCGGGACCGACACCGTCGTCGGGCCGGGCGGCGATGCGGCGGTCATGCGCATCAAGGGCCGGCCGGATGGCATCGCCATCGCGATCGACGCGCAGCCGCGCGTGGCCGCGATCGATCCGTTCACGGGAGCGGCGGCCGCGGTCGCGGAAGCCATGCGCAACGTCGTCTGCATGGGTGCCGAGCCGCTGGCCATCACCGACTGCCTGAACCTCGGCAACCCCGAGCGGCCCGAAGGCGCCTGGGCGCTCGAGCGCACCGTCGCGGGCATCCGCGAGGCATGCGTGGCGCTCGGGGTCCCCGTCGTCTCCGGGAACGTGTCCCTCTACAACGCCACGCGCGGCGCCGACATATGGCCCACGGCGACGATCGGCGCCGTCGGCCGGCTCGCCGACGTCACGCGCCACATCCCGGTCACGAGCGGACGGCCGGGCGACGTCGCGATCCTCGCCGGAAGCGCGCAGGTGACGCTCGCGGGCTCGGTCTACGCCGGGGACGGTCCTGCGCCGGCCATCGACCTCGCGCTCGAGTCGCGCCTGCAGCGCTTCGTGCTCGAGGCGCACGCGCGCGGGCTGGTCCGCGCCGCGCACGACCGGTCGGACGGAGGACTGGCGGTCACGCTCGCGGAGCTGTGCCTCCGTGACGGCGTCGGCATGAAGGTCACGCTGCCCGCCATCAAGGGGATCGACAAGCGCGTGGCGCTCTTCGGCGAGGGCCCGTCCGGGATCGTCCTGGTGGCCGATCCCGCGCGAGCCGATGCGGTGAGCGAGCTGGCACGCGAGCGCGACGTCCCGATGTGGACGCTCGGTACGGTAGGCGGTGACCTCCTCGAGGTCGCGCCCGTGCTCGGCCTGCCGATCGCGGCGTTGCGCGAGGCGTACGAGGAAGGCCTGCCCAATGCGCTCGGGAGGACGGGCTGATGTGCGGCGTGTGCGGCATCTGGTCACCGCAGGGCGCCGACCCGACCGAGGCTGCCCGCCTCATGTTCTTCTCGCTCTACGCGCTGCAGCACCGCGGGCAGGAGTCCGCGGGCATCGCCGCCACCGACGGGCGCGACCTGCGCGTCGTCAAGCGCATGGGCCTGGTGGGTCAGGTCTTCGCCGAGCCCGACCTCGGCGCGCTGGGCGGGCGCGCGGCGATGGGACACACGCGCTACTCGACGACGGGCTCGTCGCGCATCGAGAACGCGCAGCCCCTGGTCGTGTCGGATCCCCTGCTCGGCGAGCTCGCGATCGGCCACAACGGGAACTGCATCAACGCGCGCGACATCCGCGGGGACCTCGAGCGGGAAGGCGTTGAGTTCGCGACCTCGAGCGACACCGAGGTCATCGCGAAGGCCGTCGCCGCCGCGCCGGGCGCGACCTGGGACGCCAAGCTCGTCCACACCCTGCCGACGCTCTCGGGCGCGTGGTCCCTCGTCCTCCTCACGCGGCACGCGCTGTACGCGATCCGCGACCCGTTCGGGGTCCGCCCGCTCGTGGTGGGCCGGAAGGGCGCGTCGTGGCTCGTCGCCAGCGAGACGAGCGCGTTCGACACGGTCGGCGCGGAGTTCGTGCGCGACGTCCTGCCGGGCGAGATCCTGCGCATCGACGACGCAGGCCTCACGCAGGTCGCGGACATGGCCGCGGACCGCATGGGCCTGTGCGTGTTCGAGCACGTCTACCTCGCGTCGGCCTCGAGCGACCTCGGCGGCCGCTCCGTGTATGCGACGCGCGAGCACATGGGCGAGATCCTCGCCCGGGAGCATGCGGCCGACGCGGACGTCGTCATCCCCGTCCCGGATAGCGCCATCCCCGCGGCGGTCGGGTACGCGCGCATCAGCGGCATCCCGTTCCGCGAGGGCCTC
>JACPOT010000055.1 GCA_016191385.1 Chloroflexota bacterium | reverse complement strand
GAGCACGGTCTCGAGCTCCTCGCCCTCGTGCACCGCGACGACGCGCGCGCCGCGCGCAAGGCGCAGCACGGTCGCGATCTGCCGGGCCTGATCCCCGCGCAGCGTGACGCGCTCGCCGTCGAGCGCGTCCGCGCCTACGAAGAAGCGGTCCATCTAACGAGCCGCGGGCGCTGTGAATGCGAGCCGGACCCAGTCCTCGCGGTCGTCGCGGCCCGTGACCGTGAGGCCGAACGACGCCAGGGCGTCCCCCACCTGCTGCGCCTTCTCCGCCACGATCCCCGCGCACACGAGCGTGCCGCCGAGGGCGAGACGCGCGGCGAGGTCGGCGGCGATGGCCACCAGCACGTCGGCGACGAGGTTCGCGAGCACGACGTCGAAGGTCCCGCCGACATCGGCCGCGCTGCCCTCGCGCACCTCCACCGCGACGTTGTTCAGCCGCGCGTTCTCGGTCGCCGCGCGCACCGAGAGCGGATCGACGTCCACGGCCACGACGCGCGTGGCGCCGCGCTTGGCGGCGCCGATGGCAAGGATCCCCGACCCCGTCCCGAGGTCGAGCACGCTTCGCCCGCGGGCGTCGATCTCGCCGAGGGCCTCCAGGCACTGCCGGGTCGTGGGGTGAAGACCCGTTCCGAAGGCCATCCCCGGATCGAGGACGATCTCGATCCCCATCGCGCGGGCGCTGGACCAGCTGGGACGCACGAAGAACGGACCGATGCCGATGGGGGTGAACTGCGCCTTCCACGACTCGAGCCAGTCCTCGTCTGCGATGCGCCTCAGGGCGACGTCGCCCACCGGCCCGAGGCCGAACGCCTGTAGCCGGCCGATGGCCTCCTTCACGCGGCGCACCTTGATGCGCGCCGCGTGGTCGTACACGACGTACGCCTTCACGACGTGCGGCTGGGCAGCGTCGAGCGGGACGTCCACGGCGATGCCGTTGTAGCCGACGCGCGAGAGGATCTCGCTGACCGCCTCGACCGCCTCTGGATGCGATGGCACGGCGATCTCGATCCAGCGGATGGGCTCAGCCGCCGCGGATCGCATCGAGCTGCTGGTAGAGAGCCCGCTCCTCCTTGCTGAGGGTCTTCGGGATCACGACGTCGAGATACACGAGCTGGTCACCCCGGCCGTTGCCGTGCAGCCGCGGCACGCCCTTCCCGCGCAGGCGCACGGACTGGCCGTGCTGCGCGCCCGCGGGGACCTTCACCTTCGCCTTGTCGCCCTCGATGGTCGGGACATCGATCTCGTCTCCGAGCGCCGCCTGCGGCGGTGTGACGCGCAGGACGTGGATGAGGTCGTCGCCCTCGCGGCGGAAGAGGGCGTGCTCGCGCAGCCGGATGAGCACGTACAGGTCGCCCGGCGGTCCGCCGCGCGTCCCTGCCTCGCCTTCGCCGCTCACGCGCAGCTGCTGCCCGTCGTCGATGCCCGCGGGGATGGTGACCGGGACCTCGCGCTCGGCGTGGGTGCGGCCCTCGCCGCGGCAGCGCGCGCACTTCTTGTCGACGGTCGTCCCCGCTCCGCCGCAGCGCGGGCACGTCGCGACGGAGACGAAGCGGCCGAAGAGCGACTGCTGGACCTGGCGCACCTCGCCGCGCCCGTTGCACGTAGCGCACGTGGACGTCTTCGAGCCCGGCTCGGCGCCGCTGCCGTGGCAGACCTCGCAGGTCTCCTGTCGCGGGACCACGACCTTCTTCTCGCTGCCGCGGACGGCCTCTTCGAGGTCGAGGTCGAGCTGGAGCCGCAGGTCCGCGCCACGGGCCGGACCGCGCTCGCGGCGGCGCGAGCCGCCGAAGAAAGTGTTGAAGAGGTCATCGATGCCGAAGCCGGAGAGGTCGCCGACCTCGGCATCGCCGAACATGTCGTAGCGCTGGCGCTTCTCGGGGTCCGACAGGATCTCGTAAGCGACCGTGACCGCCTTGAAGCGCTCCGTGTCCTCCGAGGCGCTCGTGTCAGGGTGGTACTGGCGCGCCAGCTTCCGGTACGCGCTGCGGATCTCGTCTGCGGTCGCGCCCTTCTCGACGCCCAGGACGGAGTAGTGGTCGACCCTGGCGGCCACGCTCCGGCGCTAGCTCGGCTTCTCGGTGAATTCGCCTTCGATGGTGTCGCTGTCCTTCCGCTCGCCATCGGGTCCCGCGGTCGTGCCCGCGGGCTCGCCTTCCGGCGCGCCCGGCGCCTGCTGCGTCTTGTACATCGCCTCCCCGATCTTGTTCGAGGCGGCCCGCAGCTCGCTCAGCGCGGTGCGGATGCGCTCGGTGTCCTCGGTCGCCAGGGCCTCGCGCACGGTCGCGAGCCTGGCCTCGACGTCGCTCTTGATCTCCGCTGGGATCTTGTCGGCGTTGTCGCGCAGCGTCTTCTCGATCTGATAGGCGAAGCCGTCGGCCTCGTTGCGCAGCTCGATCTGCTCGCGCTTGCGCTTGTCCTCGTCCGCGTGCGCCTGCGCTTCCTTCACCAGCCGCTCGACCTCGTCCTTCGCGAGGCCGCTCGTCGCGGTGATGGTCACGTGCTGCTCGCGGCCGCTGGCCTTGTCGCGGGCCTTGACGTTGACGATGCCGTTGGCGTCGATGTCGAAGCTGACGTCGATCTGCGGCACGCCGCGCGGGGCGGGCGGGATCCCGTCGAGGATGAATCGCGCGAGGCTCTTGTTGTCCGCGGCCATGTCGCGCTCGCCCTGGACGACGTGGATCTCGACCTGCTGCTGGCCGTCGGCGGCCGTCGTGAACGTCTGCGACTTCGAGGTCGGGATCGTGGTGTTGCGCTCGATGAGCTTCGTGGCGATGCCGCCGAGCGTCTCGATGCCCAGCGAGAGCGGTGTCACGTCGAGAAGAAGGACGTCCTTCACCTCGCCCTTGAGCACGCCGGCCTGGACCGCCGCGCCGAGCGCGACGACCTCGTCCGGGTTGATGCCCTTGTGCGGCTCTTTGTTGAACAGCTTGCGCACCGTCTCGACGACGAGCGGCATGCGCGTCATGCCGCCGACGAGGATCACCTCGTCGACCTTGTCCGCGCTCACGCCGGCGTCGGCGAGGCACTGCTTCACCGGGCCGACCGTCTTCTCGATGAGGTCGCCGGTCAGCTGCTCGAGCTTCGAGCGCGTGAGCGTGATGACCATGTGCTTGGGGCCCGACGCGTCGGCCGTGATGAACGGCAGGTTCACCTCGGTCTGCTGCGTCGTGCTGAGCTCGATCTTGGCCTTCTCGGCGGCCTCCTTGAGGCGCTGCAGGGCCATGCGGTCCTTGGTCAGGTCGATGCCCTGGTCGCGCTTGAACTCCTCGACGAGCCATTCGATGACGCGCTGGTCGAAGTCGTCGCCGCCGAGGTGCGTGTCGCCGTTGGTGGCCTTGACTTCGAAGACGCCTTCGCCGAGCTGGAGGACGGAGATGTCGAACGTGCCGCCGCCCAGGTCGTACACGGCGACGACCTCGTCCTTCTTCTTGTCGAGACCGTACGCCAGCGCCGCGGCCGTGGGCTCGTTGATGATGCGCAGGACCTCGAGGCCGGCGACCTGGCCGGCGTCCTTGGTGGCCTGGCGCTGGCTGTCGTCGAAGTACGCGGGCACGGTGATGACGGCCTGGGTGACCTTATCGCCGAGGAACGCCTCGCAGTCGGTGCGGATCTTCTGCAGGATCATTGCGCTGATCTCGGGTGGCGTGAGGCGCTTGCCGTCGGCGAGCTCGATCTCGACGCCGCCGCTCTTGCCCTCGCGCACCTTGTAGGGGACCTGCTTCATCGAGCGCTGCACCTCGGGGTCGCTGAAGCGGCGCCCCATGAAGCGCTTTATCGAGTAGACGGTGTTCTCGGGATTCGTGATGGCCTGCCGCTTGGCGACCTGGCCTACGAGGCGCTCGCCGGTCTTGGTGTGCGCGACGACCGACGGCGTGATCCGACCGCCTTCCGCGTTCGGGATGATCGTGGGCTCGCCGGCCTCCATGTAGGCGGCGGCCGAGTTCGTGGTACCGAGGTCGATGCCGATGACCTTTGCCATATCAGTTGCTCTCCTTGTTCTTGCCGCGCGCCACTGTCACCAGCGCGGGACGGATGATCTTGTCGTGGAGCCGGTAGGCCTTGCGGACCTCGTCGACGACGGTACCTTCCGCTGCCGCGGAGTCGACGTGGCCGAGGGCCTCGTGCATGTACGGATCGAACGGCTGGCCGACGGAGCTGACCTCCTCGAGGCCCTCCGAGACGAGGATGTCGCGCAGCTTGCGCTCGACCAGCCATATCCCCTTGACCCACGGCTGGTCGCGCAGATCGGCGGGGACCGTCTCGAGGGCGCGGTCGAAGACGTCGAGCACCTCGAGCAGCTTCGTGATGAGGTCGGCCTTCGCGTAGCGCGCGAAGTCCGCGCGCTCGGCCTCGTTGCGCCGCCGGTAGTTCGTGAAGTCGGCGCGCTCACGTTGCAGTTCACCCGTGAGCTGCTCGACTTTTTGCTCGAGCTCGGCGATCCGAGGATCCTTTTGAAGACTTTCCTGCGTCTGCTGCTCTGCGTTCTCGTCCTGGATCGGACTCACTCGGTCTCCCATCACAGACTCCTGAAGTTGCGCACCAGGTCGGTCATCAGTTCACCGACATACCGGACAGCGCCGATGGTCCGCTGGTAGTCCATACGCCGCGGGCCGACGATGCCGACGTATCCGGCAGCGCCGTCGCGCCGTCCGTAGCGGCCGATGACGAAGCTGAACGACCGCAGCGGCTCCATGGCGATCTCACCGCCGATGGCGACGGCCACGTCGCCCTCATCCAGCGTGCGCGGGAGGACCTGCGCGAGCCGCGCGCGGTCGTGGAACAGGCTGACGACCTCGCGCACGTGATCGCGCACCTCGGCCTCCGGCTGCTCGAGGATGCGGTCGATCCCTTCGTAGAACACTTCGCGCGACCACATGCCCGCGGTCTCGTCGCCGGCCGGGTCGAACGTCGCCAGGGCGGCCTCGGCGGTGAGGCGCGCGAGCGTCGATGCCGCCAGGCGCAGCCGCTCGGTGGTGTCGCTCGGCGCCTGGCGGAACTGGTGGCTCACCGTCACGCGCTCTTCGTGCCGCAGGGCTGGGTCGGGCATGAGGCTGTCGATGAAGTAGCGGTACCCGAGGTCCGTGGGCACGCGCCCGGCCGAGGTGTGCGGATGCGTCAGGAGGCCGAGCTCCTCGAGCGCGGCGAGATCGTTCCGCACGGTGGCCGAGGACACGTCCAGCCCGTAGCGCTGGACGAGCGCCGCCGACGCGACCGGGCGTGCCGAGGCGATGTGCTCGCGGATGACCGCGTGCAGGATGTCCCGCCGCCGCGGAGGCAGCTGAGGCAGGCGATCTGGAGCGTTTTCAGGCATTTAGCACTCTCATAGGGCGAGTGCTAATGAGGCTATCAGCCGGTCGGCCGGAGCGTCAAGCGGCTGGGGCCGGGTCGGGTCCCGCATGGCGGTGACCGGGTGGCCGCTGGTCCGACGGCAGGAGCGCGACGATGCGCGTGACGAGATCGTCGATCTCGAAGGGCTTGGTCACGTAGTCGGCGGCCCCCAGCTCGGTCGCATAGAGGCGCTCCGAGAGGCCGAAGATCGCGGTGACCACGATCACCGGGAGCGTCGCGATGCGGCCGTCCGAGCGGAGCTCGCGCAGGACGCTGAAGCCGTCGCGCCGCGGCATCATCAGGTCGAGGACCATGACCGCGGGCGTCAGCGAATCGACCATGCGCATGGCCTGATCCCCGTCGCGCGCAAGCTTCGCGTCGAGCCCCTCGTCCCTGATGTGCTCGACGATGGCCGCGCCCAGGTCGCTGTCGTCCTCGACGATGAGCACCAGTGGCTTGCGGCGGCCGGCTACGGGCGGACCTCCTTCGCGAGCCGCTCGGGATCCTTGATGGCGATGCGCCGTCTCCTGATGGAGACGATGTCGCGGCGCTCGAGGTCGCCCAGGACCCGGTTCACGGAGACGCGCGAGGCCCCGACGAACGCCGCGAGCTCGTCCTGGGTGAGGCTCAGCTCGAGGCCAGGACCGCGGGTGGCCTGATCGGCCTGAGCAGCGCCCGCCGCTCGTGAAAGTTCCAAGAGGTACTTCGCGACGCGGCTCGGGACGTCGAGGAACGTGAGGTGCTCGACGCGGTCGGAGAGGCGGCGGATGGTGCGCGCGAGCACCTCGAGGACGACGCGCACGGCGCCGGGGTGGCGCTCCAGGAACAAGAGGAAGTCGTCGCTCGCAAGGAGCGCCGCGCGCGTGTCGTCCAGCGCGACCGCGCTTGCGGACCGGGGACTGCGGTCGAAGAGCGCGAGCTCCCCGAAGAAGTCACCGGCCCGCATGATGGCGACCAGCGCCTCCTGGCCGAACTCGCCAGGAAGCCCGATCTTCACGGCTCCCTCGAGCACGAGGTAGAGATGCGTCCCGGGGTCGTCCTTGCGGAAGATGGTCTCGCCGCGCTTGAAGGAGCGCGTGCGCATGCGCTCGGCAAGGTCACTGAGCTCATCGCCCGAGAGGCGCGAGAACAGCGGGAGGGTGCGCAAGCGCTCGTTCAGCGCCGCATCTGCCACGTCGGTCATGATGATCAGAAAGGGGGTCTTCGTGGGCAAAGGACAAAGGAAGCGGAAGACGGTCGCGAGGCTGACCTGGCGATCGAAGAAGGCGAATCACGGGCGGAAGCCCGGGATGGGCCGCGGCAAGCGCAACTAGCTCGCCGCGGCCCCGCGCCGTCCTAGCGCCGCTTCTTCCGCGTGCTCTTGCGGGCCGTCGTCCTTCTCTTCGCGGTCTTGCGTGCCGTCGTCTTGCGCTTGGTGGTCTTCCGCTTGGTCGTCTTGCGCGCCGTGGTCTTCCGGGCCGTGGTCTTGCGCTTCGTCGTCTTCCGCGCCGTGCTCTTGCGCGCGGTCGCCTTGCGGCGAGTGGTCTTCCGGGTCGTGGCCTTCTTGCGCGGCGCCGGCTTCTTGGCTCCGCCCATGTCTCCGCCCATCGACCCGCCCATTCCGCTGCCCATCCCTGAGCTCGCGGGCATCGGGGTGCCCGGCGCCGGCGTCCACATGGATCCCTGATCCGGGCCTCCGCCCATCGCGTCGCGGTCGTCTCTGTCGTCCGTCGTCATCTTTCCTCCCACTCGAAACTGAGCGCTCCTGCCATCGTCGCTGGACGAGCAAGGCATAGCGCGTCGCGCGAGCACGCGCAACACGATGACGTGCCCTCACGGGAGCAGTCGGACGAAGACCTCGTTCGCAAGGATGCGGCCGCGCGGCGTCAGCGTCGCGCGCTCCCCCGACCAGCGGATGAGACCGCGCCGCGCGGACGTGACGAGCGCGCCGCGGATGCGCGCGCTGGCCGGCGTGCCCCAGCGGGCCGCGGAGCGCCCGATGTCGATCCCGGTGTCGAGCCGTAGCCGCAGCATCGCCTCTTCCGCCGCGGGGTCCCCCGCGGCGTCGGCGATCCGCCCCAGGGCGCGCTCGACGCGCTCGATGTACGCCGGCAGCGCGGCGGGCTGGTGCGAGCGCGCACCCGCGAGATGCGAGTGGGCCCCGGCGCCGACGCCGAGCCACTCCCCGCTGCGCCAGTAGACGGCGTTGTGGAGGCTTCTCGAGCCTGGCCTCGCCCAGTTCGCGATCTCGTAGTGGCGGTATCCCGCGCGCGCGAGGTGCCGGTGGGCCATGGCGTACAGCACGGCGATCGCGCGGTCGTCCGGTTGTGTGGCCGCGGTCGCTGCCCGCCAGCGCGCCAGGGTCGGCCACCCGCCGCCCGGCCAGTTGGCGACGGCGTCCTCGCGCGTCAGCTCGAGCTCGAGCGGGTAGCAGGAGAGGTGGTCCACGCCGAGGCTGATGGCCGCGCCGAGGTCGGCGCGCCACTCGGCCGGCGTCTGCCCGGGCCAGCCGAAGATGAGGTCGAGGCTCACGCGCAGGCCGACCGACCGCCCCGCATCGACCGCGGGCGCGACGTCGTCGGGCTGGTGCGTCCGCCCGAGTGCGCGCAGCCCGCGCCCGCTGAACGACTGCGCGCCGAGACTGAGCCGCGTCACGCCGAACGCGCGCCACGCCTCGAGGCGCGCGCGGTCGAGCGTCGCGGGGTTGGCTTCGACCGTGACCTCGCGGGGCCGGACGGTGAACGCCTCGGCTAGAGCGCGCGCCAGGCGGCCGACCTCGTCGGGCTCGAGCAGGCTGGGCGTCCCCCCGCCCACGTAGATGGTGCGCACGCGCGGCCGGCCGAGAAGTGCACCCTCGCGAGCGATCTCGGCCACGAGCGCATCGAGGTAGCGCGCGCGCAGCGCGGAGGTCGCGGGCGCCGTCGCGAAGTCGCAGTACGGGCAGCGCGCCGCGCAGAACGGGATGTGCACGTAAAGCGAGATCCCTCTCACCGGATCGCTCCGAGCGGGTCCGGCAGGCCGGCGTCCGCCGATAGCGACGCGGTGCGGCCGAGGTCCACGAGCCATTCCTTCGACCCTCCCAGGGGGGCCCCTGACTCGCTCACGAACGCGATGAGGTGCGACGGCCGCCACTCGCTCTCGGCGATGAGGCCCTCGTGACCGACATCCGGAAGGAGAAGGACATAGGCGGTCTGCCGGTCGACGATGCGCGCGCCAGAAACGCCGAACGACAGGACGCGCCCGGCTCCGCCGAGGCGGTCGAGCACGGTCGCGCGGAGGGGCGCGACGAGAGCCGCGATGCGCTCGTCGCCGCCACCTGCGGCGGTCTCGTGCAGCGCGAGTCCACTGCGCTGCGCGTGCATACCTTCGAGGAGCCCGCGGGTCTCGCGGGAGAGGCGCTCCCAGATCTCGCGCGGCTCGCCGTCGGCGATCGCGCGCAGGAAGGCCGAGGCGATGCCCTGCGTCGGGTGCTCGAGAGCGGGCTTCACGACGGCGCCTCGCCGGTCCGCAACACCGCGAGGAAGGCCTCCTGCGGGATCTCGACCTGGCCGACCATCTTCATCCGCTTCTTGCCCGCCTTCTGCTTCTCGAGCAGCTTCCGCTTCCGCGTGATGTCGCCGCCGTAGCACTTGGCGATCACGTTCTTGCGCAGGGCCTTCACGGTCTCGCGCGCGACGACCTTCCCGCCGATGGCGGCCTGGATGGGGACGTCGAACTGCTGTCGCGGGATGAGCTCGCGCAGCTTGGAGACGAGCGCGCGGCCGGTGTGCTGCGCGCGCTCGCGGTGGACGATCGTGGACAGCGCGTCGACGGGCTGGCCCGCGACGAGGACGTCGAGCAGCACGACGTCGGCGGCGCGGTAGCCCTCGAGCTCGTAGTCGAGGGATGCGTATCCCTGCGAGCGGCTCTTGAGCTGGTCGTAGAAGTCGACGATCACCTCGCTGAGCGGCATCTCGTAGCGCAGCATCGCCCGCGTCGGGTCGAGGTACGTCATCTCGGCCAGGGCCGAGCGCTTGCCCTGCGCGAGCTCCATCACCGCACCGACATGCTGCGTCGGGACGATGATCGTCACCTTCATCCACGGCTCGCGGATCTCCTCGATGGTCGTGAGGTCCGGGAGCATCGCGGGGTTGTCGATCGCGACCTCCGCGCCGCGCGTCGTGAGGACGCGGTACTCCACCGACGGCGCGGTCGCGATGATGTCGACGCCGTACTCGCGGTCGAGGCGTTCCTGGACGATCTCGAGGTGCAAGAGCCCGAGGAACCCGCAGCGGAAGCCGAACCCCAGGGCCTGCGAGACCTCGGGCTCGTAGATCAGCGAGGCGTCGTTCAGCTTGAGCTTCTCGAGCGCGTCCTTGAGCGCGGGGTGATCGTCGCTGCTCTGCGGGTAGAGGCCGGCGAACACCATCGGCTTCGCCGGGCGGTATCCCGGCAGGGGCTCGAGAGCGCGCCGTATCGCGAGCGTGACGGTGTCCCCTACGCGGCAGTCCTGCACAGTCTTGAGGCCCGTCGCGAGGTATCCGACCTCACCCGTCAGCAGGCGATCACGGGTGCGCGGGTCGGGCGCGAAGGTCCCGAGCTCGAGGAGATCCGCCTCCTTGTCCGTGGCGAAGAGGCGGATACGGTCGCCGACGGCCACCTCGCCGTCGACGACGCGCACGTGCGCGACGACGCCGCGGAACTGGTCGTAGTGCGAGTCGAAGATGAGCGCGCGCAGCGGCGCCGCGCGAGCCCCCGTGGGCGCGGGCACACGGGCGACGACCGCGTCGAGGAGCTCGCGCACGCCGAGGCCCGACTTCCCCGACGTGAGGAGGATCTCGTCGTCGCGGAAGCCCAGCGCTTTGCGCAGGTCCTCGCGCACGAGATCGAGGTCGACGTTCGGCAGGTCGACCTTGTTGATCACGGGGATGATCTCGAGGCCCTGCTCCACGGCGAGATACGCGTTGGCGAGCGTCTGAGCCTCGATGCCTTGCGAAACATCGACCAGCAGAACGGCGCCCTCGCAGGCGGCAAGGGAGCGGCTGACCTCGTAGTTGAAGTCGACGTGGCCCGGTGTGTCGATGAGGTTCAGCTCGTACGGCTCGCCGGCGACCGTCCACGCCATGCGCACCGCGCGCGCCTTGATGGTGATGCCCTTCTCGCGCTCGAGGTCCATGTTGTCGAGCATCTGATCGCGCATCTGGCGCGCGTTGACCGTCCCCGTCGTCTCGAGGATGCGGTCGGACAGGGTCGTCTTCCCGTGGTCGACGTGCGCGATCACACAGAAGTTGCGGATGCGCTCCTGTGCCTCGGTCAAAGCACTAGAGGAACTCGCGGAGCCACGCGCGCACCTCGTCCGCGATCTCGGGGCGCCCGAGGGCGGTCGCGATGAACGCCCGGACGTAGCCGAGTCGGTCACCGGCGTCGAAGCGCTCGCCCTCGAACTCGTACGCGTGCACCGACTCGCGCGCGGCGAGCGCCGAGACGGCGTCGGTCAGCCAGATCTCGCCATTCCGCCCCGGCTTCTGCGTGGCCAGCACATCGAATATCGAGGGCTCGAGGAGATACCCGTGGACGGCGGCAAGATCGCTCGGCGGGACGTCCGGCTTCTCGACGATGCGCCGCACGCGCCAGGTCCGAGGGCCGGCCGGCTCGCCATCGACGACGCCGTACTTGTGGGCGTCGCCCGGCACGACGCGCGCCACGCCGCCGACGCTACCGCCGCCCACTCGCTCGCGCGCCTGCATGAGCTGGGTGCCGACCGGCACGGGCGCCATGACGATGTCATCGCCCCAGAGCATCAGGAACGGCCTGTCGCCGACCGCCTCTCGCGCGCACATGACGGCGTGCCCGTTGCCGAGCGGCTCGTTCTGGTAGACGACCGTCACGCGCGCCAGGCTCTGTCCGCGTCGCGCGAGCGCGAGGTCGCCATCGCGCCCGTCGTCCTTGAGACGCTCCTCCAGCCGCTCGTTCGCGAGGAAGTACTCGTCGAGCGGCTCCTTCCCCGGTGCGCTGACGACGACGATCTCCTCGCATCCCGCGGCCACGGCCTCGCTGATGACGGTGTCGATGATGGGGACGTCGACGAGCGGGAGCATCTCCTTCGGGATCGTCTTCGAGACCGGGAGGAACCGCGTCCCGAGACCGGCAGCGGGAATGACCGCGACACGGACCGGCTCCAGCGACATGCTCAGAGCGTAGGTGGCGGCACGAGCGGGCGCGCGAGATAGCCTGCTGCCGATGTCCATCGAGCCGATCCTTCTGGTAGGCCGGATGGTCGCGGTGGGGGTCGCTGCGCTCGCGGTCTACGACCTGGTCCGCCGAAGGACGCTGGGCACGATCGAGGTGGCGCTCTACTTCATTGCGTTCGGCCTCGTCAGCTTCGTGAGCTTCGACATCCCCCTGGCGTGGTTCACGGCCATCACGCTCGGCGCGGTCTCCATGCCTTACTTGCTGATCCGCCTCGCCGATCACTTCCGACCCGTGCCTCGCATCGTCCACGCGCTGGCGGTGGCCGGGCTCCTCTATTCGTGGGCGCTGAACGTGTGGCTTCTTGTCGTCGTCTTCCGGGGAGAAGGGACGGCGGGGTCGCAGCCGACGCCGGAGCCCTTGCTCGCTCTCGTCATGTCGGTCTATCTCGTGGGGGGGACCGGCTACGCGACATGGGCGTTCCTGCGTTCGGCAGTGGGCACCGGTGGTGCGCTGGTGTGGCGGGCTCGCCTGGCAGCGGTCGGCTCGCTCCTCGTCGCCTTCGCTATCGCCGAGATGACGGCGGCGACCCTGGTCAACCGCACGGAGACGGGGCTCCCGCGCCCGCCGGCCCCGGCGCTCGACGCATTCGCGGCGCTCCTGGCCCTTGCGGCCCTCGCCTACTTCGCCGGCTTCGCCTCACCCCCCTGGCTGCGGCAGATGTGGCGGCTGGCCGAGCTCCATCGGTTCTTGCAAGCCACCGCGGAGATGTCCATCGGCGAGCGCGGGCGCGAATCGCTCCAGGCCCTGGTCGACGCGACGAAGCGGGCGACCGGCGCATCGAGCGCCGCCGTCAGCACCGACGAGCGCGCGCCGCTCTCCGCATACCGGATCGCGGTCCCTATCGGCACGGCCGGCCGCCGGTTCGGCACGCTGGTGGCGACCTTCAGGAGGGGACCGCTCTTCCCTCGCGATGACGCGGCGATCATGAGCCTCATGGCGGGCCAGACCGCCATCGCGCTGGCGAACGACGAGCTCCTACGCGAGCGTCGTGAGCTTGATGAGCGCGAGCGTGTTCGGTTGCGGAGCGAGATGGCCAGGGTCGAGCAGGAGCTCGAGGTCGCGCGTCGCATCCAGCTTTCGCTGTTGCCGCGCGCGACGCCGAGTCCAGCAGGCTGGAGCATCACCTCGTACTACCGACCCGCGCGCGAAGTGGGCGGCGACCTCTACGACTTCTTCACCCTCCCTGACGGCTCGCTCGCGATCGTGATCGGCGATGCCTCGGGTCACGGAATGGCCGCGGCTCTCGTCATGGCGACGGCGCGGAGCGAGGTCCGCTCTGCGGGTGCGACGACCTCGTCGCCCGGCGCGATCTTGGCGCGCGCGAACGCGAGCCTCGTGGACGGGATGCCGCCCAGCACTTTCGTCACATGCATGGTCGTCGCGCTCGACACGGGGACCGGCCGGGCGCGGTACGCGAACGCGGGCCACGACCTTGCCTACGGCGCGCAGGAGGGCCGGGCGCGCGAGCTCCGCGCCCGCGGCATGCCCCTCGGACTGATGGCGGAGCAGGTCTACGAGGAGATGGAGACGACGATCGCACCGGCCGAGACCGTCCTCCTCTACACCGATGGGATCGTCGAAGCGCACGCGCCCGACGGGCGCTCGATGTTCAGCTTCGGTCGTCTCCGCGATCTGGTCGCCCGCGCCAACGGCGATCCGACCGCGCTCGTCATGACCGAGCTCGCGGCGTTCACGGGTCCGGCCTGGGAGCAGGAGGACGACATCACGATGGTCTCGATCCGGCGCGCCGCCAGCTGAGAGCCGTCACAGGGCGATCGGAGGGATGAGGGTCCGCGCCGCGAGACCGGTCCGCCCGACGTAGTCCGCAACGGCCCGCGCGGCGGCGTGATGGCCCGCGCCTTCGTCGGCGATCGCGACGATCGAGCCGCCGAACCCGCCGCCCTGGATGCGCGCGCCGTGGACGCCGTCCTGCTCGCGGACGAGGTCGACGAGCACGTCGATCTCCGGCGTGGACACCTCGAAGTCGTCCCGTAGCGAGATGTGCGACGCGTCGAGGAAGGCACCGAACGCGACGACGTCCGCGGTCCGCAGCGCGACGGCCGCCTGGATCACGCGCGCGTTCTCCATGACGACGTGATGGGCGCGGCGGCGCAGCGGCTCGGGGAGGGCGTCGACGCGAGCCAGGTCGCCGGGCGGGACGTCGCGCAGCTGCGCGACACCCAGCATCCGCGCCGCCGCCTCGCACTCGCGGCGCCGATCGGCATACGACCCGCTGCGGTGCTCGTGCCGCTGGCCGGAGTCGATGACCACGATCTCGAAGGCCTGCGGGACGCGGATGCGCTCGAACTCGAGCGACCGGCAGTCGACGAGGAGCGCCTCGCTCGCGCGCGCGAGGCTCGCGGCCATCTGGTCGAGGATCCCCGACGGCGTGCCGGCGAACTCGTTCTCGCTCCGTTGCGCGATCCGCGCGACGGCCAGGTCGTCGATGCCGAGGCCGAACGCGTCAGAGAGCGCCCGGACCATCGCGACGCCGAGCGCGCCGCTCGACCCGAGGCCCGCGCCCATCGGGATATGAGATGAGAGGTCGGCGTCATAGCCGCGCTCGAGGCCGAGCAGCTTCGCCGGTCCGATGACGTGGTCGATCCACGTCCCGGTCGGGCCGCTGTCGAGATCTGTCGCGAGCGTCTCGCCGCGGCTCGTCGCGACGATCCGCCGGTCGGCTCGCGGCTCGATCTCGACGGTGATCCGGAGGGGCAGTGCCGCGGGCATCACGAACCCGCCTTGGTAGTCCGTGTGCTCGCCGATCAGATTGACGCGGCCTGGCGCGCTTGCCTTGCTCACCCGTCCCAGGCAGCGCGGTCGCAGTACACGCGGACGTTCGGGACCGTGCGCAGCCACGACGCGGGGAGGTCGGCGGTCACCTCGTCCTCGAGCGCCCGGTGCAAGATCTCGCTCTTCAACGGTCCGGTCACCACCACCACGATCCGTCGCGCAGCGAGGATCACGCGCATGCCCGCGGTGATCCCGCGCGTGGGGACGCGCTCGCGGCCACCCCAGTAGCGCGCGTTGCTCTCGATGGTCTCGTCGGCCAATTGGACGACACGCGTGGGCGCGGTCGCGTCGCTCGGCGGCTCGTTGAACCCGAGGTGGCCGTTGGTGCCGATGCCGAGGATCGCGACGTCGATGCCACCGCCCTCCTTGACCGCTCGCTCGTAGCGCGCGCACTCGGCGACGGCGTCGGGCGCGTCGCCGTGCAGGGCCGTCGTGCGCTCGAGGGGGATGCCGAGCGGATCCAGCGCCTCGCGCCGCAGCCAGCCATAAAAGGAGCGCTCGTCCTCCGCCGCGACGCCGAGGTACTCGTCGAGCTGCACCGCGCGGATACGCGATGTGTCGAGGGTCCCGGACCGGCGCCGGTCCGCGAGCTCCGCGTACAGCCCGGTCGGGCTCTCGCCGACGGCGAACATGACGGCGGCGCGCTTGTCGGTGCGGATGACCTCGGAGGCGTCGTCGGCCGCGCCGCGGGCGACCTCCTCGGCGGTGTCGGAGACGAAGAGCGTGATCTTCACCGTCACGGGGGGTTAGCCGCGCTCGTCCGGCGGACCCCGCCGCAGCGCCGAGCGGCTGCGCACGAAGGCGAGCATCTCGGTCAGCTCGCCGGCGCGGAACAGCGTGGACGCAGCGACGTAGACGCCGAGCCCGAAGGCCATGGCGATGGCGGTCTGCACGAAGAGGATGCCCTTCGGCGGGTTCAGGGCGAGGTCGAGCGGCAGGTTCGTGACACGGATGAAGAGGAACATCGCGACGCCCATCGAGAGGCTGGCCGCGAGGTGCCGGAGCGTCGCGAGGCTGAGCCGGCCCAGGCGCAGCCGGGCGCGCGGCGCGAGCACGAAGAGCATCAGGGTCGCCTCCGCCAGGGTCGCGATGGAGTTCGCGAGCGCGAGGCCGTTGATCCCCAGCGGTGGTGCCAGCGCGATCGCGAGCACCACGTTGAGCACGATGGACACCGTGGTCATGACGAGCGGCGTCGTGCTGTCCTTGGTCGCGAAGTAGGCGCGGGCGAGGATCTGCACCAGGGCGTGGCCGACGAGGCCGAGCGAGTAGAAGAGGAACGCCAGAGCGGTGGCCTCGCGCGCGGCGTCGCCGAACTCGCCGTACTGGAAGAGCAGGTTCACGATGGGCCGGCGCAGGACGATCATCACGATGATCGTCGGCAGCGTCAGGAACATGATCCAGCGGACGGCCTGCTCGAGCGCCTCGCGCATCCGCAGTGGCTGGCCCAGCGACGCGAAGCGCGTGAGCGTCGGGAAGACCGCCGCGGAGATGGCGATGGAGAAGACTCCGAGCGGGAGCATCGTCAGCTGGAACGCGTACAGCAGCGCCGTGTACGAGCCCGGCGCCATGCGCGACGCGAGGTTCACGTCGACGAAGAGCGTGACCTGCACGACCGCGAGCGCGATCGTGCGTGGCCATGCGAGACGCGCGATCTCGCGCACGCCGGGATGAGATAGGTCCAAAGAGAGGGCATAGCGCGTGCGCCGGAACGTGAGCTCGGGGACCTGGACCAGCCACATCATCGCGGCGCCGGCGACCACTCCGTACGCGAGCGCGCGGATCCCGAGGAACGGCGCGCCGAAGAACGCGAACAGGATGATCACCGCGTTGTAGACGAGAGGCGCCGTCGCACCGGAGAGGAACTGGCGGTAGGAATTGAGGACGCCGGTGAAGAGCGCCGAGAGACCCATGAAGATCGGGCTGAGGAGCATCACGCGGGTGAGGTCGGTCATGAGCACGAGCTGCGCGTCGTCGAAGTTCGGCGCCATGAGCGGCACGAGGTACGGCGCGGCGACCCACATGAGCGCCGAGAGTGCAATGAGCCCGACGAGCATCGCGTTCATGACGCTCGAGGCGACGCGCCAGGCCTCGCGCTCGCGCTCCTTCGCGAGGTACCCGCTGAAGACGGGGATGAACGCGCTCGCGAGCGCGCCCGCGACGAGGAGGTTGAAGATGGTGTCGGGGATGCGGAACGCGGCGAGGAAGGCGTCGAGCTCGCGCGGCTCTCCCGCGAACTGCGCGCCGATCACCGAGAGCCGCAGCCACCCGAGGATGCGGCTCGCGACGAGCGTCCCGATCATCAGCAGGGACGCCTGAGCGATGCTCAGCTGCACGGCGCGAGCATGACACGCCTAAACTTCGGTCCATGCCGAAGAAGAAGCGCTCCGCCCTGAAGCGGATCCGTCAGACGGTCCGCCGCTCCAAGATCAAGACGCTCGCCCGATCCTCGTCGCGCACCGCGGTGAAGACCGCGCGCGACGCCATCACCAGCGGCGCGGCCGACGCCGCCGACGCGCTCCGCGCCGCCGCGAGCGCGCTCGACAAGGCGGCCAAGCGACGGGGGATCCACAAGAACGCCGCGCGGCGGCGCAAGTCCCGCCTGGCCAAGGCGGCGGCGAAGGGTAAGACCAGCTGATGGACGAGTCCCCACATCCAGTGACCTGATATGGAGCGGCCGCGTCAAGCCCCCGGGGCTGATCGCGGAGAGGGACGGCACGGTCCGGTGGCGAGCGGACGGCGTGACGGGACGGGCGAGCAAGTGGCAGCGGCGACTTCAAGCCACTCTGATATGCGCGGGTCAAGCCCGCATGGTGGTGGTGCGCCGGAAGCTGCCTCTCACTAGGAGCGCGGGGTGAGCCTTTCGGCCGGACCGCATAGGTCACTCGAGGATCCTTCCGGAGAGAAGCGCTCACCCGTCCCGCCACGACGTCCGGTCCATTCAGGCGGGCAGGCCCGGCTGCATGACGCCCCAGACCACGCCGGCGAGTTCGCGGGCGACGGCGACCGCGGCGACCGTGGTGCGCTTGCCGCGCTGCACGATGCGCCAGTACCTCGCATGCAGGCGCTGTTCGCTGGCCAGGGCCCGGGCCACCAGTTCGGGCGGCTGGTCCTGGAAGCGGCGCAGCCGCTGGGCGCTGCGTCCGGGGCGCGCTCGGTACGCCCAGGCCGCCTCCACCAGCACCCGGCGCAGATGCGCGTTGCCGCTCTTGGTGATGCGGCCCTGGTGGCGCGCCTCGCCACTGGAGTGCTCGCTGGGGACCAGGCCGGTGAAGGCCATGAAGCTGCTGGCTGCGGGGAAGCGCGCGAAGTCGCCCACCTCGACCAAGAGGGTCAGCGCGGTCAGCGCTTTGATGCCGCGCAGGCAGGACAGCCGGGCGACGTCCGCGGCGTACCGTGGCCGCTGGGCGATCGCCAGGATCTCGGCCTCGAGGTGATCGCGCTGGCCAAGGCGCAGCTCGAGCGCGGTCAGGTGCTCGGCCAGGGCGCGATCGAGCTCGGCGATGACGAAGCGCTGGGCGCGGATCCAGGTCAAGTGACGGAGCGTCCAGCCCTTGCCGCCGCTCCAGATGCGGTCGTGACGCAAGAGGAACTTGGCGAGACGATGCCGGGCGCGCGCGGCGCACCAGCTTGCGCACCGCATCGGGCGTATTGGGGATCTGGTCCTCGTCGACCTCGAGCTGGTCAGGCCGCAGCAGCGCGATCGCGATCGTGCTCTTGTGAACATCCAGACCGACGTAACGTCGGGGCGATACTCTTGGTCACCGGCCGGCCTCCTCCGTTTGTGGCTCTCTCCGCGCGCCAGCGCGGTCAACCCACGAGGTTACGGAGCGCCGGCCGCTCCATACTCACTAGGGAACGCGGTACAGAGGGGCGCAATCCGTTCGGCTTGCGGCGGGCTGGGTAGGATCGGCCAGCTCCTTCACGAGGCAACGCGCCTCCGCCGCTGACTGTTCCGGGGGGCGGACGGCGATACGAAGCGCGTATCCAACGCTGGGCACGACGCGCGGAACGCGCTCGATCACCGTGACCCTCAAGCCGCGCGACTCGAAGTCGGCATTCGCTGCATCCTTCCAGTCCGGCGCGGCCGAGCCCGTCGGATCCGCAGCCCATGGCTCGATCCCCGGGGTTTCCTTGTAGTACATGATCACGAGAGGCTGCGCGCAGAGACGACCGTCAGGGCAACGCTCGCTGGGCCCGCATGCGGACATGGTGACCAGAAGGACAATGACAGCCCCGATCGCGGCTCGTGGTGGATGGGACCAATACGAGGACGATCGGACGCGGGCCCACGCCGACATGCCGTCGTACATGTGAGCCCTATCTCGCGTCCCGGATCCTCCTTTCAAGTTCCGAAAGCAGGATCGCATGCTTTTCGTTCGACGCCCGCTCGCCTGCTACGAAGT
>JACPOT010000054.1 GCA_016191385.1 Chloroflexota bacterium | reverse complement strand
CGCGACACGGCCGCGGGGTGGTTCACCACCGTCACGCGCCATCCACGCGCTGGGCGCGAGATCCGCGCGTTCGGCGGCCGCCGCCTCTTCGGGGGCAAGGACGTTCTCGACGTCGGCACCGGTGACGGCCGGCTCGCTTTCGACGTCGCTCCGCTCGCGCGGCGGGTCGTCGGCGTGGACCCGAGCGACGAGGCCGTCGGCGCCGCCCGGAGCGCCGCTGCCGGCCACGGCCTCGCGAACGTCGAGTTCCGGACCGGCGACGCGCGGGCGCTCCACGTCGGGCGCCACCGCTTCGATGTCGCGATCTTCTCCTGGTCGCTCTGATGAGTGCGACCAACGGGCATGGTCGATGCCCTCCACGCCGCGCATCGGGCGGTGAAGCGGGGCGGCTACATCGTCGACGCGCGGCCTGACGCCTCGCGCCACCCGCGCATCCTCGCGCGCGATCGCGTCCGCGCGTACCTCCGGCAGTGTCCCGACACGGACGAGCGCGATGCCCGCGCCGACCGCGCCGTCGCGCAGCTGATCGGGGAAGGGGCGCTGATGCCGGTCCGGACCGGTCGGGTGTGGCACTCATCCCGGTTCGTCGATCTGCGCGAGCTCGACGGCTACGTGCGCGACAGCGGTCGCTACTGCGAGTACGAGCGCGGGACCCGCCGGGCGCTGCTGCCTTTCCGGAAAGGCCCGTTGTTCATGCGCCGCGCGATCAGGTTCGCGGTGTTGAAGGTGGTCTGAGGGCCCTTCACAACGCTTGTCCGCGGGCAGGTGAGCAGGCCGAGGGCTTGCTTGGCACGCCGTTTGCTCTCTCCTTTAGGATCGCCGCCCAGCGCGGGTCGCTCCGCGTGAGCCGGAAGGAGGGGTTCGCATGGCCGAAAAGCGCAGTGGGACGACGACGACGCTAGAACCGAGCACCGACAGCGCTCCCACGACCGATGGTGTCTACATCTACTCGATCATCGAGAGCCCCGGCCCGCGCACTTTCGGCAAGATCGGCATCGGCGGCCGGGGTGATGAGGTCTACACGATCCATTACCGCGAGCTCGCCGCCGTCTCGAGCCGAACACCATTGATGGTATACGACCCCACGCGCGACAACGCCCTCGCGCACGAGCACGTCAACGAGGTGCTCATCGAGGCCGGCTTCACTCCGGTGCCCATGTCGTTCGGGACGCTCTTCAAGACGGAGAAGGACGCGGTCGAGTTCCTCAAGGACACCTACGACGCGCTGCGCGACGTGCTCCTCAAGATGAAGGACAAGCTCGAGTACGGCCTCAAGGTCAACTGGGACCGTGACGCGGTGCTCCGGGAGATCGAGGAGCAGAACGACGAGATCCGTCGCCTCAAAGCGGAGATCGTGAACGACCAGCAGCGCTCGACGTACTTCGCGCGCATGCAGCTGGGTCGCCTCGTCGAGCAGGCCCTCGGAGAGCGTTCGGAGTCGTTCGTGCGCGACGTATACGGCGAGCTGCGCGACGCGGCCATCGCCTCGCGCTCCAACAAGGTGATCGGCGAAAAGATGATCATGAACGCGGCGTTCCTCGTGTCGCGCGACAAGGCCGAGGACTTCGACCGAAAAGTCCAGGAGATCGCGAAGCGCCACGAGGGCAAGCTCACGTTCCGCTACACGGGCCCGTGGCCGCCGTACAACTTCGTCACCATCCGCCTCCAGCTCGAACGCTCGGCCGGCGTCTAGTGCTCTTCAAGCTGCTGACGCTGCCCGTCTCACTCCCCGCCGCGGGGATCCGCTACTGCCTCGAGAAGGTAGCCGAGGTCGCGGAGCACGAGATGAACAGCGAGGAGCCCATCAAGGAGGAGCTCCTCGAGCTGCAGCTCGCGCTCGAGGACGGCAGCATCAAGGAGCGCACATACAAGGCGCGCGAGGCCGTCCTCCTCGCGCGGCTGCGCGAGGTCCGTGAGCGCCGCAGGGCGCTCGCGCGCGAGCAGCAGGCCGAAGGTGAAGACGACGACGACGCCCGTGTGGTCATCGATCTCCCCGAGGAGCTGCGGTGACCGCGACGATCGTCTACCTGTACGCCGTCGCGGCGCCCCCCGCGGCGAAGTGGGCGGCACAGGGATCGGTCACAGGCGTCGAGGGCGCGCGCGTCCGCGCGATCGACGCCGCGAGCCTCGTCGCGCTCGTTTCCGATGTGCCCGAGGCGATGTACGACCAGCCCGCGCTGGACGAGCACGTGCGCGACGGCGAGTGGCTCAACCCGCGCGCGACGACGCACCAAACGGTGAACGCGGCGGCTCACGCGGCCATCGACGCGGTCCTGCCTGTCCCGTTCGGGACGATCTACCGGACCGATGATCGCGTGAAGGAGATGCTGCGGGAGCGCGCCGACGAGCTCCAGGCCAAGCTCGCGTCGGTCCGCGGCCGCTCCGAGTGGGTCATCGCCCTTCACCGTGACGCTAGCCGGGCGGCCGAGCATCTCGCCCAAGTCCGCGAGGCCGTCGAGCCCGACGCGGTCGCCAGCGGAACGGGTCGCGGCTACCTCGAACACCGCCGCGGCGAGCTCGCGTTGCGGGAGGAGCTGCGCGGGTTCGACGCGGAAGCCGCGACCGCGGCGCAGCACGCCATCGAGCGCGTGAGCCGGGTCTCCTTCGCCGAGCCGGTGCCCGAAGACGGCGACGTCGCCGCGCGCACGACTTACGTGGTCCGGCGCACCGACGAGGAGCGCATGGGTCACGCCGTCGAAGGCTTCAATGCGGACTGGGCCGAGCGCGGCTACACGCTCCGCGCGACCGGACCATGGCCTCCGTACCGCTCGAGCGGTGGGGAGCTCGCCCGATGACCGCGAGCATCTTCGGCAAGGAGCCTCTCACGCTCGTCGACATCGCCGACCGCCTCCTCGACACGGGCGTCTCGGTCACCGGCGAGGCGACCATCTCCGTCGCGGACGTGGACTTCGTCTACCTCGGCCTCGACCTCATCCTCACCTCGGTGGAGCGGATGAAGGGCACCGGGACCCTCGCGGACGCGCCGGGCGCAATGACGGCCGAGATGCACACGCAGCTGCGCGCGATGTTCCCGGCGCGGCTCGACGTGGATCCCAGCGAGGTGGAGAAGGGCCTCGCGAAGCTGGTGCTCACCATCGTCGAGTTCCTTCGGCAGGTCCTCGAACGCCGCGCCATCCACCGCATGGAAGGCGGCACGCTCACGGACGCCGAGGTCGAGCGCGTGGGCACGGCGCTCATGCGGCTGGAGGAGAAGTTGATCGAGATGGCGGGCCACTTCGGTCTCACGCGCGAAGACCTCAGGCTGGGGCTGGGTCCGCTGGGAGAGCTCGTATGACGATGGGCGGCATGCGGCCGATGCAGCAGCCCGCGGTGAGCGTGATCGACATCCTCGATCGCGTCCTCGACAAAGGGCTCGTGGTGGCGGGCGACATCAGCATCTCGCTCGCGAACGTCGAGCTCCTCACGATCCGCATCCGGCTCCTCGTCTGCTCGATCGACAAGGCCGAGCAGATCGGCCTGAACTGGTGGCGCTACGACCGCAACCTGGTCGCCTCGGCGCCGCCACCGGCGATCCCGGGTGTGCCACCGAGGGGGCCAACGGCGAGGAGGGCGACTGCGACGAAGACGACGAACAGCAAGCGGCGACCTGCTCCGCGCAAGGGATAGGAGGGCAATGACATGCCTGTAGAGCGAGCAGCTGGTGGATCGAGCCTCATCGATGTCCTGGACCGGGTCCTCGACAAGGGCATCGTCATCGACGCGTGGGTCCGCGTATCGCTCGTCGGGATCGACCTGATCACCGTCGAGGCGCGCGTGGTCGTGGCGTCGATCGACACGTACCTTCGCTACGCCGAGGCTCTGGGCCTCAGCGCTCCGGTCGCCCGGCCGGCGGTCGCGGCGCCATCGAGGTAGCGACAGCGGGCTAGGCGGTCGCCATGGATCTCTTCGAACGGTCGAGCCGGTTCTCGCTCACCGAGACGCTCGTCCCGATGCTGGACGACGTCGCGCGCGCGTTCGGCTGCGACCGCGGGCTCATCGCCGTGTATGACCGGGCGCGGCACACGCTGCGCGGCACGTCCGGCTACGGGCTGGCGCCCGCGCTCGTCGACTCCTTCGAGATCCGGATGGACGACCAGCCCGCCGCGTTCCAGAAGGCCCTCGAGGCCGGGGAGCCGATGCGCGTCGACGATGTGGTCCGAGACCAGCGTTTCAGTGAGCCGACCAAGCTGCTCCTGATCGAGTCCGGGTTCCAGCGTATCGCGCTCGTGCCCGTGACGGGGCCCGAGAGCCAGCCCATCGGCGTCGTCGCCCTGTCCCGGCGCACTCCATTCACCCTCGCGGAGCTGCGCGCCATCTCCGCGGTGACCAACCGCGCGCGCGAGGTGATCGTTCAGGCCCGCGACGCCGCCGAGGCACGCGATACCAGCAGCGCCGCCGCTGTCGAGATGGAGTGGATGCGCTCGGCCATCAACGTGGTGGATGACGCCGTCGTCGTGACCGACGACCAGAACGAGATCGTGCTCCGCAACACCCGCGCCGAAGTGCTCTTCCGGGTGCACGACGACGACAGCGAGGGCCGCCGTCACGCCGTCTGGATGAACAACTTCCTCTTCACCGCCGCCCTCTCGTCCTGGAAGCTGGAACCCGCGGCGCCGTCGGCCGCCCGTGAGGTCACTCTCGTGGACCCCATCGAGGGCGCGGAGATCGTCTTCGAGGTGATCGCGCGGCCGGCCATGAACTATCGCGACGGCACGCTCGGGACGGTCTCACTGTTGAAGGACATCACCCAGCTGCGCCACGTGACGGAGGAGCTGGTGCAGGGCCAGGAGCAGCTGGGGACGATGGTCGAGACGATACGCGTCGAGCGCGACCGCCTCGAGCTCATCCTGCGCAACGCTCCGAACCCCATCGTCGTGCTCGGCCCCGGCGAGGAGCCCATCACCATGAACCCCGCCGCGCGCCGCCTCTTCGGCGCGGAAGAGCAGCGCACCGCGCCGGTCTCGGACCGCAAGCGGCAGATCGTGCTCGCGAACGAGACCCGGTTCACGTCGTTCGTGAGCCAGCTGCGCCTCGAGCCCGGCCATGGGAAGGCGGGCGAGCTCGCGCTGACCGATCCGGTCACCGAGGCGGGCCTCGAGATGGCGGTCACGGCCGGCGAGATCCGCGACGACCTCGGCGCGGTGGTCGGCTTCGTGGCCGTGCTCCAGGACATCGGCGGCCTGCGCGAGCTCGAGCGCCTCCAGGAGCAGGACGAGCTGAAGTCGCAGTTCCTCTCCATCGCCTCGCACGAGCTGCGAACGCCCATCACGTCCGTGTCAGGCTTCGCGCAGCTCGCGCTCCGGCGCCTGCGCGCACGCCTGGACGAAGCGCCGCCCGCCGAGCCGGCGTGGGCCGCGGAGATGGAGCGCCTGCTCCGGCAGCTGGGGGTCATCTTCGAGCAGTCGACGCGGCTGGGGCGCCTCGTGCGCGAGCTCCTCGACGTCTCGCGGATCCAGGCTGGACGCCTCGCGTTCGAGCTGCAGCCGGTCGACCTCGGCGAGCTCGCGCGTAGCGTCGTGGAGCAGATGGAGATGGTCGCGGGGGATCACCCGCTGGTCGTCAATGTCCACGAGACGCCCGTCGTCATCGAGGGCGACCGCGACCACCTCGAGCAGGTGCTCGCGAACCTCGTCGACAACGCGATCAAGTACTCGCCCGCCGGACGCCCCATCCAGATCCGCGTCAGCGAGCAGGCCGGCGAGGCTCGCTGCGACGTCCTCGACGACGGGATCGGCATCGCGCGCTCGCAGCTCGACCATGTCTTCGAGCTTTTCTTCCGCAGCGGCGGCGATGACTCGTCGCGAACTCCCGGTCTCGGCCTCGGTCTCTACATCGCGCGCGAGATCGTCGAGCGGCACGGTGGGCGCATCTGGCTCGAGAGCGAGATCGGCGAGGGCACCGCGGTGCACGTCGCGTTGCCGGTCTGGTCCGGCGATGCCACGGAGCCGGCGCGGCCCGCCGCCTCCGCGGAGAAGGTCCGGCTCTAGGCCGCCGCCTCCTCGACAGCCTTCATGAGGTCGTCGATGTCGAAGGGCTTCGTGAGCAGCGTCTTCACGCCGATGTCTGGTCCCCACCCTTCGGCGTCGCGCGCGGCGGTGAGCCCGATGATCGGCGAGTGCGGGCCTGGCATGGCGCGATAGCCGCGAGCGAACATCGTGCCGTCGCCCGCGGCCATGAGCTTGTCGAGGATGATCAGGTCCGGTCTGACTACGGCGACGAGATCGAGCCCCTCGCTCCCGCCGCTCGCCTCGTGGACGTCATGACCCGCCTCCGTGAGCAGCTCGACCAAGAGCGAGCGGATCGCGTCGTCGTCTTCCACGACCAGGATCGTCTTTCCCACCACGCGCGAGGAGATTAGCGGCGAGCGAGTAAGCGACCTCCGAGCGCTGGCTCGGACGTCCGGCGTTATTACCGATCATTGACGGGCCGTTACCTCTTCGTTGACCCCTCTTCGCACATCTTTCGCATTCCATTTGGGCAGCTCACTAGTGGAGGGAAACAGCTTGAGGCGGTCCGTCTTCCTCGTCATGGCGATCGGTCTCTCCTCGCTCCTCACCATCGGACCGAGCGTCGCCGGAACGGCGAGCATCAGCATCGACTCGGTCGGCGGCAACAAGATCAAGAACGGCGCCGTGCAGGGGACCCTGTTCGGCAAGACGCTCGTCTCGGGGACGGCGATCCCCGGCAGCGTGGCCCCCGCCCCACCGCAGGCCAAGCCGCTCGTCGCCGACGCAGGCGACAGCGGCTTCGTGCCCTCCGGCGGGACGGTCACGCTCCTCGGCACCGGCTACGGCGGCACATCGCCGTACTCCTTCGCGTGGACCGCCTCGGCGGGCGCGCTCGCGGGCGCGGACGCGGCCACTGCGCAGGTCGACACGACCAGCGTCGCGCCGGGCACCTACACCGCGTCGCTCACGATCACCGACAGCACGGGCGCGACGGCCTTCGACATGGTCAAGTACGTCGTGTCCGCAGCGAGCGACGCGACGCTGCTCGACCAGTCGAAAGCCGACCTCACCCCAGGCGTTCTGGGCGCCGGCGCGCCCGGCACGATCTCGTTCCCGTTCACGGTCCCGGTCAACACCGTCAGCCTCGTCGTCCGGATCAGCTGGGGTCAGGGCGTGAACGACTACGACCTGCGGGTCATCGACGCGAACGGCGCGCAGGCCTGCAGCAACGGTGACGGCGTGCCCACGACCTCCGAGACCTGCTCCCCGACGATCAAGATCGTCCCCGGAGCGTGGACCGTCGCGGTGGACAAGTTCGCGACGGTCACCGATACCGTCCGCGCCGTCGTGACCGCGAAGGTCGCGACCGCGGACCCACGCCCCGTCGTCAGCAGCGGCGGGCCCTACAAGTTCGCCGTCGGCACGACGCAGGCCATCGCAGGCAGCGTCAGCGGCGGCACCGCACCGGTGAGCGTCGGCTGGGACACCGACGAGGACGGCGTGCTCGACCGCACGGGCACCTCGTTCACCGGCGTTTTCCCCGAAGGGCGCCGGATCATCACCATCCGCGCGACCGACGCGGCCGGCCTCGAGAGGCGCGAAACGACGAGCGTGCTCGTCGCGCGTCCCGACCGCCTCGCCGCAGAGACGACCGCGCTTACGGTCATCGCCGTGAACGACACCGGCGTCAATCCGTACCACCTCGAGTACTCGGCGACGACATACCCGGATCCGGATGTCCTCGCACTCACCGCGAACTTCACCAAACACCCCTCCGAGTACATCTCCGGCTATCCCAAGGACGCGCAGGCCATCCCGGCCACACTGGGCAAGGGCTATTTCCCGGTCGATGACGCGCGCGGACCCGACGCCAATGGCGACGGCGTCCCCGACGGCTCGATCTGGGACCTCAAGTCGGCCACGAAGCCGTGGGGTCTCGAGTATGGAAAGCTCTACTGGATCCCCGGCACCAAGATCGTGGGCGCGATCCAGCCGGGATCGTTCGCCTGCAGCAACTGCGCTGCGGGGAGCCACGTCATCCTCGATGACGACGGCCACGGCTCCGGCTCGACGTCCGTCAGCACGGGCAACCGCTACGGCTATTGCCCGACCTGCCTTCTCGTCATCAGCAAGGGCCTCTCGGGCGCGATGGTCGCTTCGACCGCGCTCCCGTGGGTCGACGTCAACTCCAACAGCTGGGGCACCGTGGCGAACGCGCCGCTGGACCTCGGCTTCCAGCTCCTCGGCACCGACCCGGGCAAGCCCTCGCGCGACGCGGTCGAGCGCGGCCAGACCGTGCTCTTTGCCGCGGGCAACGGCACGGCCAACGCCTTCGACACCACCAGCCCCGTCTACGGGACGTCGACCGCGGGGCCCGACTGGAACGTCGTCGTCGGCGCGATCCGCCGCGACAACGAGCGGGCCATCGTCGGCGATGGCACGCCCGCGCACCTCTCCTCGTGGGGTGACGGCAACCTGCCGTCCGCCTGCCGCACCGGAACGGTGTCGCAGTGCGCGTTCGGCGGGACCTCCGCCGCGACGCCCTACACCGCGGGCATCTTCGGCACCGTTCTCACGAGCGTCCGCCGCCAGCTCGGCGACGGCGGGGTCGGCCAGCGTGCCGGCCAGGTCATCGCCGAAGGCTTCCCCGTCGCGGGGAGCGCGTATCTCGCGGACGGCAAGCTCACGCGAGCCGAGCTCCGCGAGGCCGTCCTCAAGACGGCATTCCCGCTGAACCAGGACAACACGCAGTCGATCCCGATCTTCCCGTACCCGTGGACGGCGCCGTACAACGGCGACATCAACGTCATCTTCGAGGGCTACGGGGCAGCGACGCCGAACAGCGCCAAGCGCGCTGTCGACGTCCTCCTCGGCAAGGCGGCGCTGCCGACCCGCGACGCCGAGGACCGCTGGTTCGCGATCGACCGGCAGATCCGTGACTCCCTCTGGGGCGGCTACGACCGGGATGGCAACGGTTCGACCGACTCCTTCGCCGCCCTCGGCGCATTCGGCATCACCGAAGCCAACGTGCGGAGCGCCGACGCGCAGATGATCGCTATCGCCAAGGTGGCGAACGCGATCACGCTGAGCGCGCTCACGCAGACGACCGGCGCCAACACGCAGACCTTCTGGCTGCACCGCTCCTCGGAGGGCGAGCCGCAGCTGGTGGACTCGTGCGGCAACGCGGTCGAGTACATGGACCAGTCGGACACGAGCGGCGACCGGGATCCCTGCTTCAGCAACCGCGCGACGAGCGTGCTCGCCGCGTATCGGCCGCTCGGCATCTGGCCGGCATCGAGCGACACCACTGCACCCCTGCCCGCGGGCTCGACCGTGACGGTCGAGCTGTGGGTCGCGCTCAGCGAGGTCTCCGTGCTGCGCCCCACGGGCGTGCTCATGGCCGGTGACCGCGTGCTCGGGACCGGTAGCGGAACACCCACACCCGCGATCGGGAGCGGCCTTTGGATCAGCCAGGGCTTCCCGGTCAACCCGAACCTCATTAACGGAGCGCCGACGCTCCCGACCGGGGTGAAGATCGACCAGAACAAGTGCAAGGAGCTGGGCGAGGCTTGCTGGAACAAGCTGACGTGGTCGTTCACCACGACCCGCCACGCCATCGCCGGCGAGCAGCTCACCTTCCAGGCCGCGCTCATCGGAGCGCGCGCATTCGCCTTCGGCTACGAGGCCCAGCACCGCTCGAAGATCAGCATCGATGTCGCGAGCGCTCCCGCAGGGGAGCTCGACTTCGGCACCGCGTTCACCAGCCCGGCGGAAGGCGCGAAGCTCCCGGACAACGTCGGCTTCGACGCCACCGGCTCCGTCACCTTCCCGGCGCTCGGCACCACCGAGGCCGGTGACCACCCGACCCTCAAGCGCGTCTACGTCTCCGTAGACGACGCGACCTTCGCGAACCCGACCGAGGCGAGCGTCTTCCTCAACGACGGGGGGACGCGGGGCACGTGGCGCGCGCCCATCGGCGGCCTCGCCGCCGGAGCGCACACGATCTACGCCCGCGCGCAGATCGACACGAACGCCTCACCCGTCTCGCAGCGCAGCGTGACGGTCGAGGACGTCAACACCACGCCTCGCGTCCAGTACCAGATCGTCCGCGCCGGCACCGTGCCGATCGCCGACGGCTGGAAGGCCGCCACGGGCCTGCTGTCGTACTCGTTCGAGTTCGACACGCGGACCTACGGCAAGGGCGACTTCACCATCAACGTCCGCCTCATCGAAGGCGGCCTGACCACCGCGACCGCGAGCCTGAACGCCAAGTTCAGGTAGCTGAGACCGGGCGGGGCTCCGTTTCCTGCGGGGTCCCGCCCGCGTCCACCAGCGACGCGAGTGGCAGCGCCAGCGCGAATACCGATCCGTCGGGTCCGCTCTTCTCGAGCCACAGCCGTCCGCGGTGCGCCTCGGCGATGCGCCGGCTGATGAACAGCCCGAGGCCCGTCCCGCCGTAGGGCAGCGCGCGGCTCGTGCGGAAGAAGCGCTGGAAGAGCATCGGCTGCTCCGCCTCGGGGACCCCGATCCCGCGGTCGCTCACGCGGACGATCGCTTCTCCGCCGTCGCGCGAGACCGTGACGTCGATGGGTCCACCCTCGGGCGAATAGCGGACAGCGTTGTCGATGAGGTTCTGGAGGATCTGCGTCACGCGATGCGAGTCCGCGTCGACGATGGTGGCGCCCGCTGCGCGCTCGACGCGCAGCACCTGCTTCTCGAGGGTCGGGCGGATCCCGTCGGCGACCTCCTCGACGAGCTGCCCGAGGTCGAACGGCTCGTGCACGATCTCGAGCCGGCCCTCGTCGAGCCGTGACACGTCGAGCAGGTCCTTCACCAGCTCGACGAGGCGCTGCCCGCCGCGCTCGGCGCGCGCGAGGACGTCGCCGAGCTCCTCGGTCTTGCCGGTGCGCACGCGCCGCTGCGCGAGCTGCACGTGACCGAGCAGTGCGGTGAGCGGCGTCTTGATCTCGTGGCTGGCCATGTCGAAGAACGCGACGCGCTGCCGCTCGACCTCGCGCAGCGTCGTGATGTCCTGGAAGACCACGAGCGCGCCGTTGACCCCGGCGGGGTCGCGTAGCGGGATGGCGTCGACGAGGATGTGCACCTCCGCGCCCGTGTCGGCGTGGCGGACAGCCACCTCGGCGCCGCGCACGGTCTGGCCGCGGAGCGCCCGCTGCGTGGGATGGTCGTCCGCCTGCATCGGCAGGCCGTCCGGCGTCCGGATGTCGTAGAACGCGAGCGCCTGCCCGAGGTCCGGTGGCGGCTTCCCCCCGAGGACCTGCGAGTAGGTGCGGTTGCGGATGATCGCCTTGCCCTGCGCGTCGTAGATGGCGACGGCGACCGGCATCTCATCGACGATGCGGCCGAGCAGGTCGCGTTCGGCGGTGACGCGGATGCGCGAGCGCTCGAGCTCTTCGCTCGCGCGCTGCACCTCCACGTACGTGCGCTCGAGGTGGCTCGCCAGGAGGGCCGCGATCAACAGCGCGACGAGCGTCGCGGCGCCCGCGAAAGCGAGGGCCGTCGTTCGCTGGCGGTCGATCTCGGCGAAGGCCGACACGGTCGACTCGCGCAGGATCACCCCCCAGCCCGCGAGCGGCGCGGGAGCGTAGGCGACGAGCTGCTCGCGCCCATCGACGCTGGTGACGACCGCGTCGGTCTCGCCCCGCAGCACCGCGTCCACGCCGGTCTGACCCTTGACGACGGGGAAGGTGTCCGCGACCGGGCCCGCGCCGATGAACTGCTGGCCCAGCCGATCGACGATGACGAGCTGGGTCGACGGCGGCAGCGCCTGGCCGAGCTCCTTCTCCACGTCGGTGAGCGAGAGGGCCGCGCTGAGCACGGCGCGCCCGCCGGCGGCGAGGGTGACCGGGACCGCGACCACGAGCGTCTTCACGCCGGTGGAGCGGGCGAGGATCGCCGTCCCGACCGTGGGCGTGCCCGCGACGGCGCCGCGGAAGTAGTCGCGATCGGCGATGCTCACGCTGCGCGCCGGCGCCGTGAGGCTCGAGATGTTGAAGCCGTCGGATCCAGACAGCGCAACGGTGATCCACACGGGGTTGCCGTCGGTGATCGACCGCAAGAGCGTGTTGAGCTGGCCACCGGTCGGGTCCGTGATGGCGTTCGTCTTCGCCAGCGCCTGCAGCGCGCGGATGTTCCCCACGATGAACTCGTCCGCCGCGCGCGCCTCCGACGTGACGAGGGCCTGGCGTTCATCGACGATCCGCGAGCGGAGCGCCTGCGCTTGGCCCTCGAGGAGGTACGCCTCGAGGGCGACGAGGGGGAGGAAGGCGACGAGAAGAGCGAGGAGGATCCGGCCCCGCATGCTCTGGCGCCGGGACGGCACGCTCATTCGCGAACGATCCTAGTGGCTCCCACGAACTCGGCGAGGTCGCGCAGCGCGCGAGGGCCACGCAGTCGCTCTTTCAGGCGGCTCTGCCAGCCTTGCGAGGCGACGAGAAGGAGCCTTCGCTTCGGTTCTTCCTTCTGCCTGACCGCTCACACTCGGTTTCGTTCGACTGGGCTTCATCGCTTTGGCGATCTACGCGATCGTGAGCATCCCGGCCCTCGTGGTCGGCGAAGATCGAAGCCGCGACCGAGATCATTACGAAACAGCGAGACGAGTGGCGGAGCATCGCGATGCGACTTCTGGGACTAGCATGAGGCAGCCGATGGACGACGAACGAAGCCGCATTCGAGAGCGATCGACCAGTGACGAGCTTCGTGAGCTGGCGGAGCGGGCGCGAGAATCGGACCGGGGATCGGTCGACGCGGATCGCAAAGTCGAGCACGCGTTGGACGACCTCGATCGCCTGGCGAAACGGATCCGCCGGATCGCCTAGGTCGGTGATAGCGCGGCGGCCGCCGCTAGCAGCCGGATAGCTTCTGGCGATGCCCCGCATCCCGCTCCTCGTCGCCGCGGTCGCCCTCGGCAACCTCCTCGTCCCCCTCAACTCGACGATGATCGTCGTCGCGCTGCCGCAGATCTCGCGCGACCTCGCGGCCGACCGCGCGAGCGTCTCGTGGCTCGTGACCGCGTATCTCATCGCGATGGCGGCCCTCCAGCCCATCGGTGGCCGGGTGGGGGACCGCTTCGGCCGGCGCGAGCTGATGCAGGGCGCGCTCGTCGTCTTCGCGATCGCGTCGATCGGAGCGGCGCTCGCGCAGTCCCTCGTGATCCTTGTCGCGTTCCGCCTGATCCAGGCGGCGGCCGCGTGCGCCATCGTCCCGAACGCACTCGGCTTGCTGCGCGGATCGATCGTCGGCGACCGCGCCGGCATGTACTTCGGGATTGCCGGCTCGATGACCGGCCTCGGCGCGGCGGTGGGTCCGGTGCTCGGCGGCTTCTTGACCGCGATCGACTGGCGCTGGATCTTCGCCGTGAACGTGCCCATCGTCCTGCTCGCGCTCGCCGCGGGCTGGCGGTCCCTGCCGCACGCCGAGCATCGCCGGACCGCGCCGCCGGACGTGGTGGGAGCGCTCTCGCTCGGCGCGCTCCTCGCACTGCTCGCGTGGACGCTCATCGACAGCGAGGGTGGCCTCGACCCGCCTCACGCCGGCCTGCTGCTGGCATTCGTCGTCGGCACGATCCTCTTCGTGCGGTACGAGTCCGGGCATGCCGATGCCGCCCTCCCGCCTGCGCTGTTCCGCTCGCGCGCGTTCACGGGCGCGAACCTCGCGATCGCGCTATTCACGGGCCGCCCGACCGAGTTCGCGCTCCTCCTCGTCGCCATGCCCATCGCGGGCGCAGGCGTGGCCATGAACTTCCCCGCGACGCGGATCGCCGCGCTGGACTCCGCGCCCGAACACCTGATGGCGCTCGCGTCCGGCGTGACGTCGACGAGCCGTTACTTCGGCGGGATCGCCGGCGCGCTGCTCACGGCGATCGTTCTCGGCCGCGGCGATGACCTGTCACGACTGCCGCTGCTCTTCACGATCTTCGCGCTCGCGGGCCTCGCCGCAGCGCTTGTCGGCGCGACGCTTCCGCGGGCTATCGCCCGCGCGACGTAGCCGTCTCTCGAGGCACCCTTCGGCCGGAATCGTGCGCGCCGTCCGCGGTCGCGACGATCCGCTCGAAGCTGTCGAGGAGGGCGAACAGGCCGACGCACTCCCACGCACGGCCGCGCTTCCGCTTGGTCAGCTCCGTCAGAACGCCGGCTTCCTCGAGACGCGCTATTCCAAGCCGGGCGGCTTCGTCGCTGATCCCGAGAGAGGACTCCACCGTCCGTAGATCGATGACCGGCTGGACCGGCAGGAGGTCGATCAGCTTCGCTGCGGCCGAGCCGGCACGCAGTGACCCCGCCTTCTCGCGCCATCGACGTTTGAGGTCTTCGATCCGACCGGCGAGCTCGGCTGCGCCCCGGCATGAGATCGTGACCGCCCTCGCGAATAGGCCGCACCACTCCTCGATCTCCTTCTCACGGAATGCGGTGAGCCCTCGCTCGTATTCGCGGTAGTTGGCCGCCAGCACGAGGCTGATCGGAGGGACATAGAACGGCGCGATCCCCCTTCGGCGGAGGATCAGGTGGATGAGGGCTCGGCCGACACGTCCGTTGCCGTCCTCGAACGGATGGATCGTCTCGAACTGAGCGTGGACGATCGCAGCCTGAGTGACTGGTGAGAGGTCGTCCCGGGCGGCGAACGTACAGAGGTCCTTGAGGAGACCGGTGACCTGGCCTTCGGGGACTGGAATGAAGGCGGCACCCCACGGGTTGTCGCGTCCACCGATCCAGTTCTGTCGATCTCGGATGACACCGCCGATGGCCGCGTCGCGCGTCCCCTCGAACAGCCGCCTGTGGATGCGACTGATGTCCGCGACGCTCAAGCCACGGTCAGCCGAGCCGAGACGGATCGCCTCGTCCATCGCTCGGACGTTCCCGAGGACGCTGCGGGCGTTGACCGTCGCAGCCTCCGGGTCGAAGGCCGCCCGCGCGAGGTTGCGATGTGGGAGCTCGAGCCCTTCGATCCCGGACGATGCGACCGCTTCCGCTCGGAGGAGCTGGCGTGCCACGGCCTCGAGCAGCTGCGTCCGCGGCGGATCGTCATTCAGCCTGCGGATCTCGCTCTCGGCCGCGGCGAGGTCTTGGGCCAGGTCTGCCGGAAGGGTCTTGGCGATGTCGCGGATAGGCCAGCCATCAAAGGCGTGATAGACGAAGCCATCGCGAGCGAGCCGTCCGCCGGAAAGGCTCAGCTGGCCGCCCGCCCATCTCCGACGGACGCCCAGCCCGGGCGCGCCTTTCGTGTAGACCGACTTCTTTCGGGTTGCCATTCCTTGGGTTCACCTCCGGCTTAGCCAAGGTTAGCACACTAACATTGGATAAGGCCACAGGCTGTCCAAGGTCCCCGCCTGAATAGCTCATGCTCGCGAAGGAGATCGGCGTGCCCGTCCCGATCCCTTCGGACCTACTGATGATCGGCGCGGGGATCCAGATCGCCGCCGGGGCGTACTCCGCCGTCGAGCTGCTGGTCGCGCTCGGGCTCGCGGTGCTCGTCGGCGGTTCGATCCAGTTCCTCGTCGCACGTAGCGCCGGACGTGCGGTCGTGTACCGCGTCGCGGCGCGGGTCGGCGTCTCTGCCGAACGCCTCGACCGCGCCGTCGCGCGCCTCGGCGCGAGCGGGCCCCGGACCGTCTTCGTCGGCCTCAACGTCCCTGGAGCTCGCGCGGCGGTCATCCCGGCGGCCGGCGTCGCGCGTCTTCCGTTCGCGCCGTTCACCGCCGCGATGGTCGCCGGGTCGCTCGTCTTCTACGCCTGGCACGTCGCACTGGGGTACGCCATCGGGCCGAGCGCCGTCGCGCTGCTCGAGCGCGGGTCGGCGTTCGTCGTCGCGGGACTCATCGCGCTTGCGGCTGTCGGCGCTGTCGGGTGGCTCGTTTTGCGCCGCCGAGCGCGGCTGGCCGGGGGCGGGGCGCTGCGGTCGTGGACCGATGCGGCCTGCCCGGCGTGCCTCGCGATCACCGCCCTGCGCCGACCGTGACATGATCTCGGCCTCATGCCATTGAGAGGCAAGCGCATCGCGTTCATTGGCGGCGGCACCATGGCCGAAGCGATGATCCGCGGGCTGCTGGACAAGCATCTCGTCCCCCCGTCGCACATTGCGGTGTCAGGCCCGCGCCGTGAGCGCCGGGCCGAGCTCGCGAAGCACTTCGCTGTGCAGACGCTTGCGTCCAATGCGGACGCCGCGCGTGGCGCTCACGTTGTAGTGCTCTCGGTCAAGCCGCAGGTCCTCCCGGGAGTCATGAAGGAGTTGCGCGAGAAGCTCGACGACGATCAGCTGATCCTCTCCATCGTCGCGGGGGCGACGCTTCGCGCGCTGCGTCACGGCCTCGACCACGCCGCGATCGTCCGCTCGATGCCCAACACGCCCGCGCAGATCGGGCTCAGCATCACCATGTGGACCGCGACCCGCGAGGTCACGAGTGACCAGCGCGACCTCGCGAACGAGATCCTCGGCGCGCTCGGCGAGGTACTACACGCCGAGGAAGAGCTGGACGTCGATCGCGCGACGGCGCTCTCGGGTACCGGCCCGAGCTACGTGTTCCTCCTCATGGAAGCGCTCGTCGATGCGGGCGTGCACCTCGGTTTCTCGCGCCGCGTCGCGGAAGAGCTCGTGCTCCGGACGGTGGAGGGATCGGCAGCCTTTGCGCGCAAGAGCGGTCGTCATCTCGCCGAGCTGCGGAATCAAGTGACCTCGCCCGGCGGGACGAGCGCCGCAGCGCTCTACGAGCTCGAGAAGGGCGCGCTGCGCACGGTGCTGTCTCGCGCGGTGTACGCCGCGTTCACTCGTACGCGCGAGTTGGGCGCGGCCGCCGAAGCGGACGCTCCGCCGAAGGGTCGGCCGGGCTAGCTCCGCGACTCCGCGCGCGCCTTGACGCGGCGAACCACGCCTGCTGCGGTCCTCAGCCGCCCGAGATCGCAGGGAGGATCTGCACCTCCGACGCGATCGGGGCGTCGGCGCCGAGATAGCGAGCGTCGGTGCCGTCGACGAAGACGCTCACGAAGTCGCCCCACTGTCCGTCCTTGTCGAACAGCCTGTCCGCGAGGGCCGGATAGCGGTGCCGGATCTCGTCGCCGAGCGCGCCGACGGTGGCGGCCTCGACCTCGACGCTGGCGTTCCCTCCAACGAAGGAGCGGAGAACGGAGGTCAGTCGGAGTTTGGCCATCAGGCCACCAGGACCGGCTCGCCCGCCGGGAGAGCCTCCTCGAATGCGTCCAGGCGTGGGGCGATACGCGCACGGCGAACGGCACTGACGTCGACCGCCTCGGGGGTCTTGAAGCCGTTTCCGGTGAGGTAAGCGACCACCACGGCGTCCCGCGAGAGCGCGCCGGACCGCGCGAGCCGCACCAGGCCGGCGACCGTGGTGCCTCCGGCGGGCTCGACGAAGATCCCCTCCGTTCGCGCGACGAGGCCGATGGCCTCGCGGATCTCGGCGTCATCCGAGGCGACGACCTGCGCGTCGCTGGCCCGCGCGATGGCCAGCACGGCGTTGCCGTCGGCGGGCGACCCGATCGCGAGCGAGTGCGCGATCGTCCGCGGCGCGCGCACCGGGGTGTAGCGGTCGGCGCCTGCTGCGAACGCGTCGGCCACGGGTGCGCATCCGACCGGCTGCGCGCCGAAGAGCCGGACCGCCTTCGGGCGCACGAGGCCGTGCTCGACGAGCTCGCGGATGGCCTTGGCCGTGTTCACGTACAGCGCCCCCGACGCGACCGGGATCACGAGCGCGTCCGGGAGCTCCCAGCCGAGCTGCTCCGCGACCTCGAAGAGCAGCGTCTTCGAGCCCTCGACGTAGTACGAGCGCAGCGTGAAGTTCACGAAGGCCCAGTGCCGCTCCTCGGCGACCTGGGCGACGAGGCGGTTCACTTCGTCGTACGTGCCGTCGACCTCCACGAGCGTCGCGCCGTACACGAGCGGAGCGATCGTCTTCGCGGGCTCGATCGTCGACGGGACGAAGACGACCGCCCGCAGGCCCTGCCGTGCCGCCGCCGCCGCCACCGCGCCGGCGAGATTGCCGGTGGACGCGCAGGCGATGGTGTCGTAGCCGAACTCCTTCGCCTTGCGCGCGGCGATCGCGACGACGCGGTCCTTGAACGAGAACGACGGGTTGACCGTGTCGTTCTTCAGATACAGGCGATCGAGGCCGAGCTCGCGGCCCAGCCGCTCGGCACGCACGAGCGGCGTCCGACCGACGGCCTCGTCCGGCGCCTCGTCGACCGGGAGCAACGGCGCATATCGCCACAGCGACGCGGGGCCGCGCTCGATGCGCTCGCGCAGCTCAGCGCCTCTCACCTCGAGCTCGTAGACGACCTCCAGCGGACCCAGGCACTCCGAGCAGGTGTGGAGGTCCGCGGCGGGATACGGCGTCCGGCATGCGCGGCAGCGAAGGTGATAAGTCGGCAAGCGCGACCTCCCCGTCGCTCACGAAGGTATCAGGGAGGCACGACCGCGCTGTGCAGGGTGCACGACCTCGTGCTGCCTCGTGGCCTCCGCGCCAGCGGACGCAACTCGGGTACGATATGGACAATGACCATGATCCAGATCGAGTCCACGGCACCTCCGCTCGATTCGCCCGCGGCCGCTGCCTGGGCCCTACGCGTCCTCAGTGCGGCCGAGGCGATGGGCCTTCTGCGCGGCGGCGCGCCGATCCGGCGGCTGGACCTGCGGACGATCGAGCCGGCGGTGCGAAATGCGTCCGCTGCCGCGGGCATCGGCCGCGACATGCTCGCCGAGCTGCGCCGCGCCCGGCCCGAGCGGATCGAGGTCGTCCTTCAGCGCCTCTACGACGCGCTCGAGCATTCCCCGGCGCCGTCGAGCGAGTGGCCGACGGTCGTCGGGACGCTGGGGCCGGAGCTGCTCGCCGACCTCGTCGGCGTCTCGCAGTCGAGCCTGCGGCGCTACGCGAACGGGCGTTGCCGTTCGCGTGGGAGCGCGGCGACCTCCAGCCGGGAGGCCGCTGGCACGCCGGCGGGGCGGGCCCGGTCCAGTACCTCGCGGACACGCCCGATGGCGCATGGGCGGAGGTGATCCGGCACTTCGAGATCACCGATGCGGCGGACCTCGCGGGCTTGCGGCACACGGTGTGGGCGGTCGAGGTGCCGGACGACCTCGAGCTCGCGGCCCCGCGTCTCGGTCGACGGACGCTGACCGGCGGCCTCCGCACATACGACGAGTGCCGGCGCGAGGCCGCACGTCTTCGCGCCACCGGCGCGACCGCCATCGCCGCCCCGTCCGCCGCGCTCCGCGACGGCGAAGCGCGCGGCTGGCGGGTCGAGGGCGGCCTGCGTCCCGCGGCGGAGCGCGACGGCCGCGTGATCGCCATCTTCGGACCCCGGCCCGACCTCGTGGCGTGGCGGGCCTCGGTGGAGGGGAAGCCGGACCGTGCGCTGCTCGAGAAGGTGCGGCCGCTGCGGTAGCTCCGCCGGCCCCTCTGCTAGCGTCCGCGCAGGGTGCGCGTCGCATACCAGGGGATCCCCGGAGCATTCTCGGAGGCGGCCGCACTGGCCCTCTTGCCCCCGGGTGAGCTCGCGGCGCACGACACCTTCGCCGAGGTGTTCGCATCGCTCGAGGGGCGCAAGGTCGAGGCCGCGGTCGTTCCCGTCGAGAACAGCGAGGCGGGCGCCGTCGCCGACGTGTACGACCTGCTGACGCGGCATCGCGCGGTGACCATCGTCGCCGAGGCGATGCTCCGCGTGCGCCATCATCTTCTCGGCGTTCCGGGCTCGCGTCCGGAGAACGTGCGCGCCGCGCGCTCGCACCCGCAGGCGCTCGCGCAGGTCGAGGCATACCTTCGCGAGCGTTCCATCCGCCCGGTGGTGTCGTTCGATACCGCGGGGGCCGCGGCCGAGGTCGCGGAGCTGGGAGATCCGAGCATCGCGGCCGTCGCGAGCGCGCGAGCGGCCGAGCGCTATGGGCTCGTCGTCCTCGAGAGGTCGATCGAGACCGCGCCGGACAACATGACGCGGTTCTTCGTCCTGGCGCCGAATGGCGATCGGTCGGTGCGCGAGCGGATCCCGGCGGCGCTGCGCTCCGGGCCGGCCAAGACGAGCCTCGCGTACGTGACGCTGAACGTTCCCGGTGCGCTCGTGCGCTCTCTCCAGCCTTTCGCCACGGCCGGGATCCAGCTCACCAAGATCGAATCGCGTCCGAGCCGCGCGGCGCCCTGGGACTACGTCTTCTATCTCGACTTCGCGGGGGATCCGGCCGTCTCGCCGGCGACCGAGGCCCTCGCGCTCATGCGTACCTGCTGCGACTGGGTCCATCTGCTGGGGACGTATCCCGCTGCGACCACGGTGATCGAGCCGAGCTGAGCGCGCGATCCGAGCGGCAGGGTCACCGCTCCGCGTGGTCGAGCAGCCGGTCGATGGCCTCCAAGTACCCGCGCCAGCCCTGGCCGACGATCTGCTCTCGCGCGGCGGGAGAGGTCACCGACACGCGCCGCCACGGCTCGCGGCTCCCGGTGTCCGAGATGTGCACCTCGACGACGGGCCGGCCGCAGGCCACGAGCGCGTCGTGCAGCGCGTAGCTCGTGTGTGCCAGAGCACCGGGGTTGATCACCACGGCGTCGTAGTCCGCCTGCTCCAGGCGGTCGATGAGCGCGCCCTCGTGGTTGGACTGGAGATGTTCGAAGCGGGCGCCCCGAGCCTCCGCGTGAGCGCGCGCGTCTCTCACGATCTCCTCTAGCGAGCGGGCGCCGTAGATCTCCGGCTGACGGCGGCCGAGGATGCCGAGATTGGGTCCGTTCAGGAGCAGGATCCGCAGCGGCGCCACTAGCTTTGGATGGCCGCGAGCGCACGGTCAAGCTCGGCCTCGCTCACATCGTCGACCTCGACCACCCGGCCGATGTCCAGCGGCAGGATCCAGCGCTGGCGGCCTGCCGCCCGCTTCTTGTCGCTTCCCAGTGCGTCGCGCACCGCGGCG
>JACPOT010000053.1 GCA_016191385.1 Chloroflexota bacterium | reverse complement strand
GGAGCCGGAACGAAGGCATCGACCCGCTCGCCCCCGACGGTGGTGGTCTCATAGCGGCCCGTCGGACCCCGCTCCATGTCGCTCCTTTGCGCTGACGTTAATAAGCCCGCGCCCTATTTAGACTTAGCAGGTAAGTTTAAATAGAGTAGGCAGCCACCGCAAAGGCCGCAGATGCCTACAGCCAGGCCGACAGGCACCTGGGGTCGTTCTAACGCCGGCGAAGGAAGCTCGGGACCTCCAGGTCGTTCGGGTCGTAGGTCTTCTGTTCGGCCTTCTCGGGACCGCCGTTCGCGCCCACCCCGACGGGCGTGCGCTGGTCGACGGGCCGCGGCTCGGCCTGGCGCCGGTGGATGGGCTGCTCGATCCGCTTGAGCGGCCGCGCCGGATCAAAGCCCGTCGCGATGACGCTGATCTTCACGTCGCCGGTCATGCGGTCATCGATCACGGCGCCGAAGATGATGTTGGCCTCGGGATCCGCGGCCTGGCGGATGATCTCCGCGGCCTCGTTGACCTCGAAGAGCTTCAGGTCCGGCCCGCCGGTGATGGTGAAGAGCACGCCGCGCGCGCCGTCGATGGACTGCTCGAGCAGCGGCGACATGATCGCGAGCCGCGCCGCGTCGGCCGCGCGCGTCTCGCCGGTGCCGTGCCCGATGCCCATGAGCGCGGAGCCCGCGTTGGTCATGATCGTCTTCACGTCGGCGAAGTCGAGGTTGATGAGGCCCGGGATGGTGATGAGGTCGCTGATGCCCTGCACGCCCTGACGCAGGACGTCGTCGACGATGCGGAAGCCGTCCACGATCCCGGTGTCCTTGCTGGCGACCTGCAGCAGCCGGTCGTTGGGGATGGTGATGAGCGTGTCCACCTTGTCGACGAGCTCGCCGATGCCCTGCTCGGCCAGCAGGCGCCGCTTCGAGCCTTCGAAGCTGAACGGCTTGGTCACGACGGCCACCGTGAGGGCGCCGATGTCCTTGGCGATCTCGGCGATGATCGGCGCGGCGCCCGTCCCGGTGCCGCCGCCCATGCCGGCCGTGATGAAGATCATGTCGGCCTCTTTGAGCGCCTCGTAGAGCTTCTCGCTGTCCTCTTCCGCGGCCTTGCGGCCGACGGCGGCGTCCGCGCCGGCCCCGAGGCCCTTGGTGAGCTTGTCGCCGATGCGGATCTTGTGGGGCGCGTCGGCCAGGAGGAGGGCCTGCGCGTCTGTGTTGACCGCGATGAACTCGACGCCCATCAGCTCGGCGCGGATCATCCGGTTCACGGCGTTGGAGCCGCCGCCGCCCACACCAACGACCTTGATGAGGGCGAAGTTCTCTATGTCCGAACGGATCGGCATATGGGAGGGGCCTCCTTTGCGCCGTTGTGGCCTGGGCGCCGCCCCTCCCCTGAGCGCACGCTTTGGCTACGTATTCAGTTGCGGGGACTATACCCCCCGCCGTCCATTCAACGCGAGGTCAAATAGATTCCGGGGTCTTGCGTTACAGGGCTCCGACCCGCCACGATGCCCGCGCCTCATGACGACGGAGACGACCACCCCCGGGATAGCCCTCGCGGCGATGCCGCCGGCCCAGGCCGCGGCCGAGCTGGACCGTCTCGGTGTCCGCGAGGCCGCGGCACTTCTCGCCGCCCTCCCGGAGGGGGCCATCGGCCCGGTCCTCGGAGCCCTGTCGCACAACCGCGCCGCCCACGTCCTGGCCGCGGTCGAGCCCGACGCCCGCCAGCGCGTCCTGGACGCCCTGCCGGGGGGCCTGCGGACGGACATCCTCGAGCTCTTCGCCTTCGCGCCCGACACCGCCGGGGCGCTCATGGACCCGCGCATCACGGCCTTCCGCGCCGACATGACCGTGGAAGACGCCCTGGCACGGCTGCGCACCTTCAAGGAGAAGGAGTTCGACACCGTGTTCCTCTCCGACGCGGAAGGGCGCCTCAGCGGAGCCGTCCCGCTCTCTGAGATCGTCACCGCCCAGCCCGCTCAGCGCCTGCAGGCCATCGCGGCGGGCCCGCGCGTCTCGGTCATCGCCCAGGCCACCCGCGAGGAGATCGCGGCAGCGATCGCCGGGCAGCGCATCGCGTCCCTTCCGGTCGTTGACGGCGCCAGCAGGCTCATCGGCGTCATCCGTCACTCCACACTCATGTCGGCGAGCGAGGCGGCCGCGACGGCCGGCCTTCAGACCATGGTGGGTGCCGGTCGCGACGAGCGCGCGCTCTCGCCCATCACCTTCGCCGTGCGCAGCCGCCTGCCCTGGCTCGAGATCAACCTCGCGACGGCCTTCCTCGCGGCGTTCGTCGTGGGCCTCTTCGAGAACACCATCGCGCAGTACACGGCCCTCGCCGTCCTGCTCCCGGTCGTCGCCGGCCAGTCCGGCAACAGCGGCATGCAGGCCCTCGCGGTGTCGATGCGCGGTCTCGCGCTCCGCGAGATCTCGCTGCGCCATTGGCCCCGCCTCATCGTGAAGGAGGCTCACGGCCGTCATCGGGATGGCGATGATCATCGCGATGTCCATCGCCGGGGTCTCGGGCGCGCTCGTGCCGATCATCCTGAAGGCGTTCCGCCAGGACCCCGCCCAGTCGTCGTCGATCGTCCTCACGACGATCACGGATGTGAGCGGCTTCATGGCGTTCCTCGGGCTCGCGACGCTCTTCGGCAGCGCGCTCCAGTAGGGGCGAGCGAGGATCCGGCTTTGCCGGTCCGAGCGAGTTCGACCGCGAAGCGGAAGGCCGCGAGCCGCAGCCCGAAGGGCCGCGGCCGACGGCCATTAGTCAGGGAACAAGCCCCCTAAACAGCCGCGCGAACCAGGAGAAGAGCGAGCCCCCTCGATCGCCGCGCGCGCCCGCGCCCGCGTCCTCTTCCGTCCACTTGCGCGCGCCCCACAGGAGGAGGCCGCTCGCGGCGGCGTAGGGCGGATCCGCGATCTGGTCGGTGAGCCCGCCCAGTCCATGGGGCCCGCTGATGCGCGCCGCCATTCCCAGCTGGTCCCGCGCGGCGCGCGCGATCCCGGGGAGCTGCGCTCCGCCGCCGGTGAGGACGATCCCCGCCTGGAGCCGGTTCGTCGCGCCTGCCGCCTCGATCTCGGCCGCGACGAGATCGAAGAGCTCCTGCACGCGCGACTCGACGACCTCGGCGATGTGCCGCCGCGTGATCCCGTGCGGCTGCTCCTCGCCGATGGACGTGATCTGTACGACCTCATCGGGGTCGACCTCGAGGGGGAGCGCCGTCGCGTAGCGCGTCTTGATCGTCTCCGCGCTCTCCGGGGCGACGCGCAGCACGATCCCGAGGTCGCTCGTGATGCTCCGGCCGCCGAGCGGGATCGTCGCCGCGTGCGCGATCGCGCCGTCCTGGAACACCGCGACGTCGGAGGTGTCGCCGCCGATGTCGACGAGCGCCACGCCCAGCTCGCGATCGGCATCGCTGAGGACCGCCTCGGCGGTCGCGAGCGCAGTGAGCACCAAGCCATCCACCGCCACGCCCGCGCGCTGCACGCACTTGCCGAGGTTCTGCACACTCGTGCTGGCCGCGGTGATGATGTGCGCCTCGACCTCGAGGCGGACGGCGGTCATGCCGATCGGATCGCGCACTCCGGACTGCCCGTCGACGATGTAGCCGCGCGGCATCACGTGCAGGATCTCGCGCGTGTTCGGGATGCTCACGGCCTGCGCCGCGTCCATCGCCCGCTGCGTGTCGTCGGGGCCGATGTCACGACGGCCCGAGATGGCCACCATGCCGCGGCTGCTCTGCGAGCTGATGTGACCGCCGCTGACGCCGACGAGCGCCGAGCGCACCTTGTAGCCCGACATCCGCTCCGCGGCCTCGACGGCGGTGCTCACGGCCTGGACGGTGCGGTCGATGTCGATGACGACGCCCTTGCGCAACCCGTCCGAGCGCGCTGTGCCGATGCCGATGACGTTGGCGGCAGCGGCCTCGAGCTCGCCGATGAGAACGGCCACCTTCGTCGTGCCGATATCGATCGCGACGATGACCGACTGGTCAGGCATGCGCGCCCACGTTATAGGAAGTGCCGCCGGATGACGGCCACGTTCTGGAAGATCCGCCACCCGAAGACGAACAGCGCGACAAGGTAGAGATCGATCCCGAGACGGTCGCCGAGGAACGTGAGCGCCCCCGCGAGCAGCGCGTTGGTGTAGAAGCCCGTGAGGAAGATGCGCGCGTCGAAGTGCCGCTCGAGCTCCGCGCGCAGGGCGCCCAGGATCGAGTCGAGCGCCGCGAGGATCCCCACGGCCGTGTAGCGCGCCAGCTCGATGGGGAGCGTGATGCGGAAGGCGAGGCCGACGAGGACGCCGACGATGAGGCCGAGGAGCGGGAGCCAGAGGGTCATTCGGGGCTGAAGACGATGCGGTCCACGCTGCGCACGTCGACGTAATCTAGCCGCCGCCCCGGCTGATCCCGCAGGAATCGCAGCGCCAGGGCGAGCTTGTCCTCGATGCGATCCGCGGTGCCGAAGCGGATCTCCCAGCCGCCACCGCTGGCGAGCACGATCCCGTTCGCGGACGGCTCGATGCGCACCGCGGGGGCTGTCGCGTCGGCCCGGAGCTCGCCCGGCGCGATCTTCGCGAGCCGCAGGGCCGCGGAGACGAGCGCCGGCTCGAGGCGCTCCCCCGCTTGTCGCTCGCCGCGGCGCAGGTCGCGCACGCGGAGCGCCGGCGCGGCGGTGGGGTCGATCGACCCGAACAAGACGCCCTCGGCATCGACGAACCACTCCGTGCCGCCGACGATCCACCGGCCCGCGGCCTCGCGCTCGCGAAGCTCTACGCGGGCCTGGTGCGGCAGCGCCAGGTCCACGCGCGCGTCGCGCACCGCCGGCTCGCGCAGGAGCGCGGCGCGCGCGGCGGCCGCGCTGGCCTGGAAAACGGGCCGCCCCGCGAGCCCTGTGGTCGCCACGGCGGCCGCCCGGTCTAGATGGCGCGCACCGGCGACGTCCACCGCCGCGATCGGCTCGATGGCTCCGAAAGCGAGGACCCCGATGCCCGCGGCACAGACGATCGCGACCGCCGCGGCCGCCGCTCGCGCCGGATCGGCGCCGCGACGGGGACCCCGACCGCGTCCGGGCCGCGCCCCCCTCCTAGCGACCGGCTCGCTCCGCGTCCTCGAGCCGAACGGGATCTCCGCGACCCGCGCGGCCTTCGGGAGCAGGCTGTTCGCCGTCATCCCGGGGATGGTGTTGACCTCGAGGACCGCGAGCCGGCCCTGCGCGGAGGCGATCATGTCCGTGCGGGAGAAGTGGGCGCAGCCGAGCGCGCGGTGCGCGCGGAGGGCGACCTCCTGCACGCGCTGGGCGAGCTCCGCGGGGATGCGCGCCGGGCAGATCTCCTGCGTGATCGCGGGGTCGTACTTCGCCTGGTAGTCGAAGAACGTGCGCTTCGTCACGATCTCGATCACGGGCAGCGCGGTGAGGTCGTCGCCACGGCCGATCACACCCACCGTGAGCTCGTTCCCCTCGAGGCGCTCCTCGACGAGCGCGCGCTCGTCGTAGCGAAGCGCCTCCGCGATGGCCGCCGCCAGCCCGTCGGCTCGCTCGACGATCCCGGCCCCGAAGGACGAGCCCTGCCGCACCGGCTTGACGAACGCCGGGTAGCCCAACTCCTGGACCGCGCGCGCAGCTGCCGCGGGGTCGCGCGCGTACGCCTCGCGTGTGATCACGACCTCGCGTGGCACGTCGAGCCCCTTCGCCGCGAGTACGGTCTTGGCCATCACCTTGTCCATCGCGAGCGACGACGCGAGCACGCCCGACCCGACGTACGGGATGCCCAACAGCTCAAGCATCCCCTGGAGCGTCCCGTCCTCGCCCCACGGACCGTGGAGCGCGATGAACGCGACGTCGATGGGCCCACCGGCCGTGGATCCCATCGCGGCCGTCGCGGGGACCAGCGCGGCGGCGGCGCGCTCGATCTGCTGCTGCAGCGCAGCCGGCAGCTCGCGGCGGTCGCGGTCGGTGAGGGCATCGATGCGGCCCGACCGTTCCGCGAGAGCCCGCGCTTGCGCGCGCTGCTCCTCCGAGAGCGCGCGGTTGCCGGTCATGAGCGCGAGCGGGTCGATCAGGACGACCTTGTAGCGATCCTTGGGCAGGTTCTCCGCGATCTGCATCCCGGTCGCGAGGGATATCCCTCGCTCCGCGGACGCGCCCCCGCAGAGGACGCCGACGCGTATCCGCTCGGCCGCGCTCACGCCGGTCCCAGCTCCGCGCGGAGGTAGCGCTCGGCGTGGCCCAGCGAAGTGAACAGGTAGAAGAAGAGCGCGACGGCGGAGACGAGCGCGCCGATCACGACGTACACGAGGGAGACGTCGCCCGTCCGTTCGATCGCGAACGCGCCGACGAGCGCTCCGAGCGGGCTCGCGGACCACGCCAGGACCGACGCGATGCTGAGGATCCGGCCGAGGAGATGCTCGGGGACGATCGCCTGACGGAGGCTGCCGGTGTTGATGTTGAACAGGGTGCCGAGGCCGCCTTCCAAGGACCACAGCACCACCGCCGCGGCGAACCACGGAACGACAGCTAGGCCTATCGTGGCGAGGCCGCTGAGCATGAGGGCTCC
>JACPOT010000003.1 GCA_016191385.1 Chloroflexota bacterium | reverse complement strand
CCTAGGCCTTGACGGCGGTCGTCTGCGCGAGAAGGGCATCGATCCGCTTGCGGTGCCGGTCGGCGAGCGGGTCGTGCCAGAACGCGCGCGCCTTCTCGAGCTGCGCGCGCGCTTCGTCGCCACGGCCGCGATGAAGGAGGAAGCGGGCGTAGTGCTCGCGCGCGACCGCGAGGACATTGCCGAGGCCGCTCGGCTCGAGGATCGCGATGGCCTCCCGGAAACGGGCCTCCGCTGCGGCGACATCGCCTTCCGCATCGAGAACCTCGCCCATCGCCACCTCGCTGATGAAGCGCGACTCGACGTCCGTGCGCAGCACGACGGCGAGCGCCGCTTCGGCCTGCTCGCGGGCGGCCGGCAGATCGCCGAGCATCACCAGAGCGCGAGCGAGCCGAGCGCGCACCTCGGGGATCTGGCCCCGCTGGCCGCGGCGGACGAAGAGGTCGACGGCCTCCGAGAGGACCTCACGGGCTCGTGCTGGGTCGCCGAGCTCGAGTAGAGCCTCGGCCATCGTCCAGCCCGCCGAGGCGATGAACCCCGGCCTTCCCATCTCGCGGAAGAGGTCTCTGGCCTGCTCGGCATCTGGAAGCGCCCGCTCGGGATCCCCGATATCCATCGCGTGCCCTGCCGATCCCCACATGCCGATGGCGCGATAGAACTTGGAGCCCTTCGGCAACGCGGCGATCGCCTCCTCGACGAAGCGGGCGTACGCCGCCAGGTCGCCGCGGTAGATCGCCGCCTTCCCCAGCCAATACAGGATGTAGCCGCCGCGTTTCACATTCGCGCTGCGCACGAACTCCTGGCCCTCGAGCAGGAGCGCGTACATCGCATCGATGTCGTTGATCCAATAGCGCTGGAACGCGCGCTGGAATAGAGCCTCGGCGATCTGCTCCGGATCACCCGCTGCACGCGCGGTCGCGAGCGCCTCCTCGATCGTCGCGCGAGCGCCCTCGTCATCGTCGGCCTGCCGCTCGAACGTCAGGCTCCGGATGAGCAGCTCGGGCAGGACGGGGTTCGGCGCGGCCGCACGCGCGAGGTCAATAGCCCGCATGAGGTCCTCCCGCGACACGCGCTCGGTCTGGAGCTCGTCGCGCGAGAGCGCGATCCGGCCCGCGATCTCGGCCACTTCCAGGGGAGTGGCCCCGATGACGTCGGCGACGACCTTCGCGCGTGTGTAGAGGTTCGCGGCTGCGTGGGCGTCGGCCCGGTCGTGGGCGCTCCGTCCCGCGGAGAGGAGCAGGTCGAGCGCGCGGCGGCTGAGACCCGCTGAGCTAGATCCACCGAGCTCGCGCGCCAGAAGGAAGGCCTGCTCGGCGTGGAAGGCGATGATGTCGGCGATCTCGTGGCGCCGGTCCCCGAGCGAGGTCTCGAGCCAACGCCCATAGCGGTCGTGAAGGCGCGAGCGCTCGGCCTTCGGAACGGTCGAGTACGCGACGTCGCGGATGAGCACGTGCTTGAATCGGAACACGCGACCCGAGCCGAGCGCGCGCTCGTCGGCCTCGACGAGCAGATCGCGCCGGATGGCGTCACGCAGCAGTGATGGATCCGGCTTTGCGCCCTCCGCCAGCGCCGTGAGCGCGTCGGTGGAGAAGAGACGACCCGCGAGCGATGCGCGTTGGAGGAGCGCCTTCACCTCGGGCTCGACACGGTCGAGCCGCGCGGTGATGAGGCCCTGCAAAGTCGGAGGTATCTCGACGCTGGCCATCGATGCATTAGCGATCCACCGACCGTCACGCTTCTCGATACGTCCGGTCTCCATGAGCATGCGGAGGAACTCCTCCACGTAGAGCGGATTGCCCTCGGCGCGGCTGATCACGTCCGACCGGACCTGCTCCGACAGATCGTCGATCGCCAGAAGCTCGGCGATCAGTCGCCGCGTGTCGTCCGCGTTCAGCGGCGACAGCGAGATGGCGGTCGCGTTCGCCGCGGCGCTGCCCCACGTGGGCCGCACCTCGCGGAAGTCCGGTCGCGCGAGGCACAACAACAGGAGCGGCGCTCGTGCCCACTCCGCGAGTCCCTCGATCAGGTCGAGAAGGCCCGGCTCCGCCCAGTGGATGTCCTCGAAGATGAGAACGAGCGGCGAGCCCGCTGAGCGCCGCTCGAGATACCGCTGCAACCCGAGCGTCAGCTCGTCGCGCAGCTCGGTCGGTTGCACCTCGGGGAGCGCTTCATCGGAGCGGCGGAGGCCCGCCAGAACGCTGACCCGTCGCGCCACCCCCTCGGCCTCTTCCAGATCGCCAGCGAAGGCGGTGACAGCGGCCGCGCGCAGCTTCTCGATCGCGGAGTCGCGGGGCTCGCTGATGCCGATGCCAGCGTCTTCGCGGAGGATCAGCTGCACCGGGTAATAGCTGATGCCCTCGCCGTACGGGAGGCAACGCCCGCTCCGTGCGCGCTCGTGGCCGATCACGTCGAGCAGCTCCTTCGTGAGCCGTGACTTCCCCGACCCCGCCGGACCGTAGATGGTGACCAGGTGCGGCCGTTCCGACCTCACGAGACCCGCATGCGCCTGAACGAGCGTGCGCATCTCGTGGTCGCGACCGATGAGCGGAGCGCGCAGGCCGGGTAGCCCGCGGTGCTGCTCCGGCGTCTCCGTGAGGATCCGTTCCGCCGGGTGCACCGCGATGCGGCCGATGCCCTTGGCGTCGATCTCGCGCGCTGCGCCGTAATCCACACCGCCGGCGGTCAGCCGCTTGGTCAGGTCGCCGACCACGATCTCGCCCGGCGCCGCTGCCTGCTGGAGCCGAGCGGCGAGATTCACTGCCGGACCGGTCACGAGGAACTGCGCTGAGCCGGCGGAGCCGGTCACGGCCTCGCCCGTGTTCACGCCGATCCGCACGCGGACGGCGGGGCCCTCGCCGTCGATCCAGATCACGCTCGACCCTCCTCGCCGATCTTGCGATGCTCGAGGCGGCGGCGATCGACGCGACTCACTCGGGTCAAGCCGGACCGGCTCCTATCAAGTCAGACCGCCGCCGTGATGGCAGGGCGGGCGACGGTTCCCCTGAAGGGCAGCGAACGGCGCCCAGGAGCCTACGAGTCAGCCCGCCCTGCTGCCCGATCATCACAGTGAACCGGAGCCTAGGACGCGCCCATGGCTTGCGCTAGCGTCCAGCGGTGTCGTACGACGCGATCGTCGTCGGGCTCGGCGCCGACGGCAGCGCCGCGGTCGCGGAGCTCGCGCGCCGCGGAAAGCGCGTCCTCGGCATCGAACGGTTCTCACGAGGCCACGAGATGGGATCCTTCGTAGGACGCACGCGGGTCACGCGCACCGCGTACTTCGAGCACACCGACTACGTCCCACTGCTCCAGCGCGCGTGGGAGCGGTGGGAAGCGCTCGAGCGCGAGAGCGGCGAGCGGCTCCTGTTCCGCACCGGCGGCCTGTATGCCGGCCCGCGGGGATCCGGGATCGTGGAGGGGTCGCTGCGCAGCGTGCGGCAGCACGGCCTCGCGCACGAAGTGCTCGAGGGGAGCGAGCTTCGGCGGCGGCATCCCTGGCTGAACGGCGACGGCCTCGTCGCGATCGTCGAAGAGAAGGCGGGCTACCTGCTCCCCGAGCGGTGCATCGCGGCGCACCTCGCGATCGCCGAGCGGCACGGCGCGGTGCTCAAGTTCGACGATGGCGCGGAGCGTTGGGACCGCCACGGACTCAGCTATGCGGTGCGAACCCGCGGTGGGACCATCTATCGCGCGACGAGCCTCGTGCTCACGGCCGGTGCGTGGCTGCCGGACCTGGTGCCCGACCTCGCGCTTCCTGTCGCGGTCGAGCGCGTGCCGCTGTTCTGGTACGAGCCCGCGGAGGCGAGCGCGTTCCGCGACATTCCCGTGTATTTCGTCGAGACCGACGACGGCAGCTACTACGGCTTCCCCTACTTGGCGGGCGAAGGACTCAAGGTCGCGCGCCACGGCACAGGCGACGTGACCGACCCCGACCGCCTCGACCGCGACGTTCGACCCGGCGAGGACGACGGCGTGCGGCGCTTCATCCGCCGCTTCATGCCCAAAGGCGAGGGTCCATTGTTCGCGTCAAAGGTCTGCATGTACACGAAGACGCCCGACGAGCATTTCATCGTCGATCGCCACCCCGAGCACCGCGGTGTCGTCTTCGCCTCGGCGTGCTCGGGCCACGGATTCAAGTTCGCGAGCGTGATGGGCGAGGTGCTCGCCGACCTCGCGCTCGACGGCCGGACGTCGCTGCCCATCGGGTTCCTCTCGCTCTCCCGTTTCGCCAAAGTTCACGCCTAACATCGGGCCCATGGCCATCAGCCCTACGTCCGCGCGTGCCGCGGAGCGCCTGCTCGCGGTCGAGGAAGCGCTCGAGCGGATCCTCTCGGGCGTCGCTCCACTAGGGGCGCGCGAGGTCCCGCTGCTCGACGCGGTCGGGCGCACGCTCGCGGAGGACGTCACCGCTGACCGCGACGTCCCGCCGTTCCGCAACTCCGCGATGGACGGCTACGCGGTGCGCGGCGAGGATGTCGCCAGCGCGCCAGCGAGCCTGCGCGTGGTCGGCTCCGTCGCCGCGGGCGGCGTGCCGGATCGTGGGATCCGCCACGGCGAGGCCATGCGGATCATGACGGGCGCGCCGATGCCCGATGGCGCCGACACGGTCGTGCGCGTCGAGGACACCGACAACGGCGAGAGCACCGTGACCATCACCGCTGCGACACCGCGCGGCCTTTCCGTCCGCGAGGCCGGCGAGGACCTCAAGCGCGGCAGCACGGTGCTGACCACGGGGACCACCATCCGCGCCGCGGAAGTGGGCCTGCTGGCTTCGATAGGCCGCCCCAAGCCGCTGGTCATCGCCCGCCCGCGCGTCGCGGTGCTGTCCACCGGTGACGAGGTCGTGGACGTCGGCGAGGCACCGGCACCAGGGAAGATCCGCGACTCGAACCGCTACTCGCTCGGGGCGGCGATCTGGGCCTGTGGGTGCGGCCCCTGGCTGCGGCCGATCGTGCGCGACACGCCCGACGCGCTGCGCGCGGCGTTGCGCGACGCGATGGATGCCGACGCGATCGTGACGAGCGGCGGCGTCTCGGTCGGCGACCACGACTGGGTCAAGCCGGTCGTCGGCGAGCTCGGGACCATCGACCTCTGGTCGATCGCGATCCGCCCCGGCCGGCCGCTGGCGTTCGGCGAGCTTCGCGATGGCACGCGGCGGATCCCGTTCTTCGGCCTGCCGGGCAATCCGGTCTCGGCGCTGCTGACCTTCGAGATGTTCGTGCGACCCGCGCTCCTCAAGATGTCCGGGCGCACCAGGCTGCACCGCCCGCGCGTTCAGGCGACGCTGCTCGATACCGTCGACAAGCCGGCGCACCTGCGGTTCTTCGCGCGGGGCATCCACGACGCCGCGCGCGGGGCCGTCACGACGACGGGGCCGCAGGGCAGCGGGATCCTCCGCTCCATGTCGCTCGCGAACTGCCTCATCGACCTGCCGCCCGGCACGAAGCACGTCGATGCCGGCGAGACCGTGACCGTGATCCTCACGGAGAGCCCCGAGGATCGTTGAAAAAGCTCACCCACCTCGATGAGAAGGGCGCCGCGCACATGGTCGATGTGGGTGGCAAGCCATCGACGGAACGGCGCGCGGTCGCGCGCGGCCTGCTGCGGATCTCTCCCGAGACCGTCGCGCTCGTCCGCGACGGGAGGGCCCCGAAGGGCGACGTCCTCGCCGCGGCGCGCGTCGCGGGGATCATGGGCGCCAAGCGCACGAGCGACCTCATCCCACTCACGCATCCGCTGCCGCTGACGCAGGTCACCGTGGACCTCGTCGTCCAGGACGACGGGATCGCCATCGAGGCGACGGCCGCGACGAACGCTCAGACCGGAGTGGAGATGGAGGCCATGACCGCTGTGACGGTCGCGGGCCTCACGCTCTACGACATGCTGAAGGCCGTCGAGCGCGGCGCGCGTCTCACGGACGTACGGCTCGTCGAGAAGAGCGGCGGCAAGAGCGGACACATCAAGCTCGAATGAGCGTCCCCGTCCGCGCGGCGATCATCACCGCCAGCACGAAGGGAGCGCGCGGGGAGCGCGCCGACGAGAGCGGTCCGGCGATGCGCGAAGCCCTCGAGAAGAGCGGGATCGAGGTCGTGTCGGCGGATCTCGTCCGTGACGACGTCGACCTGATCGTCGCCGCCATTCGCCGCGCGATCGGTAGCGGCGCGAACGTCGTGCTCACCACGGGCGGGACCGGACTCTCGCCGAACGACGTGACACCGGAAGCGACGCGCATGGTCATCGAGCGTGAGGTCCCCGGGATCGCGGAGGCGCTCCGCGCGAGGTCGCTCCTGAAGACGCCTCACGGGATGCTGTCGCGAGGTATAGCCGGGGCCGTAGGTCGTTCATTGGTAGTGAACCTTCCGGGATCGCCGCGCGCGGTGCGCGAATCGCTCGAAGTGCTCGTACCCGTGCTCGCGCATGCCGTCGAGCTGCTGGCCGGCGCCAGCGGCGAAGAGGGACACCGGCCGAGCCCCGTCTGACACTCATCCAGCGAAGTCTCGGTCGCGTAGTTCGGTCGTGGGGAGAGGCCTCGGACCCGTAGGCCGGTTCTCGGTCGCGCTGGCGACGGTGCTGGCGCTGACGGCGGCCGCGGTCGCGCTGGCCACGGGTCTCCTCATGGGCCGTTACGTCGAGGAGCAGACCGCGGAGCAGACGCGCTCCGCCGTGGAGAAGCACTTCGGAACGGTCTTCGCCGAGGACGTCTTCATGCGACCACTGTCGAATGACGAGAGCGCGTTCCTCCAGATGGTCGTGGCGTTCCACTTCACCGTCTACGACATCGTGGCCACCCGCTTCTACGGGCCCGACGGCGCGGTCGTCTTCTCGTACGACCCGAATGACATCGGAGAGCGGCCGCAGGACCCGCAGATCTGGAAGACCATCGGCGGCGCCACCGCGTCGGAGCGCGAGACGATATTCACCGACGGCCGCTCGATCTTCGGCTATGGAACGGACGCGGCGGCCATCGCGAGCGGCGAGCACGCGCACGCGGCCACGGCGGCGAGCGCATCTGCGGCGCCGACGCGCATGGTGAGCGCGCTCGGATCCTGGATCCCCGTGCGGTTCCCCGACGGCATCCGCGGTGCGGTGGTCGTGTGGCGCGACATGGCGAAGATCGACGAGGCCGTCCGCTCCATGCAGCTGATGACCTCGGCGATCATGGCCTTGAGCGCGGTGCTCCTCTGGTTCGTGCTGCGCGGCGTGTACGCGAGGTCTTCGCACGAGATCCGGCGTCGCTCGCTCGAGCTGGCGGCCGCCCTCGCGGAGACGGAGAAGAGCTACGACGCGACCCTGGGCGCCCTCTCGAACGCGCTCGACGTCCGCGACAGCGAGACCGAGGGTCACGCGAGGCGCGTCGTCGTGTACCTCGATCTCGTCGCTCAGGAGCTCAACGTGCCCATCGCCGAGCGCGCGACGCTCCTCCGCGGTGCGCTCCTCCACGACATCGGCAAGATCGGCGTGGCCGATGACATCCTGCGGAAGGTCGGACCGCTCAGCACGAGCGAATGGACCGCCATGCGCCGGCACCCGTCGTACGGCGCGCGCATCCTCGCGGGTGTCCCCTACCTCAGCGCGGTCGCGGCGATCATCCGCCACCACCACGAGCGCTGGGACGGCACCGGCTACCCCGATGGCTTGCGCGGCGACGAGATCCCGCTCGGGGCGCGCATGTTCGCCGTCGCGGACGCGTTCGACGCGATGACCTCTGACCGCCCATACCGAAGGGCGCTCGATCCCGTCAGCGCCCGCGCCGAGATCCTCGCTGCCAGCGGGACGCAGTTCGATCCCGCCGTCGTCGAGGTGTTCATGGAACTGCCGCTCTCGAAGCTGCTGGAAGTCGCGCCCGGCGGCGACGCGCCGGTGCACGCGCTGGGGGTCGCCTGACCCTCTAGGGCTTCCGGTGCCCGAGGACCTCGCGCATCCGCATGTAGCTGAGGACCGACTCGCGGTCGAGCACGCCGACGATCACCTCGTCCTCGACCACGGGGAGGAGCGGCAGGTCCGTCGAGCCGAACCGCTCGATCGCGGTCATGAGACGTGAGGTCGGCGAGAGCGATGGGATCGCGCTGGCCGGGGTCATGACGGTCTGGACGCCGGTCACCGGCCACTCCGCCTGGGGCACCTTGCGGAGATCGGCGACGGACACGATGCCGCGCAGCCGGCCTGCGTCGACGACGGCGACGGCCCGGGCGTTGTTCGGGAGCATGTGGCCGTCGACGAGCTCGGCGATCGACATGTTGCGCGGCACGGCCACGAACTGCCGGCTCATGAGCGGCCCGACCTCGACGCCCGCGACCATGCCCGCCACCCGTTCCTGCTGGAGGGATGCGGACGCGGCGTTGTAGAGGAAATACGCGATCAGCGCCGTCCACAGGCCGCCGAAGGTCTCGTCCAGGACGAAGACGCGCCAGGCGCCGACGAGGACGAGCAGGCCCGCGACGACCTGACCTCCGCGCGCGGCGACGCGTGTCGCTCGGGTCCGCTCGCGGACGATGCCCCACACGACCGAGCGGAGGACGCGGCCGCCGTCGAGCGGATACCCGGGGATCATGTTGAAGCCGGCGAGAAGGAGGTTCGTCAGGCCGAGGTAGAAGGCGACGACGCCGACCGGATCCAGCGCGGCCTGACGCAGCACGACCTCGTCCGCGACCTGCGCGATGCCGAGGCCGACCCCGCCGATGACGAGGCTCGTCGCGGGCCCGGCGATGGCCATGAGGAATTCCGCGCGCGCGCTGGGTGGCTCCTTCGCGAGGTTCGCGACGCCTCCGAGGAGGAAGAGCGTGATGGATGACACCGGCATGCGGAACGCGCGCGCGACCGCGGCGTGCGCGAGCTCGTGCGCCACGATCGACAGGAAGAAGAGGACCGCGTAGATGCCCGCGACGATCACGAGCTTCTGGTCCGACCACGTCGGGCGCACCTGCGAGAACAGGCCGCCGTTCGGATCCGAGTACGTGAAGAGGATGAGCCCGAAGATGAGGAACCACGAGAAGTGGACGCGGATGTCGATGCCGATAACGCGAGCGATCAGGAACGAGCCGGGCATCCAAGCCAGCCTAGCGCGAGAATGAGGCCGTGGACGTGCGCACCGATCCACGCGCTCTCCCGACGGTCCCCGAGCTCGCGGCGATGCTCGATCACTCCGTGCTCAAGCCGACGCAGGGCGAGCACGATGTCGTGGACGCGTGCGCGATCGCGCGCCGCGAGCACATCGCGTCCGTCGTGGTCAAGCCGTTCTACGTCCCGCTGACCGCGCGGCTGCTGCAGGGGACATCCGTGGGCCGGTCGACCGTGATCGGGTTCCCGCACGGCGGGCAGTCTCCCGAGGTCAAGATCTCGACCGCGGCGACCGCGCTGCGCGACGGCGCGAACGAGCTCGACATGGTCATCAACATCGGCGCGCTCGTCGACGGCGACCTCAAGACGGTCGAGCGCGAGATCGCGTCGATCGTGGGACTGGACGCGCTCGAGATGATCGCCGCCGGCGCGTCGCGCCTCGGGACGTCATCGACGGCGGCGATCCTCGACGAGCTCCGTCGGCGACGCGGAGAGCTCTGATACAGTTCCCCTAAACAGCACGGAGAACCATTGGCCTTAGCGACCGACCAGAGACCGCGTACCTCCTCCTTCGGCCCTCTCACGATCAACTCGGACGTCTCCCGCGCGATCGACGAGCTCGGCTGGATGACACCGACCCCGGTGCAGGAGCAGGCGATCCCCATCGTGCAGTCCGGCCGCGATCTTCTCGCGCAGGCGCAGACGGGGACCGGCAAGACCGCCGCGTTCGCGATCCCCATCCTCGAGCGCGTCGCGCCCGGAGCGAAGCGGCCCCAGGCCCTCGTGATCGTCCCGACGCGTGAGCTCGCCGTGCAGGTGACGCGTGAGTTCGCAGCGCTCGGCAAGTACCGCGATCCGCGCGAAGCGGCGATCTACGGCGGCGTGTCGTATGGAGCGCAGGACCGCGCGCTCCGTCGCGGCGTCGGCATCGTCATCGGCACGCCAGGCCGGGTCCTCGACCACATCGACCGAGGCACCCTCGACCTCGACGGCATCGAGATCGTCATCCTCGACGAGGCCGACCGCCTCCTCGACATGGGCTTCGCCCCCGAAGTGCGCCGTCTCCTCCGCAAGATCCGCGGGCGGCACCAGACCGCACTCTTCAGCGCGACGCTGGCGTGGGAGATCCGCGACCTCGCGGGCCGCTTCATGCGCGACGCGGTCTCCATCGCCATCGACCCCGATCACAAGACCGTCGAGAACGTGGAGCAGCTGTGGGTCGAGGTGCTCGAGGACGACAAGGTGCGCGCGCTCGAAGAGCTCCTCGGCCGCGCCGAGTTCGACCAGGTCCTCGTCTTCCGCCATACCAAGCGCGGGGTCGACGACCTCGTTCGCACTCTTCAGCGCCGCGGACACAAGGCCGAGGCCATCCACGGCGACCTCTCCCAGCGCGAGCGCGAGGCCACGCTCGAGAGCTTCAAGAACGGCAAGATCCCGATCCTCGTCGCGACCAACGTCGCCGCGCGAGGGCTGCACATCGAGGACATCAGCCATGTCGTGAACTTCGACCTGCCCGAGGACCCCGAGACGTTCACGCACCGTATCGGGCGAACGGGCCGCATGGGCAAGCCCGGCGTGGCCGTGACGTTCGTCGGCGAGTGGGACTTCGAAGCCTTCGAGGACCTGCGCGCCAAAGCGAAGGTCCCCTTCCGGCGCGAGGTGCTCGACCTCTACGGGCGCTAGGCCGGTACCTCCCTCGTAGGAGCCGCGGGCGCTTTCAGCTCCGCTCGCACCTGCTTCGCAGCCTCCACCACCACACGGCACTTCGCGATCGTCTCGTCGACCGTGCGGGTCTTGAGGCCGCAGTCCGGATGCGGGTACAGCCGATCCGCGCTCACGTACTTGAGCCCCTTGCGGATGCCCTCGGCCGCCTCCGCGACCGACTCGAGCTCGTGCTTGTGCACGTCGACGATCCCGATGGCGAGCTCTTTGGTGAAGGGGTGCTCGTCGAACAGGTCCAGCCAGCGGTACTCGTAGTTGGCCATCGCGAGGTCGAGCTGGTCGACCGGTAGGTCGAGGACCTCGGGGTAGATCGCGGCGAAGTCGCCGTAGCAGATGTGCGAGATGGTCTTGGCCTTCAGGTTCTGAGTGACGATGCCCATGGCCTCGATGGCGATGCCGATCTCCTCGGGCCGCGCGTGGATCGCGGGCTCGTCGATCTGGATGTACTGCGCGCCCGCAGCCTGCAGGTCTTCGGCCTCCTGGCGGATCACCTCCGCGAGGGCGAGCGCCGCGTCGCGCCGGGTCGGATACGCCTCGTTGAATGACCAGTCGAGCATCGTGTACGGGCCGGTCAGCATCCCCTTCACCGGCTTCCGCGTGAGCGACTGCGCGTATGTGAACCACTCGACCGTCATCGGGTTCGGCCGCTTCAGCTTCCCCGAGATGATCGGCTTGTGGTAGTAGCGGTTGCCGTAGGACCGCACGAGGCCACCGTTGCGGAAGCCCTCGAGCAGGTCGGCGAAGTACGCGACCATGTCGCCGCGGTACATCTCGCCGTCGACGAGGATGTCGAGCCCGACCTCCTCCTGGCGCTGGATCCACTCCCGGGTGGCCTTGCGCTCGAGCTCCGTGAGCTCGCTCTCGGACAGCTTCCCCCGCGAGAACGCGTTGCGCGCCGTCTGCAGGTACTCGGGCTTGCCGAAGGATCCAACGGTGGTCGTGAGCAGTACGTCGGTCATGCCGGCACCCCCGCCGCCGCGCGCGCTCCTTCGACGAGAACCGCGAGCTTCCTGGACGCGATGTCGTGCGGCAGGTACTCGAGCCCGGTGGTCGGCGCGACCCACACGTGCTCCGGCCCGAGTGCGCGCAGCGCGCGCTCGATGTCCCGCGCGACGTCGCTCGCCGATTCGAGACGCGTGTTGCGGGCGTCGACGACGCCGAGCACGACGGTCTTGCCCTTGAGCGCCTCGATGCGGTCGAGTGCCTTGCTGTCACGGCTGCGGAGGTCGATGCCGACCTGCGCGACCGGGAAAGAGGCGAGCTCGTCGAGGATGCGGTCGGCCGAGAAGAAGTAAGCCTGCAGCGCGAGCGGGACGCCCGCGGCCGCGAGGCGCTCGTACGCGCGCCGCGCGAGCGGGACGAGGTCCGGACGCGCGACGAGGGCGGGCTCTTCGACATCGACGAGCGTCGCGCCGGCAGCACCGAGACCGCGGATCTCAGACGCGGTGGCGTCGGCGATGGCGAGGGTGCGCTCGTCGAGCGTCTTGTAGGCGCGGTCCTCGGCGGTGAGCGTCGCGAACGTCAGCGGCCCGCAGACGGCGCCCTTGAGCGGCTTCTTTGTCATCGCCCTCGCGGCCTTGTAGTCGCCGACGAGCGTCCGGCCGTGCGTCGTTATGGCCTTCTCGATGACCGGCTGCCGGTAATAGGTGTTGTTGTCGTAGAAGCGCTCGAGCGGCCCGCGCGAGAGCCCGCCCCACGCGCGCGCGAATGCCGCGCATAGATCGTCCCAGCGGATCTGCCCGTCGTTGATCACGTCGATCCCAGCGTGCTCCATCTCCGCGATGGCTGCGCGCGTCGTCGCGTCGAATGCGACGTCCAGCGCTTCGTCGTCGACCTCCTTGCGGTCGTGACGGTGCAGCGCGCGGCGCAGCTCCTGACCAGTGGGATCGTCCGAGATCTTGGGGAACGCGCCGATGACCGTTGTCTTCATGTGTCCTCTCTCATCTTTCCCCGCGCGAGGGCCGGAAGTGGCACCGAGCGGGACTCCGCTGGTCGCCTCCGCGTCATCGGGCCGGTTCCCTCAGCGGATCGTGATGAAAGGGCTGCGCGGCCCAAGCATACTCGATCCGGTGACGGACCGGCTGATCGATCGCACGCTCCGAGAGTTCACCGAGGACCTCGCGTCGGAGCGGCCGGTCCCGGGCGGCGGCAGCGCCGCCGCATACGCGGGAGCGCTCGGTGCGGCGCTCTGCGCCATGGTGCTGCGGATCTCGGAGAAAAAGGCTCCAGAGCCGCTCACGGAACGCATCGCGGAGCTCGACGGCCTGCGCGTCGACTTCCTCCGCCTCGTCGACGACGACAGCGCCGCATTCGGCCGCGTGGCGGCGGCGATGAAGATGGCGCGCGCCACTCCGGACGAGAAGGCGAGGCGCAAGGAGCGCATGCAGGCGGGCCTCGTCGGAGCCGCGAAGGTACCGCTCGAGGTCGCCAGCACCGCGCGCCGCTTGCTCGATCTGTGCGAAAAGGTCATGTCCGAGGCGAATCCGGCCACGATCAGCGACATCGGTGTCGGCGCGCTCATGGCGGAAACGGCGCTTCGCGGCGCCGCGGAGAACGTGATAATCAACCTCGCCTCGATCGAGAACGCGGAGCAGGTGAAGGCGCTCTCGGAGGAGCTCGACCGAGCGCTCGACGGTTCCGAGGCGCAGCGCGAGAGGGTCGTCCAGTTCGTCGAGTCGCGGATCGCGCGCTAGCGATGGCGCGGCTGCTTCACGGAAGGCCGCTTGCCGAGAGGATCCGTTCCGCGACAGCCGCGCGTATCGAGACGCTGGCGATGCACGGTGTCCATCCCCGACTCACCATCGTCTCCGTCGGCGCCGACCCCTCCGCGCTGGCGTATTCCGAGCGACTGGCCAATGCCGGAAAGCCGATGGGGATCGCGGTCTCGCACGCGGCGCTCCCGCGCGAGGCTACCCAGGCAGAGCTCAAGACGAAGCTGGAAGATCTCGGCGCCGACCCGGCGGTCCACGGGACGATCCTGCTGACCCCGCTGCCCGGCTCGCTCGATGAAGGTCACATCGTCGACCACATCTCCGTCGCCAAGGACGTCGAAGGGATGCACCCGTTCAGCGTCGGCTGGCTCGCCGACGGCCGCCCGCGGTTCGTGCCTTCCACCGCCGAGGCGGTCGTCGAGCTCCTCAAGTTCTACGAAGTGCCGATGAGCGGCCGCCACGCCGTCGTCATCGGAAGGAGCACGGTCATCGGCCGGCCTGCCGCCTACCTCCTGTTGAAGGAGGACGCGACGGTCACGATCGCGCATAAGAGGACCACTGATCTGGAGCGCTTCACGCGAACGGCCGACATCGTCGTTGTCGGCGTGGGTCGC
>JACPOT010000121.1 GCA_016191385.1 Chloroflexota bacterium | reverse complement strand
CTCGAGGGTCACGAGCCGGCCATCCTCTGGAAGCGCCGTCGCGAGCCACGTTCCGCTGTAGCCGCCGAGCGTCCCGATCTCGAGGATCCGCTTCGCGTTCATCGCGCGCGCGATCAGATGGAGGAGCTTCCCCTGCGGCGCTGAGACGCTGATGGCGGGGAGACCCGCGGCATCGCTCGCGTCGAGCGCCGCCTGGAAGTACGGCGCGGGCTTGGCGACGATGTCCGTGATGAATCGGTCGACCTCGGCCCACTTTGGATCGGGCACTCCGCCGCTCGACGTGCCGCGCGACGTATTCGTCACGGCGCGAGTCTGCGACAATTGATGTCTTCACGCCGGAGTGGCGTAACTGGGAACCGCGCGGGTCTCAAACACCCGTGGGCGCAAGCCCGTGAGGGTTCGATCCCCTCCTCCGGCACCGGTCAGAGCGCGAGCGTCAGTCGCGCCGTCGTCCCCTTGTCGTCCCCTTCGCTCGTGATCTCCATCCGGCCCCCGTGGCCCTCGGCTACGACCCGTGCGAGGTAGAGCCCGGCGCCGATCCCCGCGTAGCCCTTCGCGCGCTCCGCGCGCACGAACGGCCTCGTCCCAAGCCGCGCGATATCCTCGGCCGAGATCCCGATGCCCTCGTCGGTGACGGTGACCGAGGCCTCGGCGCCCCTCTGCTCCACATGCACGCGCACCGTGCCGCCCTGTGGCGAGAACTTCACCGCATTCGCGACGAGGTGCGAGATGACCTGTTCGATGCGCTCGCGATCGCCCGTCAGCCGGAGCGCATCCGGAGCCTCGAGCTCGATGTGGTGCCGCTCCTCATCTCCGGGCTGCTCCGAGATCCGCTTCACCACCCCGCGCACGATCTCGACGAGGTCGAACTCGGTCTTCTGCAGCGCAAAGCGCCCGCGGGCGATCCGCGACACCTCGAGGACGTCGGTCACCAGGCGGGCCATGCGGTCGACCTGCCGGTCGATGGTGGCGAGGCTCACGTCGAGCTGCTCGAGATCCAGGTCGCGTTCACCGGAGCGCGCGCGACGCAGGCGCGAGCGGGCGAGCTGCGCGACGGCCTTGAGAGGGGTCAGCGGCGTCTTGAGCTCGTGCGCGACCCGGTCCAGGAATTCGTCGGTATCGCCCTCGGCCACGCTATCCGCCGACCACGACCTCGACGACGTCGCCGACCTCGCGCTCGATCTCCGCCGAGAGGGCGTCGGAGATCTCTACGCGGAATGGCGTGGGGATGCGCTGTGGCGAGCCTTGGCGGCGCGGCAGCTCGAGCGCCACCCGCGAGGCGCCCGGATGTGCGCCGAGCACGACCTGGATCCGCTGGAAGAGCGCGAGTGAGCGCTCATAGTCGAACGCGCTGCGGAACCGGACGAGGACGGGCGGCGCATCGGCGGCCGGCGCGACCGGACGCTCCGCCGCGCGTGCGCCGTGGCCGTTTCCGTTCCCGTTGGCAGGTGCGCGATCGCCGTTCTGGCGCGGGCCGGCGTACTTCGCCTTCCGGGCGAGGAACGCGCGGCGCTCGTCGAGCTTCTCGCGCACGGCTCGTATCCCGGCGTCGTCGAAGCGCACCGCGTCCTCGCACAGGAGCTGCGGCGCGTCGTCGCGCTGCTCGACTCGCGCGATGATCAGGAGGATCTCATCGGCGTTCCAGACCTCGTGCGTCGCTTCGTAGGTCCGCGGGAAGACGGTCACCTCGGCGGAGCCGGTCAGATCCTCGACCTGGGCGAACACCATCAGCTGCTTGTTCTTGGTGATGTGCTTGCGCGCGCTCGTGACGACGCACCCGACGACGACGAGGTCGTCCCCCGCGTCCTTGAGCTCCGCGAGGTATGCGGTGACGACATCGCCAAGCCGCGCGGTCACCTCCTGCAGCGGGTGGTCCGATAGGTAGATCCCGAGCAGCTCCTTCTCCCAGCCCAGCAGCTCCCGGCGCGGCGCCTCGGTACCCTCGATCCGCGTCGCCTCGACCGCGGTACCGAACAGGTCGAACAGGCCGACCTGCCCGCTGGCGCGGTCCCTCTGCTCGCGCTGCGCCGTCGCGAGCACCGCATCGAGCTTGTCGAGCATCGCCTGGCGCGGCCCGAACGCGTCGCACGCGCCGCACTTGATCAGCGATTCGAGCATCCGCTTGTTGATCTTCCCGAGGTCGATGCGCTGGCAGAGGTCGTCGAGCGAGCGGAACGGCCCGCCACCGCGGCGCGCCTCGATGATCGACTCGACCGCGCCCTGGCCGACG